>WRKG01000276.1 GCA_009778185.1 Bacillota bacterium
GGAAAAGTTACGGCTATCAAATCGGATTCGGTATTTGACGTGAAGTTGTCGTAATTTACCGTGATTGCATGGGCAATCGGAGTTGGCAAAAGCCGCTTGTTGTGCTTGATTACGACAGTTCAGCGACCGACCAAGCACAAATTAAGGTACCAACAAACAAGAGCCTCCCAAACCGCACCGCCAGCGGAAACGTCCGATTGTCCACGCCCTACCGAGTTTGTGGAATAAAATATATCGTAAAGGCAATCGCCCAACGATAAAATTTGGCGTTCGGTGGGCTTGCTAGCGGTTTTTTTGATTTCGGATTGCCAAGTTTGCCAAACTGTTGAAAAACTCGCCATTGAAAAAAGGCTTTCTATTGAGCGTTGGCGTAAGTGTTCGATTATATTTTGCAAAATAATACCCCCTAATCATTTTAATTTTAGCATATGTTGGAAGTTTTTGCAAATTTGATTTTGAATAAAGTGGAGTAATATTTTGAAAGTAACGGAAATATGGGAAATATCGGCAGAAATCGTCCGCCAATGTTGCAGGGCGAATCGCCGACAAATCCAGCAAATTCAACAATGGACGAAATTATTGCAGAAGCTCAGCAAAATTATTACCATTATATTATGATTGCGTTGCTGTTGCTATTGCTTGCAACCACCGTATTTATGGGATTTTACAAGCCACAAAAAAATCGCTTGCAATAAATTTTCAAAATTGATAAACTTAACAAAGAAAATTAGAAATCCCAAGCAGAAAAAGGAGGAAATATGCCAAAAATACTAATCTGCGACGACGAACCAGGCTTGCGAGCAGTAATCAAGCGGTACGCCGAGTTTGCAGGACACGAAGTAACCGAAGCGGCGGACGGTTTGGAAGCCGTGCAAGTCTGTAAATCCGCTACTTTCGACATAATCATAATGGATATAATGATGCCCGAAATGGACGGCTTTTCGGCGGTGGAGGAAATTCGCAAAACCTCGGAAGTGCCTGTAATTATGCTGTCCGCGCGCGGCGAGGAGTACGACAAAATTTTGGGGTTCAAATTGGGCGTTGACGATTACGTTGTCAAGCCGTTTTCGTCCAAGGAAATAATGCTGCGAGTTGCCGCCATTTTGAAACGCACAAACGGCTTGCAAGCGGCAAAATCCGCCGAGCCGCCGCACGAAATCTTCCAAAAAGACGGCTTTTTAGCGGATATGACAGCCCACAAAGTGCAGATTGACGGCGAAACGGCGGAATTATCCCCAAAACTGTACGATTTGCTGTTCTTTTTGATACGCAACAAAAATATCGCCGTTTCGCGCGAAAAGCTGTTGACCGAGGTTTGGGGCTACGATTTTTACGGCGACGACCGCACTTTGGACACGCACGTCAAGCTGCTCCGAAAGGCTTTGGGACGGCACGCAAATCTCGTGAAAACGCTGCGCCTGCCTGTCGGCAGACAGGCGGCTTGGGCTACAGATTCGAGGGTTGACATGAATAAAATACGTCTAAAATGGAAAATTTTCGCTTTATTACTGGGATTTTGCGGGCTGTTGCTGATAATTTTGTGGCTTTTTCAGACGATTTTTCTGACGGATATGTATAAATTTATACGCACGCAAGAATTACAGCAAACGATAGAATTAGTAGCAAATGAGATAGAAAATCCCAATTTACAGGATATTTTGCACAATATCGAGGTAGAAAGCGGAATTTTAGTAGAATTAACGCCAAATTTCATGCCGCCGCCGCAACGCCGTCCACCGCCGCCAAATTCGGGGCAAAGCCCGCCAGCCCGCCAATCTCGCTCATTTCAGCCGTTTCGCCCCCAACAAGAGCCGCCAATTCCCGAAACAATAACCGAAGTGCGAGAGTTCCAATTAAGCAACGGACAAGCCATTTCACTGACGTTTTACGCCTTAATTTCGCCAGTTGATGCAACCGTGGCAACTTTGCGTTATCAACTTTACTTGATTTCTGGGATAATGTTGGTGCTTTCGGTTGCGATTGCGATTTTCATTGCGAAGTGGGTTTCCAAGCCGATTGAGAGAATCAGCCAAAATGCAATGGTTTTGGCGAAAGGGGATTACACAGCGCAATTTGACGGGCGCGGCTTTTACGAGATTGTGCGGCTTTCGCAAACGCTGAACAAAGTTGCGGAGGATTTGGGCAAAGTTGAGGGCTTGCGGCGCGAGCTGCTGGCGAACGTTTCGCATGATTTGCGGACTCCGCTAGCGTTGATTTACAGCTATGCGGAAATGATGCACGATTTTCCGCAAGAAATCACGGCGGAGCAAACGCAAACAATAATGGACGAAACGCAGCGATTGACCACATTGGTCAATGACGTTTTGGACATCTCAAAATTGGAAACGGCGATGGACAGCTTAAATATAACAAATTTCAACTTGACAAAAAATATTGAGGAAACCGCAAGCCGAGTTGAAGAATTGCTCAAAAGCGAGGGTTTTCGGATAATTTTCAGCAAGGGCGAACTTGGCGAAATTTACGTCCACGGCGATGAAACCAAGATAAATAGGGCGTTTTACAATTTGTTGGTGAACGCCGTAAATTATTCTGGCGAAAGCAAGACGATTCAAGTTGAGCAAATTGAGATTGACAACCGCATTCGCATACAAATCAAGGATAGCGGCGAAGGCATATCTCCAGCCGAGTTGCCCCTAATTTGGAGCAAATATAAGAGTGGCAAAAACGGCAAGTTTGACAAAATAGGCAAGTTTGGCAAAAAACGCAGTGGACTTACTGGAATGGGATTGGGCTTGCATATTGTCAAGACGATAATCGAGCGGCACGGTTGGCGGTGCGGCGTGCAGTCGGTTGTTGGGGCTGGTAGCGTGTTTTGGTTTGAGGTTAGTGGGGACATTTAGGGTTAAATTGCTATATTATAGGCAAAATCAACATTTTACCTGCCTATTCGGCAGGCGGGCCTACCCATCTGACGAACGGCGTTTTTTGAAATTGCAAAATCCCCTTCAACAATCTTCAAAAACCGCCCGCAATTCAGCAGTCAACTTAACCGCAATTTCGCACTTTGCAACGCCTGTAACAATCACAGTAGTCGGCTTTCCCATATGAATAGATTCCTCCACCTTAGAAATCTCCGCAAGTTTCGCGCGAAAAACCACTTTCCCAGTTGTGCCGAGCCGCTTATCCGCAAAAATTCCGATTGCCAATCCCAACAACAAGCCAGCCGTCGCCGCCGCAACTATCGGAAAAGCACTGGCTCTGCCTGGTAAGTTTGTCGGATTTCCCCAATTTAGAATAAATCCTATAATTCCGCCAATCGCAGCACCGATTGCCGATATTATATTGGCAAATTTCCCGCTCTCTTTTATGTAAATTTCGCCGTTTTCAATAAATAAAAGTCCGCCTGTAAAATATGTTTCGCCGATTTTGTAGCTTACGCTTGTTCCTCGTGGATGCGTTAATTTGGGCATTTCTGCACCTCCTTAAAAATTTGATATAACAATTATATCACAACTTTGCGTTGCCTTTTACAAGCCCGCTATTTTTGCACAATCCGCAACAAATCCTCAACAATCTGCGAAAAATCCTGATTAAGATTAACCGTCTGCACAAAAAAATTATTGCCGTCAATAAAATAGTATTTATCCAGCGGCGTATCAACCTGCGGATAAAGCAACATTCCGCTAACCGCTAAATTTGGCGATTGCGCCGCCGCATTTTTCACATACGAAAAAATTTGATACAAATTCGCCGAGATAATCTTGCGATTATCCCCCAAATAGTGGCTTTGGAGCGTTTTGCTGTAAAATTTTGTATCAATAATAAGTTTGCGGCAACCGCTCGAAACCGTAATATCAGTTTGCATTTGCGGCAACATTTCGAGATTATCGGCTTGCCAATTTATTTTTTCGTGCCGATAAACCGCATATTTTGGGGATTTTAGATGTCTCTTGCAAAAGGCAAAAATAAATTTTTCAAACAGTTCTGGCAAAAATTTATCCTCAATAGTTGCGAAACTTTTTTCGCCAGAGTTTCGGTTGGCAATAGCATTTTCGCAAATCAGCCGACAAAAGTACAAAATCGTGTCATAATGGGCGTTGTTGCGATTAAACGCAAGCGAATCCCATTTTATCGTGCTTGTGCCGATTGTCGAGATTTCGTTAAAATAGGCAAGCACCGTTCGCACATCTTTTTTGAGATTTGGCTGTATTGGCTGTTTTGCGAGGTGTAAAAATGTCGCTTTCAAAATTTGGTTAAACGAGATATTATTGCTGAAATCGTCAAAAATGCAGATTGCACGGGCATTTTGCAACGACAAACGGCGGAGCGAATTTGCAACATCAAGTTTTCCCCTAATTGCGGCGGTTTCCTCGGTTTGCGATATATAATTTTTGAGAAATCCCCGTTTTATGAGGGTTTGCGTACCTCGCAAAAGTAGCGCCGCCAATAAATCGTGAACGCTTTCGCAATTTTCGCTCGCCAATCGTGCGTATTCCTTGGATTTCAGCATATCGTAGGCGTACAGCAGCATATGATACACGTTTTTTATGGGAATTTTCATAGCCGTATCTCCAAAATTGCCAGCATTTCAGCGAGTTTTTCGGAGTCGTCAAAAAAATATTCCGTTAGCAGCTCGGCAATTTCATATTTTAGAATATTGGCAATATCTCGCTCGGAAAGCGGCGTATTTGTGCAAAAATAGCTGTGTCCGATTTGATGTCCGCTGTCCAATTCTGTTGAAATTGCGGCGTTTAGGGCGGTCATTTTGCGGATAATTTCGGCGGCAATCGGCGAATTTTTGGGACAATTTTGCGTGAAATCGCTGATAAATTGGGGATTATCAAAGGCGGGCGAAATCGTGATAAAGCAAAATCGCCGCCGCAAAGCGTAATCAATCATTGCCAAACTGCGGTCGGCAGTGTTCATCATTCCGATTATATGGACGTTTTTCGGCACGAAAAATTTTTCGCCCTTTTCACCAGAGTAAGTTAGCGGAATTGCGAACTCTTCGCCCCGTTTGTCGTGTTCCAGCAGAAACATCAGTTCTCCCATTATTTTTGAGAGATTTCCTCGGTTGATTTCGTCAATAATGAAAAAATATTTGTTGGCGGGATCGAGTTTGGCTTTACTGCAAAATTGCCAAAAAATCCCATGTTTAAGGGAAAATTTGCCGCTTTCGGTTGGGCGAAATCCCTCGATAAAATCCTCGTAAGCGTAACTTTGGTGGAATTGCACCATTTCTAGCTTGCTGTCGTCTTTTGCGCCGATTAGCGAAAACGCAAGCCGTTTTGCGAGAAAACTTTTGCCAACTCCTGGTGCGCCTTGCAAAATTATGTTTTTCTTGCGGATTAATTGCGTGGTTATGTCGGTGTATTTTTCGCGGATTATGTAGGCTTCTGATAGGAAGTTTTCGGCGGTGTATTGCGGTTTTGCGGGGTTTGTTGGCGGCGATGGTGGTTTTTCGCTTGCTGGTTGTGTTTCTCGTTCTTGCAGGAATTGTTGGTATTTTGCTAATCCCGCAGAAAAGGCTTGATTGCCATATCTTTGATTTACCTCATCAAAATTTTCTGAGTTTAGAATTTTTTGTCTCAATTTTCTAAAATCTTCTGCATTTGTATACCAAAAAAGATTGGATTGCGGCAAATCAAGGTTTATCAAGGATTTGCAAGCGTTTTTCAATGCGTTTTTGTATGCGGTTATAGTAAGGTTAGAATATGGTTCGCCTGGTTTTCTTCCTTTTCCTTCGCCTTGCTTTTGCTGGCTAAACCACTTCACAAATTCTTGTTCTAAATTCATGTTGCACCTCCAAAATTTTATTGCAATTATATCACAAAAATGTTAAACTGTAAAAAAACGAACTCGAAAGGAGTTTTACTAATGAAAGATTTTTTAACAGCAATACAAGAACGGCGGTCGGATTACGGAATAAGCAACGCAGAAGTTGTGCCATACGAAAAGTTAAAAGAAATTTTGGATTTTAGCGTAAAGCACACGCCGACAGCCTTTAACGCACAAATGGGAAAAGTTGCGTTACTTTTGGGCGAACATCACGCCAATTTGTGGGATTCGATTCACTCGGCGCTTGAGAAAATTGTTCCGCCCGAAAATTTTGCCGCAACAGCCGAAAAACTGGCTGGTTTCAAAAATGGACACGGCACAATCCTATATTTTGTGGACGACGAAATTGTAGAAAGTTTGCAAAATCGTTTTCCCGTTTTCAAAGATAATTTCCCAAAATGGGGAGAACAAGCCAACGGAATGCTCCAATTAGTGGTTTGGACGGCACTCAAACAAGTTGGTTACGGTGCAAGTTTGCAACATTACAACGAAGTAATCGAAAGTAGCATCAAAGAGCAGTTGAAGATTCCCACAAAATGGCGGTTAGTTGCACAAATGCCATTTGGCAAGGCTGGCAACAGCTTTTCCGAAAAAGAATTTTTGCCGATTGATGGGCGAGTTTTGGTTTACAAATAAAATATCCATTTTTAACACCGCTGAAATTTTGGCGGTGTTTTTTTCAAATTTTTTCGCAAATTTTCGTAAAATCAGACCAACCAAAAATTGAACCGTATATATTTTTGATTGAGCGCGCAATCAACATCACAAATACAAGGAGGTCAAAAAAATGACCATATTAAAAAGACAAAATGGATTTTTAACTGGATCTACAATAAAATTTATTGCGTTTGCACTCATGATAATTGATCACGTGCATCAAATGTGGGCACACGTTGGCGCGCCGCTTTGGCTTACTATGCTCGGTCGCCCTGTATTTCCAATGTTTTTGTTTTTAATGGCGGAAAGTTTTCATTATACAAGCAATCGCAAAAAATTGATGTTCCGCTTGCTAATAGCCTCGTGGATTATGAATATCGTCAGCCTTGCGCTTAATGGCTATATTTTGCCAAGCGAGAATATTATGCTGATAAATAACGCTTTTGCGACATTCTTCGTAGCAACCGTGTATATGCTTGCTTACGAGATTGGCAAAACTGGCGTTAAAGAGAAATCCGCCAAAAAAATTGTCGGCGGATTGGCGTTGGCTATTTTGCCGATATTGACAGTAATTCCAATTATGGCTGCCAGCACTTTGGAAACCCCCAATATTTGGCTAATACGGCTGTTACTGCTGTTGCCAAATGCGTTCGTTTTGGAAGGCGGCCCAGTAATGGTTGGCTTGGGATTGCTCTTTTATATATTGCGTCCGTGGCGATGGGCGCAAGCCTTGGCATTGCTTGTGTTGTCGGCATTGCAATTTGCCACCGATCCCGGCAATATCCAGTGGATGATGGTTTTCGCAATTATCCCAATTTTTCTGTATAACGGAGAAAAAGGGAAAGGTATGAAAAATTTCTTTTATGTGGGTTATCCTTTGCATATTTGGCTTTTGTATATTATTGCAGTATTAGCATTAGGTTGACATTTTTAATAAGTTTAATAAAAGCAAAAACGCCCGAAAATAGTGATATTTTTGGGCGTTGTAAATTATTTTGTCTTGCTGGGAAAATCTGATATAATAATTTTATCAACAGAAAGGATTTTTATACTCCATGAAAACTTTAGTTTTAGCAGAAAAACCCTCGGTCGGCAAAGACATTGCCCGTGTTTTGGGCTGTCGCGGCGGCAAAAATGGCTACATTGAGGGCGAAAAATATATAGTAACTTGGGCTTTGGGACATCTCGTAACGTTGGCGGATCCCGAAGAATACGAAGCCCGCTATAAAACCTGGGATATATCCCATTTGCCGATAATTCCCGAAAAACAACGATTGACAGTTATCCCGCAAACCTCTAAACAATATCGCACGGTAAAAGAGTTGCTTTTGCGAAAAGATGTCGCAACCATAGTGATTGCCACCGATGCGGGCCGTGAGGGCGAACTTGTGGCTCGGTGGATTATCGAAAAAGCCAAATGCAACAAACCAATAAAACGCTTGTGGATTTCTTCCGTAACCGACAAAGCCATAAAAGACGGCTTTAACAACCTGCAAGACGGCAAAAATTACCAAAATTTATGCGACTCTGCAAAGGCTCGCGCCGAGGCGGATTGGCTTGTCGGAATCAACGCAACTCGCTGTCTTACCACAAAATATAACGGACAACTTTCGTGCGGTCGTGTGCAAACGCCCACTTTAGCAATGATTGCTCAACGAGAAGACGATATTCGCAAGTTTATTCCGCAACCATTTTACGGGATTTCCGCTTTTTCGACAGGTTCGACAGGTTCGACAGGTTCAACAAATTCGTCAACCAATTTTAACTTAACTTGGTACAACAATGAATCTTCCAGAGTATTTGACAAGGAAAAAGTTGCGGCAACATTAGCAAAATTAAACGGCGAAACCGTGGGAACAGTGATAAATCTCACAAAAACGGCAAAAAAGAAATATCCCCCAAAATTGTACGATTTAACGGAATTACAACGAGATGCAAGCAACCGTTTCAGCTATTCTCCAAAGGAAACGCTTTCGATAATGCAGCGACTGTACGAAGAACACAAGGTTTTAACCTATCCGCGAACGGATTCCCGCTACATTACAACGGATATTGTGCCGACAATCGGCGAACGGCTAAAAGGTTGCGCCGCCGCTCCGTATGCGAAAATTTGTACGCAAATTTTGCGTTCGCCAATTCGCCCAAATAGCAACTTTGTTGACAACGCAAAAGTTACCGATCATCACGCAATTATCCCAACGGAGCATCCCGTAAATTTGGCAGATTTAGGCGACCGAGAACGCAAAATTTACGATCTTGTAATTATGCGATTTTTGGCGGTTTTTTTGCAACCTTACGAATACGAACAAGTTTCGTTGACCGTAAAAATTGGCGGCGAAATATTCAAAGCAAGCGGCAGCACCGTTATTTCACAGGGCTTTCGGACAATATATAAATTTGACGATGACGACAACGAAGAATCAGAAAGCAAGCAAACTTTGCCGTCGCTTAAAAATGGCGAAAAAATCCCAATTAAAGGGATAAAAATGACCGACGGCAAAACCTCGCCGCCATCCTATTTTAATGAAGCAACTCTACTTTCTGCAATGGAATCTCCTGCAAAATATGTGCAGAATAAGGCTTTGGCGGAAACTCTCAAGCAAACTGGCGGACTCGGCACGGTTGCCACTCGCGCCGATATTATCGAAAAATTATTCGATAACTTTATGATTGAAAAACGTGGAAAAGATATTTTTACAACCTCAAAAGGTCGGCAAGTTATCAACCTTGCACCAAAAGGTTTATGCTCGCCAGAATTAACAGGCGATTGGGAGCAAAAATTGCTGAAAATTTCCAAAGGCAACCTAAAACGTGCCGATTTTATCAAGGATATAAAAGTGTACACCGCAGAAATTATTTCTGAAATAAAAGCTAGCGAAAAAATTTACAAACATGACAACTTGACAACCACGAAATGTCCAGAATGTGGCAAATTTATGCTACAAGTAAAGGGCAAAAAGGGAGAAATGCTAGTTTGTCAAGATAGAGAATGTAATTCTCGGATAAGTTTGTCAGTAGACATTCGGTCAAAATGCCCAAAATGCCACAAATTTTTGAAAATAGTAGGCACAGGAGACAAACGCATGATAACCTGTACGTGCGGTCATCGTGAAAAATACGCCACTTTTGAGGCTCGCAAAAAAGAAGAGAAAAATTCTATGTCCAAACGAGATGTGCAAAATTTTATCCACGAAATGAACAAAAAATCGGACAACACGCCAAATAACAACCCTTTTGCCGCTCTAAAAGGAATAAAATTTAATTAAAAATAAGAAATGAGTGATTTTATGTTTTTGCCAACCACCGCACAAGAATTAACCGAACCGCCCGATTTTGTGCTAGTTACGGGCGATGCTTATGTGGATCATCCGTCTTTTGGCGTGGCAATAATTGGACGATTGCTGCAATCGCACGGTTACAGCGTGGCAATTTTGGCTCAACCAGACTGGAAAACAACCGCCGATTTTACACAGTTTGGCAAGCCAAAATTGGCTTTTTTGGTGAGCGGCGGAAATATTGATTCTATGGTCAACCATTATTCTGTTGCGTTGCACAAGCGGAAAACGGATGCGTATTCCGCAGGCGGAGCGGTCGGCAAACGCCCGAATCGTGCGACAATCGTTTACGGTAACAAAATCCGCGAATCTTATAAGGATGTTCCAATAATTTTGGGCGGAATTGAGGCAAGTTTGCGGCGCTTGGCACATTACGATTACTGGGATAACGCTGTGCGCCGCTCTATTTTGTTGGATTCTTCGGCGGATTTGCTCGTTTATGGAATGGGCGAACGGCAAATTATCGAAATAGCCGAAGCACTCGAAAGCGGCTTATCGGTGGAACATTTGACATTTATCGCAGGTACAGTTTTCAAAACTAAAACTGTCGATTTTGTGGAACAGCCGTTGTTTCTTCCCAGTTTTAAGGCAATAAAAGAGCCAACCAAAGATTCCAAAATGGAATACGCAAAAAGTGTGATAATTCAGCACGAAAACGCCAAAGGTAAAATTTTGGTGGAAGAATACGGAAATATTTTTGTGGTGCAAAACTCGCCAGCCAAGCCGTTGACAACTGCCGAGTTGGACAAAATTTACAGCTTGCCATACGAACGCAATTATCATCCAAAATACAAAAAAGAGGGCGGCGTTCCCGCAATAGAAGAGGTAAAATTCAGCATAATAAGCCATCGTGGCTGTTTTGGTGGTTGCAATTTTTGTGCGCTAGGCTATCACCAAGGCAAGCAAATTCAGGTGCGGAGCGATAAATCGATTATTACGGAAGCGGAACAGTTTACTCACGATGCCGATTTTAAGGGATATATTCACGATGTGGGCGGTCCAACGGCAAATTTTAGGGCGAACCCTTGCGATAATATTTGTAAACGGCATTGTTTAGCCCCAAAACCTTGCAAAAATCTCAAATACAACCATCAGCCGTACTTAAATTTGTTGCGAAAATTGCGGAAAATTCCCAAAGTAAAAAAAATATTTATACGGTCGGGAATACGCTACGATTACATTTTGGACGATCCGAACGGCGGCGAATTTTTGCAAGAATTATGTGAACATCATATTAGCGGTCGATTAAAAGTTGCGCCCGAACACGTTTCGGAAAATGTGCTGAACGCAATGGGAAAACCCAGTTTTAAGCAGTACAAAAAATTTGCCAAAAAATTTGACGAAACCAACGAAAATTTGCAAAAACCGCAATATTTAATCCCTTATTTAATGTCGAGCCACCCAGGTTGCGATTTGGCGGATGCCGTCGAACTGGCAGAATATCTCAAAAGTACGGGGCATATGCCCGAGCAGGTTCAAGATTTTTACCCAACTCCAGGAACAATTTCAACCTGTATGTACTATACTGGGCTTAATCCGTACACTTTGCAAAAAATATACGTCCCAAAAGGGCAAAAGGAAAAAGCCCAACAACGCGCCTTAATGCAATATAGGTTGACAGAAAATTATGAATTAGTCAAAAAAGCCCTAACAAAAGCAGGGCGAACCGATTTAATTGGACATGATCCAAAAGCGTTGATTAGACCACGAAAAAATAATAAATATCCAAAAATGACTAAAAACACGAAAAAATTGAAGAAAAATGCTAAAAAATGAAGATTGAAAATTTGAAATACGGCATTTCGAAATTATACTCAAACAACTTCACAAAACCTAAAACCTCGGGCGCTGCCCGAACCCGCAAGGATGCGCGCACCCTTGACCCGCATTTTTGTTAAGTTGATTTACTATATAATATGATAAAGGTTGAAATGTAACAAATGCTAAAAAAATGCGGGCGGATAATATCCGCCCCTACAAACCGCCAATCGTAGGGGCGGATATTATCCGCCCGTTTATTTCAAATTTGCAATTATTATCCCAACTTTGCAATTATAGCCCCAAATTTGTAATTATTGCCCCAACTTTTGAAACAAATCATAAAACAATTTTTCACGGTTTATGTGGTAAACATATTTTATCAAATGGCGAGTTTTGTCAACTGCCCATTTGTTTTCGTAAGTTGGAATCGGGGAATGTTCCCAGCGATCGAGCATAAAATCGGAATCCAATAGCCATGCAACGGCGGTAACATCCCAAATGCTGCGTGCCCAAGTTGGATATTCATGCTCTTCGTTGGCTTGCGTTATCGTGTGATTTAGCAGATAATCACATAATTTATTTTTGCCTGTCAACCAATATTTTAGTTCGGGAGCGGTCGTATTAAACGCCGAAACAACTCCCATGCAGGGCAACAAAACTAGCGAAACGCCACAACCAAGGATGATTCTTGCGGCGGCTACATCTTGGCTCATGTTAAACTCTGTGTTGTCGTGCCACTCGAAAGAATGTCCGCCAAGCCAAACTACAACGATTTTTTCTTTTATTGCAGGATTTAGCAAAATTGCTGATGCAATGTTGGTAATTGCTCCGATTGCAACCACATACAGCGGATTTTCTGCCGTGTACGACATTGCTCGTTGAGATAAATCGGTTGTCGCCGCCGAAATACAGGGCGTATTTTCGTCCACCAAAAAATGCTCCGAACCGCGGAAAACCTGGCAAGTTTCGCCCATCAAATTGAGAATATTTTTTATCTCGTTAAAACTTTTTTCCATGCCATCTTTGGGATTGCTACTGCGTTGGTTCAAAAATGGCGCGGCGTAAAGTCCTTTAACCGCCAATTTATCGGGGTTTTTCAGCAGATACGCAATCGCAAATTGATCGTCAATTTCGTTGTACGCATCGGTATCTAAAACAACGTCAACAGGATATTTTAATTTTTGCATTTTGTTTCTCCTTTACAAATCTTCTTCTTCCCAGTCAAATACTGGCAAATTGTATTGCCAACTGGGGCTACCATAAAAAAGTTTCCGTTTTAGTTTTTGATATAAGGTTTTTCTTTTTGACTTTTCGTCAACATCAAAAAGGTTGAAATGAGCATAATTGTTACAAAATAAACTTATCGCCTTTTGCGGACAGCAATTAACGCAACGATAGCAAGTTGTGCATTTGTGGTAAGATATTATGTAAGGTTTTTCAGCCCATTTTGCCAACGTTTCATCCATTTCTGCATTTTTCTTTTCGCGTGCTGCCTTTCTCATTTCAAATTCTTCCATTTCTTTTTCCAATTCTGCTTTTCTTTTATTAAATTTTGCATCTATTTCAGCCATTTTTATATCATGTTCCAATACAAATAATTCTGCTTTGGTAAAATATTTTTTCTTTTCTTCCTCCGAAAATTTTTCGTATTCTTTATTGGGAAATTTTTTGGCTATGTTTTGGCGAATTTCTTCCGTTTTTTTCTCTATTGCATTTTCGGCGATATTATTTAATTTTTTGATAGAATCGTTTTCGCTGGAAGATGCGATTTCTGCCAAACGTTTTTCTTCCATTGTTTTTCTAATTTCGTTGCGAATTTCTTTGTCGAGTTCCTTGTCAATGTCGATTTCGGCTTTTTTAATGGATTTTTCATAAAATTCTCCTCGAGTCGTTTTGTGCAAATTTTGCGTAGGACAAACTTTAACACAAATTTCGCAAATATTGCAATCATCGTCGATACGAACAGAATGTTGTGCATCGTATTCAACAGTTCCTCTTTGCGTAAAAGCGTTTTTACTGTTGCCTTGCCAATGTTTGCCTTGGATATTTCCCAAAAATTTTGCAAACTTTGAAAATCCTCTTTTTTTGACAACTCCATTTTGAATATTGTTGCAAATTTTGTCAACTTTAATTTTCGCCTTTTTCAAAATTTTGTCAACGTTTTTATTTTCATTAAACAATGCAAAATTGCTTACATTATTTGGCATTAAAATATGTTCTGCATAAATAACATTGGGCATTTTGGGAAACAAATCGCACAAAACCCTTGCGCCGTCTCCAGAAAACAGCATTTGCGTTACCAAAATTATTAGCCGCTTATCTTGCAAATAAGACATATGTTTAGATACAAACTGTCGCATTATTAGCGGCACTCGCGAACCGTATATCGGATAACAAATGGCGATTGTATCGTGTTCTTGTAAATGCGGAGCAAAATCGATAGTATCTTCGATTCCCATGCAGACGGCGTTCATTTTGCGACTAAATAAATCCGCTATGTATGCTGTGTTTCCTGTTCCCGAAAAAAATAATGTCAACATAAAATTCCTCCAAACTTTTGTACTCAATCAACTTCAAACAACTTCAAAACCGTGGGCATCAACTTCAAAACCGTGGGCGCTGCCCACACCCGCAAGGAGTGCGCCCCTTGACCCGCTTTTTTTATTAAATTGGGTGTTACTAACACCAATCAAGGGATAAAATTATATTGCGTTAGGACTACGTTTTAGAAAACGCCAATTTTCAACCATTTAGGCAAACGCAATTTTTCAAATATTCATTGGCGTATTTATCATTTATCCAGCCGCCAACCAGTAGCCGCAATGTACGCTCGACCTTCAGTCAAATACAAAATTTGCGAAACTTCGCCATGAAACCACGTTTGCCACTGTGCATTATTAGGGTTATGCAAATACGACAAAGTAATATGATATATATCACTATTAGGGTTGATATTTGCTTGCATTGCGACCGTGCCACGCATTAGTTTTCTGCCGAAAAAGCTCGTTTCGCCTAATTGCGAAGTTCCCAAAAATTCCGCACCGCTACTAGCAGGAATTTGCGTTGGCAACATATTCGAAAATAACTGCCAATCGTCGGTCAAATTTGCCCTGTGCAAGGCGATTCCTGTGTAATTGTACGGCAACAAGCCATTTCCCAAATTTACCGAAAAACTGTTTCGTCCACGTAAATTTACGGCTTGCGTAAGTTCGTAACTGGCAAATATTGTAACAGAATTTTCGCCAATCCAAAAAGCCAACGTCGAAAATTTAATATTATCATTAAACGGCTGCAAATTGCTGTTTATATCCCATTCTGCAATCGACAACGCAGGAGAAATAACTTCCAAATTTATGTACTCAATATTAACAACTGGCTCTTCTAAAACAAGGCATTTTTTTGCAGAAGAAAGTTCTTGCGTAACGGCGGCATTGTACACAGGAAAGCACTCGGTAAGCCAATCAACCTCGCTTTGTCGATGGTCAATCAAAGTTGATACAATAAATTTTAAGGTATATTCATCCAAATTTTGCACATTTTCCGCAGACATTCCAGTAGCCACTAAAAAATCAACCATTTCCCAAACGCCAAATTCAACCACATTAGGAGCAATTTCGACAATATCATTTTGCTCCGCCGAAAAGTTATTAACATTTGCAAAATAAATTAAAGTAAAAACCAAAATCACAATAAAACCAAAAATTACAAATTTCATATACAAATCCAATCTAAAATTAAACTGGCGGATAATATCCGCCCCAACAAATTTCCCAAAATCCAATCCAAAATAAAATAGCGGGTCAAGGGGCGCGCTCCTTGCGGGGTTTGGGGCAGAGCCCCAAGGTTTTCGCACTAAGGTTTTAATATTTTGACTTTTATAATAACACAAGTTAAAATTGTTTACAAGGGTATAAATGTTTGTTATAATTGGATTGGTTATAAATGAACGACCACTAAAATGTTGAGAGGTACATAAAATGCGACAAATTTTTATTGCGTTTATTTTTGTTTTTCTGTTCCCTGTTTCTGTTCATGCTTTTGTGCCAGTTGCCGCCGAGGCTGCTATTTTGATTGACCAAAACACTGGCAACGTGCTTTTTGCCCAAAACGAACATCAACAAATGTTTCCAGCAGGATTAACTAAAATGTTGACCGCACTTGTCGTGCTAGATTACTTGGATCCGCAACAGGTTATTGTTGTCGGCTCGGAGATTCATAGCGTGCCAGCGGGCGCTATTACCTCGGGACATCAGGTTGGCGAAAATATTACCGTTCATAACCTTTTGCGTGGGCTTATGATTCGCAACGGCAACGACTCGGGCGTTATTTTGGCTCTTAATGCTATTCGTGCCGAACGCAATAACGATGCCGTTCCTCTTGTAAATGCTATCCAAATTTTTAGCGATCTTATGAACCAAAAAGCCGCCGATTTAGGCGCTTTAGGTACTAATTTTGTCAACCCAAACGGACTGCACCATGAAGACCATTATACTACTGCTTACGATTTGGCGTTGATTTCTCAAGCGTTTATGCAAAACGATTTGCTAAACGAAATTGCGCGTACGGTAGAATTTACAGGCAATGGACTTTACGGCTATTTGGGCAACCCGAACGATCACGGCAACGTTATCGAGCATACTTGGGTTGACACAAATGAACTTATTTTAGATGGCAATTTTCGTTATGAATTTGCTACAGGAATCCGCTCTGGTTCTACTCCGCAGGCTTCCGACAATGTGGCAGCCGCCGCCGAACAAGACGGCATTCAACTTATCGCTATTGTGCTAAATTCGCCCGATCCCACGCGCTGGCAAGATGCACGAGTTATGTTTGAATACGGTTTTGCCACCTGGGAATATTTCGATATTCTGCAAATTGACGAGTACATCGATACAATTTTTGTTACAAACGCAATGCTTGGCGGCCCAACAACTTTGGAAGTTTTGGCCTCTGAATATTTCACTATTTTACTTAATCAAGAACAGTTGGCTGCTTTGCAACGAACAGTTATTTTTTACGACGAACTGCTTTCGACCGCCGAAAATATGCAAACTGCCTACGAACCGCCCTATTTTATCCGATTACTTGGCTCGGACGAACCCGAAGAAACTCTCGGGCTTACGGCACTAATGGCTCCAATCGCCGAAAACACGCCACTTGGCAGAATCATCTACACGTTAGATGGCGAAACCGTTTTTGACGGAGAAATTCGTGCCGCCACCGCAATTGAAGAACGCTCGCTTGATTCTGATATGGATTTTTATATTGCGCTCTTCTCAAACGCAATATTTTCAGCAAGTGCGTTGCCTTTTTGGTTGGGTGCTGGTGGACTAATTATCGGAATTATCGGCGTTAGCATCGCAATCTCGGAACGGCGGCGCAGCAAACGTTCTTGGTATGGAGGGGGAAAAAAACGCTATGATTAGAAGTATGTCTGGCTATGGTAGAGGAGAAGAAATTAGCGAAGATTGGCTTTGTTTAGTAGAACTTAAAGCCGTCAACCACCGCTACTTTGACGCTGTTATTCATATGCCGCACATAATGAACGCCTATGAGGATTCCGTTCGCAAAATGTTAGCCAAAAATATTGCTCGTGGTAGGCTTGATGTCAACATAAGTATAAACTGTACTGGCAACTCGCCCGCCGTGGTCAATGTAAATACCAATGTCGCAACCGCCTACATACGGGCTTTTAACACGCTTGTTGATACCTATCGTTTGCCAGGGCAAATTACTCTCGAATTATTGGCGGCAAAAGAGGATATTTTTTCGGTTGATAAAAGTATTTCAACCGATACACGCGACGAAATTTGGCTTATACTAGAAAAAGCCTTGGCAACCGCAATATCTCAACTTAACAAAATGCGCGAAACCGAAGGAAGAGCCTTGCAACACAACATCTTAGAAAAATGCGAATATGTTATTGAAGATATTCAGCAACTGAAAAATAAATTGCCAGAGGTTGCAATCGAACACGAAAAACGCTTGCGAATGCGTATCAGCAACACGCTAGAGCATATCTCGTCAGCAAAATTGGACGAAAATCGTGTGCTAACCGAAATTGCCGCTTATGCCAACCGAATGTTGGTTGACGAAGAAATTGTCCGCCTAGAAAGCCATTTGCAACAACTATACGAAACCATCAGCGGCGAAGAAACTTTAATTGGGCGAAAAATGGACTTTTTAGTGCAAGAAATGAACCGCGAAGTAAACACAATAGCCTCAAAGGCTGGAAGTATCGTTGTTTCAAAATTAGTAATTGATATGAAAACTGAAATAGAAAAAATACGCGAGCAGGTGCAAAATGTTGAATAAACCAATAAATGTAGGATTTGGCAATGTAGTATTCCTAGATAGAATAGTTGCCATAGTAAACAAAGATTCTTCGCCAGTAAAGCGAATGATACAAGATGCCAAAGATAGCAACCGTCTTATTGATGCCACGCAAGGCAGACGAACCCGCTCGGTCATTATTACCGATAGCGGTCATGTTATCCTGTCAAGTGTGCAATCCGAAACGCTTGCTGGGCGTATAAACGATATTGTCGATTACGCTACAATATCCCAAAAACAACGCGGTATAAGTGTATGAAAGGGATGTTGGTTATTATCTCCGGGCCGTCTGGCTCGGGGAAAGGGACAATCGTCAACCATTTATCCTATGCGTTGTCAATCTCGGTAACAACTCGCAAGCCGCGCGAAAACGAACAGCACGGCGTGGATTATTTTTTTTGTACCGAGGAAGAATTTGTAGAAATGCGCAATAACAACGAACTGCTAGAACACGCCGTTTATGTAGGTCAATATTACGGCACGCCCCGCAAATACGTTGAAGAAAAAATAAATCAAGGCGAAGTTGTTGTGCTAGAAATTGAAGTAAACGGCGCATTACAAGTAAAAGAAAAATTTCCCGAGGCGGTACTTGTGTTTATCATTCCGCCAACCTTAAACGAACTTGCGCATCGCTTGGCGTTTCGCAACACAGAAGACCCGCTAGAAATTCAAGAACGCATGGAACGCGCATTGCAAGAAATTCAGCTTATTGACAAGTACGATTATTTGATAATCAACGAAGATTTGCCCATAGCTGTACAAGAAATTGATGTTATTGTTAAAGCGGAGTATCTAAAGCCACATCGCAGCCAATCCCGCATTGAAAAATTTACACTAGAAAGGTGATTTTTATGTTGATTCCCTCATATTCGCAACTAATGGACAAAATGAACACCGTAACCGAAGACAACGAAAACCTTACAAATACGCCCATTACAAGCCGTTACACAATAGTTTTGGCGGTGGCAAAACGTGCGCGCCAGCTAATCGACGGCTCTAAACCGCTTGCGAAAGCCCCAAGTGATCGTGCCGTTTCAATCGCCGTTAAAGAGATGGACGAAGGCAAAATTAAAGTTGAGATGGAACCAAACGCAATCGATGCAACTTACGAGCGTTTATTGGCATCTCAAAGTAAATTTAAGCCAATAGTCGCCGACGATTTACAAGATACGTCCGTCTTCGAAAATGACGAAGCCTACATCGACAGCGACGAAGAAGATTACATTAGCGAAATTCGCCCAGAAACCACCATAAACTCCGACGACGACAACGAAGACGATGTAGTAAAAAGCGATCAAGACCTCTACAAAAAAGGCTTTGTAGAAACCACTGGCGACGAGTTCATCTACAAAGACGAAGAAGAAGACGACGCATCCCTCTTCGACGCTCTCGACAACATCCAAAGTATGCCCGAAATCGATGATATTGAATAAATATAAAACAAAAAACCTTGGGGCTCTGCCCCAAACCCCGCAAGGAACGCGTCCCTTGACCCGCTATTTTTTTAGATTTATTTAGTAAACAATGACAAAAACGTAGGGGCGGATATTATCCGCCCGCAAGCTACACTTTTATTTGGGAAAGGGGTTGTTGATTGCTTTGGATGAGATATTAGGAACAAATATTTTGCATAAATATGCACTCGTTTGCGTGGATATGCAAGCGGATTTTGCCAATCGGTTGTTTACTTATAAAATTCCGCAAGATATGTTGGTTGTGCCTGG
Organism: Bacillota bacterium; assembly: GCA_009778185.1. Taxonomy (GTDB): domain Bacteria; phylum Bacillota; class Clostridia; order Lachnospirales; family WQUN01; genus WRKG01. The sequence goes on from WRKG01000276.1 coordinate 19,610, forward strand.
TATGAAGTTGGAAGTACCTTTTGGTAGAAAGTACATCAACGGTTTTGTGCTAGAAACCACCGCCGAAACGGATGTTGATTCCAAAAAGCTGAAATTTATTTTTAACACATACCAGGACTATATTATTCCAGCCGATTTGCTCGATTTGGCAAAGTGGATGAGCCAACAATATTACACAATGTTGATTCATTGCCTGGTTTGTGTTTCTCCTAGCGTACCGAAAAAGCCCGCAAAATTGCCCATTATTGCGGAAAACTTGACCGCACAAGAAAAAAATGTATCTCAAATTTGCGAAAATATCTCGGCAAAAGAAAACGAAATTACCTTGAGTTTAGAGCAAACGCAAGCTGTGCAAAAAATTTTGGGTTGGCAAAAAGTGCCAAAAAAGCAAAAAATGCCCATTTTACTGCACGGAGTTACAGGCAGCGGCAAAACGGAAGTATATATGCGAATAATATCCGATGTGCTAAAACAGGGCAAACAAGCCATTATGCTTGTCCCAGAAATTGCGTTGACTTATCAAGTTGTGCAAATTTTTACCGAACGATTTGGCAAATTGGCAGTATTTACGCACAGCGGTTTAACGGCACAAGAACGATTTGCTAATTGGCAAAAAGCCAAAAATGGCGAAATTTCCGTTATGATTGGACCGCGATCGGCTATTTTCGCACCGTTTGACAAGCTAGGTGCAATTATCATTGACGAGGAACACGAACACACGTATCGACAATCCGAATTGCCGCCCAAATTTGATACAAAAGAAGTCGCTTTGCAACGCAAAAAATACATCGAGCAAAATGGCGGCGAATGCTTGCTTGTAATGGGCTCGGCAACTCCGCTGTTGGAAAGCTATTATAATGCGGTTGTCGCCGAAAAATTTTCGCTAATAACCATGCAAAACCGCATAAACGAGATGTTCCCAACCGTAAATATTGTTGATATGCGAAAAGAATTAGCCGCTGGCAATACTTCGATGTTTGGCGCGGATTTTCAAAAGGCAATGTTGCAAGAATTAAATGCAGGTAGACAAGCAATTTTGTTTCTTAATCGGCGCGGACATTCTTCGTTTGTTTCGTGCCGAACGTGCGGTCATGTTATGGGTTGCAATAACTGTAGCGTAAACTTAACGTATCACGCAAATTTTTCGGTTTCTTCCTCAAATGTTTACGAAAAACCCGAAAAACTTTTGTGCCATTATTGCGGAGTTTCTGTGCCTGTGCCGAATATTTGCCCTGCGTGTTCATCTAAATTTATAAAATATTTTGGATTAGGTACGCAAAAAATCGAAGAAGAAGTTGCGAAACTATTTTCGGGCTTTTCCTCTTTAAGAATGGATTTCGACACAACTAGAAAGAGGGCTGATAACGGTAAACTTAACAACCTTAACAAAAGCAATTCCCACGAAAAAATTTTAGCAGCATTTCGCAACAACGAAGCACAAATTTTAATAGGAACGCAAATGATAGCAAAAGGATTAGATTTTCCCAACGTTACAATAGTAGGAATTATGGCAGCCGATTTATCGCTGTATTCTGGCAGTTTTCGTGCCGCCGAAAATACATTCCAGTTGATAACGCAAGTTTCGGGCAGGGCAGGAAGAGCCGCAAAACAGGGCAAAGTTTACATACAAACGTATAATCCCGAACATTACAGCATTCAGCTAGCACAAAAAGCCGATTACAGCACATTCTACTTGCAAGAGACATCTTTGCGGCGAACAATGAGTTATCCGCCATTTTGCAACGTTTTTGTGATTTTGTTTTCGGCAGAAAACGAGCAAATAATTGTTAAAGCCCTGCAAAAATTGCTTGCAGTTATGCAATATTGCAACAAAAAGGGCAACTTTGAAATGTTTGGTCCAATGCCAGCAGTAATTTCCAAAATAAAAAAGCAATTTCGCTGGAAATTGTTAGTAAAAAGTGTCAACGAAGAATTATTAAAGCAATTTGTGTTATACTGTTTAGGTAAGTTAAAAGATAACGATCCACTGACTGGCGTAACTATCAGTTTAACTCTAAATCCAATGTCGGTGGAATAGCGAAACGAGGTAAAAAAATGGCTTTACGAAGAATCCGCCAATACGGCGATGCTATATTAAAAAAGAAATCGAAACCAGTAACGAATTTTGACGAAAATTTGCACAATTTATTAGATGATATGTGGGAAACAATGCACGAATTTGACGGCTTAGGAATGGCTGCGCCACAAGTTGGCGTGTTGCGCCGTGCTGTTATTTTAGAAACCGAAGAAGAAAAATATGAGTTAATAAATCCTGTAATAGTGGAATCCTCTGGGTTGGATGTTAAAACGGAAGCGTGTTTATCTGTGCCGAACAAGCAAGGCGATGTTGAGCGTCCTGTATTTGTCAAGGTTGAGGCATTTGATCGCCACCAAAACCCAGTTACAATAGCCACCGATGACGATATGCTAACAACCGCTTTGTGCCACGAAATTGACCATTTGGACGGCGTTTTGTTCATCGAAAAAGCAACCAACATTCAACCGCGCCCAACTGACGAAGAAGTCGCCGAAAGCAACAAACGAGTAAAAGGCAATCCGCGCCGTGCGTTGCGGATTCTCAACAATAATAAAACAAAAGCGGCAGCGAGGGCTTAATTATGCGAATAATTTTTATGGGAACTCCAAAATTTGCTGTGCCTATTTTGAATTGCTTGTTGCAAACACACGAAATTATCGCCGTTGTAACGCAACCAGACAGACCAAAAGGTCGGGGATATACTCCGACTTTTTCGGCTGTTAAAGAATTTTTAGTTGACAATAATCACAACATACCCATTTTGCAACCTGAAAAAGTTCGCAATTCTGAATTTATTTCCCAGTTGCAAGCCCTGCAAGCGGACGTTTTTGTGGTTGTCGCATATGGACAAATTTTGCCAGTAAAAATATTGAATATTCCTCCGCTTGGCTGCATAAATATACACGCCTCGTTATTGCCAAAATATCGCGGAGCGGCTCCTATACAGTGGGCAATATTAAACGGCGAACACACCACAGGAATCAGCATAATGTACATGGATAAAGGAATGGACACAGGCGATGTAATTCTGCAAAAGAACATTGACATTTTGCCAACCGATACTTTCGGCACATTGCACGACAAAATGCAAGAGACATCTTGCGAGTGCATTTTATCGGCCTTGCAGCAAATATCTAGCGGAACAGCCACAAGAACGCCGCAAGATAACGAACAAGCCACATATGCACCAATGCTAACCAAAGAAATCGGCTTAATCAGCTGGGGAAAATCTAGCCAGCAGATATATAATCAAATTCGCGCATTGGCAGAATGGCCTGGAACGTACAGTTACGTCCGCGAAACTTTGATAAAAATTTTCAGTGCCGAAATTTGCGAAAACTTTGAATCGCTATATCCAAGTGGCAGATTTTGCAAACCTGGCAGAGTTATGGACAACGAAGGCAAATTGCTAGTAAAAACTGGCAACGGAGCAATATATTTGAAAACAGTTCAAAAGCCAAATTCCAAAAAAATGGACATCGCCGATTATTTGCGTGGCAACGCCATCGAGTTGACCGATAACTTTGGATTATCACGATAATTGACTTTGCGAAATTTTTGTGATAGAATGATGTTTCAAATTTTGCTTTGCGAAATTTTTGTGATAAAATAATGTTTCAAATTTTGCGTGTTTCGTAGGGGCGGACCCGTCTGCTGGACGGGCAGGTATTATCCGCCCGAATTATAAACGGGCGGATAATATCCGCCCCTACGTTAATGTTATCGCCAAATTGTTAGTTATAAAATAGCCAAATAATAGTACAAAAAAGTTGAAACGAGGCTTTTTATGGTAAAATTGCAAAATGACTGGGTAACAAAACTGTTACAAAAAATCTATACAAAAGCACACAAACCTGCCACAATGTATAGGTATAATAATTAAAGCCCTCCATGACAGAGCAATCTGCATGAAGCTGTTGGTGGAAATCCAACAGGAAACTAATTTAATTGCTGGCAATTCGTAAAGTTTGCAACACTACAACGTAGGGATAAAAAAGAAAACCCAAGCGTGAAAGTTACGAAAGTAGAAAAAAGTTGCAAAATGGAGTAAGGTGCAAACCTAACCTCCGCAAACAATCGACCTTCAGCAGCCAAGGCTAGAAATAGCAAGGTTCAACGACTATCCCGAGAGGGAGTACGCTTAAGCAAGTGGAAAAAGTTAGCCCCTACAAAGCAGGGTGAAGATATAGTCTGCACTGATATGAAAATATCAGAAGTTCAACTGTCTGACAAAGGCAGATAAGAGAACTGCATAGGCTTAGCGAGCCTGTGTGAACACACGAAAAACTATACAAAT
>WRKG01000277.1 GCA_009778185.1 Bacillota bacterium
AATAGTTATAGAAGTGCCAACGATACAGCAAGATTTAACTGACAATATTATTGGCATTGACTTAGGGATAAAAGAATTAGCAGTAACTTCTGACGGAGCGGTTTACGAAAACATAAACAACAGCAAAGAAGTTAAGCGGCTAAAAAAGGCATTAAAGCGTGAACAACGTTCGTCCGCTAGAATGCTAGAAGAAAATACCGAATCTAAAGACAAAAATGGCAAACCAAAATACAAAAAACCGTTACACGAGTGCAAAAACTTTCAAAAATCAAAGAAAAAGCAAGGGCGAATACATCGCCGCTTGACAAACATAAGAACAAACCATCTGCACCAAACAACAGCCGAGATAGTGAAAACCAAGCCATCTCGGATAGTTATGGAAAATTTGAACATTAAAGGCATGATGAAAAACGAGCATTTAGCAAAAGCAATCTCCGAGCAAAAGCTATACGAATTTCGCCGACAAATCCAATACAAATGCCAATTAAATGGAATTGAGTTTGTTTTAGCAGATAGATTTTATCCCAGTTCAAAAATCTGTAGCAAATGTGGAACAAAAAAAGCTAACTTAAAGTTAAATGACAGAGTTTTTCGCTGTGAATGTGGATATACACAGGACAGAGACTTGAACGCTGCATTAAATTTAGCCCGCCTGCCTGTCCGCCGACAGGTGGACCGGACGGGCAGGCAAAGTGTGTAGCCTAACTGGCTACTAAAATACCTATCGATACTAGGAAATTTAAGACTACGGAGCATTAAACAAACGAGAGTAGCTTGCACCACAGCCAAATCGGATGCACTGATGTAGTAAGTCTATGTGGCGACACTGGACACAGTAAAAATGTATATACTTTGTTATATTTGTATATGTTTTTCGTATCGGATAATCTGCTAAAATCGGAATTTCAAAAAGAATATTACCTTGCGTTGCAAAATTTTTTGAAAGAAGAATATCAAACCGCAACAATATTTCCCGATAAACAGGATATTTTCAACGCTTTTAAGTTGACATCTTATAAGCAAACAAAAGTGGTTATTTTGGGACAAGATCCCTACATAAATCCGAACGAAGCTCATGGATTAGCCTTTTCGGTAAAGCCGACTGCGAAAATTCCGCGATCTTTAGCAAATGTTTTCAAAGAATTGGCAACTGATTTGGGTTGCAAAATTCCCAACAACGGTTGCTTGGAAAACTGGGCAAAACAAGGCGTTTTGCTACTTAATACTGTGCTTACTGTTCGCCAAAACATAAGCAAATCTCATGCCAATCAAGGCTGGGAAATTTTTACCGATTACGTCATAAAACGGCTAAACAAAAAAAATGAACCGCTAGTTTTTATGCTGTGGGGCAACGATGCTCAAAAAAAGCAAAAATTGCTGAATAATCCCAAACATTTAATACTAAAAGCGGCGCATCCAAGCCCGTTAGCAAGCAAAGCCTATTTTGGCTGTAAACATTTTTCGCAAGCGAATGATTTTTTACAAAAAAACAAAATGTCAATCGTAAATTGGCAAATACAAAATGTGTAATTTTACGTATATATTATAAATATGAATCCGCCATGTTCTTGATGTATTGAAAGGATTGAAACAATGTTTGATGTAGCATTATTGGGTACTGGAGGAATGATGCCGTTACCTAATCGGTTTTTAACGGCTATGATTTGTCGCACTAAAGGTTATACTTTGCTGGTTGACTGTGGCGAGGGAACGCAAATAACCTTAAAAAAATTAGGTTGGGGGTTTAAGAATATTGATGCGATTGCAATAACGCATTTTCATGCGGATCATATTTCTGGGTTGCCTGGGATGCTACTTGCCATTGGCAACTCGGAACGCACCGAGCCGTTGCAAATGTTCGGGCCGCCAGGACTCGCCAACGTTGTCGAAAAATTGCGAGTAATTGTCCCCGAACTGCCCTTTGACATTTTTTTTACCGAATGGTCAAAAGAGGTTACAAGTGCCGAGTTATTGCCCGATTTGCAGCTAAAATGTCTGCCATTAAACCACGGAATGCCCTGTTTTGCGTACTCTGTAACTTTGCACCGACAAGGGCGTTTTGATGTGGAACGTGCCAAAGCCGCAAATGTTCCCATGAAAATATGGTCGGCACTACAAAAACAGGAAAAAGTAGTGTATAATGAAATTATCTACACAAGCAACATGGTGCTAGGCGAACCACGAAAAGGCTTAATGATAGGCTATTGCACAGATTCGCGCCCGACTGCCGATTTGCCAAGTTTTATGCAAAATGCCGATTTGCTTATCTGCGAAGGACTATACGGCGATCCCGATAAACTGGAAAAAACAATAGCACGAAAACACATGACATTTAACGAAGCCGCCAAAATAGCCAAAACCGCAAACGCCCAAGAACTATGGCTAACCCATTTTAGCCCCGCTATGCACAATCCCCAAGATTACCACAAAGAAACCCAAAAAATTTTTCCCAACACAATTATCGGCAAAGACAGAATGACCAAAACCCTAACCTTCGAAGAAGACTAAAATTAACACAATAAAAAAATGCGGGTCAAGGGCGCGCGCGTCCTTGCGGGTGTGGGCAGCCTGCCCGCCGGCAGGCGGGCGCCCACGGTTTTATGTTTTGCTTGTAAAAGGAGGAGGATATATTTGACTGATTTTGAAGTTGTACAAGATTGTTTGGCTGGCAACAAAGATGCTTTTGAAGAGATTGTTGCTAGGTACAAAAATTTGGTTTATTCGATTATTTTGAGAATGACGAATGATAGAGAAGAGGCGAACGATTTAGCCCAAGAAGTTTTTTTGAAAATTTATAAGAATCTTAAAAGCTATTCGCCAGAATTTAAGTTTAGCACCTGGACAATGCGTATCACAAGCAACCACGTTATCGACTTTAGACGTAAGCAAAAACAGGAAACAGTCTCTTTGGAAACCACCGAAGCTACTTTAGTTGCCGATGCAAAAGATTCTCCCGAAACCGCACTGCTGCGTAAAGAAGAAGCCGAACGTATTCAGCGCTTGCTTGACGAACTGCCCAATATGTACAAAATTCCCCTGGAAATGTACCACAAAGCCGATATGAGCTACCAAGAAATTTCCGACGCTCTCAACGAACCTATCAGCAAAATTAAAAATCGTATCTTTAGAGGTCGCAAAATAATTAAAACTCGCTATTTAGAAGAAGGAGGTCTGTAATATGGTTTGTGAAAAAGCACAAGATTCTATTATGCTATATCACGAAAAACGCCTGCATCCATTGCAAAAACTGGACTTGCACAAGCATATAAATAATTGTGTCAACTGTAAAGAATTGTTTTTGGCTATGGACGATTTGCAAATATTTGATAAAATTGACAAAATTGATACACTTGACAACATCGAAAAACTCGCCGAACCGCCTGTCGATTTTCAGGCAAATGTTATGGCACAAATATCTAATTTGCCAACCTATAAACTCGATGATTCCAAATGGCTACAATGGGGACGTATTGCTATGTGCCTGTATTCGCTTACTTTAGCCGCTTTGCTACTGATTATTTATAATACCGATTGGATTCCTGTCAACGATTTTGCTACTCCAAATTTAATGCTGTGGATTGAAAATGTTAATTTAACGTTGACAAATTTCGGGCAAACGTTTAATACTTTCCTTGTCGATAATATTGTGCATTTAAGCAATTATTTGCTGATGTTTGGGCTGTTTTTGAGTTTGCTATCGGTTTTTATGTTCCAAAAGGAGCGAGTTTTTGTGGCAGTTGCAAACTTTTCTCCCTTTGCAAAATTTTCCAAAAAAGATAGCAAAACAGGTAAAAAATCATGATGCAAACCGTTATCCTCGGAATTGAGACATCTTGCGACGAAACCGCCGCCGCCGTTGTCGTAGACGGTCGCAAGATGCTTTCTAATATTGTGTCATCGCAAATCGATATTCACAGAGAATATGGCGGCGTTGTCCCTGAAATTGCCGCTCGCAAGCACGTTGAAAGTATCTCATTTATTGTGCAACAAGCCCTTAAAGTTGCCAATATGTCGCTTGACGATATTAACGGAATCGCCGTATCTAACGGGCCTGGACTTGTCGGTGCTTTGCTTGTGGGATTATCGTTTGCTAAATCGCTTGCTTTTGCCAAAAAATTGCCGCTGATGGGCGTACAACACATATATAGCCACATTTGCGCAAATTATCTGACGGACGAAACTTGGCAACCGCCTTTTATTTGCTTGGTTGTTTCTGGTGGACATACGCATATTATCGAAGTAGCCGATTACAACAAATGCGTAATTTTAGCACGAACCAGAGACGATGCGGTCGGTGAAGCGTTCGACAAAGTTGGGCGTATATTAAAATTGCCGTATCCTGGCGGCCCAGAGATTGACAAGCTGGCAACTTTTGGCAATGCAACCGCCGTAAAATTTCCCAAAAGTTCCTTTGAGGATAGCTTGGATTTTAGTTTTAGTGGGCTAAAATCGGCAGTATTTCAATATTTGCAAAAAAATCCCGTGTCAACAGAAGAAGATATTGCTAATATAGCGGCATCTTTCCAAAAAACAGCCGTTGACATTTTGGTGGCAAATACAATAACGGCTTGCAAGCAAAAAGGGTTGACTTCGGTTGCAATCGCTGGCGGAGTAGCCGCAAATAAAGGCTTGCGTGCCGCAATAACTGCCGCTTGTTCCGAGAATAATTTTTCTCTGCATTTGCCAAATATCGAGTATTGCACAGATAACGCCGCAATGGTCGCTAGCGGCGGATTTTACAAATATAAGTTAGGTTTGTTTGACAAATATAATCTAAATGCGTATCCTAGCATAGATATATAAATATTATTAAGAAGTGGTGTAAATATGGATAAATTTTTTTCTAATTTTATGAATGCTTTGCCCGTGTTTTTGTGCGTAATGGACTGCGAAACCAACGATTTTGTATACTGCAACAAAATGGCAGAAAATTGTCTTAATAAAATGCCCGATAAAGATAAATTTGACTTTATAAAGGAAATAATATCAAAAGGTTCGTTAAGCACCCATTTTGAAAGCCTCGAAGGCGAGGGCGAACATTGGTTTTACATGGAAACGGTCAAATTTGAATGGCTAGATGCCAAAGAATGCGTGATTATCTTGGGATCGGATCAATCCGATTACATTTTTAACGAAAATATTATCAGCACCGAGGCTTACATAGACAAATTGACAGGCTTAAGCAACCAAAAAATAGGAATAAAAATGCTAAATAAATTCATAGCCGAGCAAAAAACAACAAATGTGCCGTTTACTGCCGCTTTTGTGGATTTGGACAATTTGAATTATGTCAACGATAATTTTAGCCGAGATGAGGGCGATAATTATATTTTAACAGTGGTTGATTTAATCACAAAATCCATTCGCAAATCGGATATTTTCGTAAGAATGGGCGGCGATGACTTTTTGCTGATTTTTCCGACCTGTAAAATTCATGTTGTCAACACAATTTTGCAAGAGGTTTCAAATCGGCTAAAAAGCATTGGCAACAGCCCTGCAAAATCCCATTTTGCGATAAATTACGGCGTATTAGAAATAAACGCCGAAGACGAACGCACTACGCCCGATGTACTTGACGAACTGGACAAAATAATGTTGAATATGCAAAAAAGCAGGTAACACAAATGTCGTATATATTATCTAGGATAGGCGAGTTTGAGCTTATCGAGAAGAAATCCCAATTTTTGGGCAAATGCGGTTATGTGGAATCTGCCGAAGAGGCGATTGCGTTTGTAAACGCCGTAAAATCTGCTCACAAAGAGGCGAATCACAATGTTTTTGCCTATTCTATTTTGGCGGAAAATATTATCCGTTTTAACGATGACGGCGAACCCAAAGGTACGGCTGGAATGCCAATTTTGAATGTGTTCCAAAAATCTGATATAATCAACTATGTTTGCGTAGTTACAAGATATTTTGGCGGTATTTTGTTGGGTGCAGGCGGGCTTGTCCGTGCGTACACAAAGGCGGCAAAAGGTGCAATGGATGCCGCCGCTCCGCAAGAGTTGCTTTTTTATACGACATACAGCTTATCTTGCAAATATTCCAACCTTGACAAAATTAAATATACATTAGATAAGCTAGGTGCAGAGGTTTTAGAATGGCAATATACCGACATTTGCAAGGCGAATATCCGAACATTAAGCACGTTAAATTTATTTGAAACCGACGTTAGTCAACTGGCAAATTTGGAGGTTTTGGATTCAGATGAAGTTAAGTAAAAATTTGTATAATTTAATACTTGACATAAAGTTGAATCCTGCTTTATATTTAGGCAAGCCAACCTTGACAGGCTTGCAATATTTTATTAGCGGATATGTCAACAAAGAAATAGAAGTTGACGAAAAAATTGAAGTTGCTTTAGATTTATTTGAGTTTAACAATTATCTGGAAGATTTTTACGGCATTTTGCCAGTATCTAAAAATTGTTTTATGGTAATTGGCGAGCATTGCGAAACTGACGAACGGGCTTTTTATTTGTTTTTTGAGTTGTTGCAAAAATTTTGCGAGGGGAAATGTTGAACTTCCGCAGTTTTCAAACCTCGCTTGGCGTATCTAATTATAAACTTTGGAGGGACAAATACATGGATATTACAAGCAGCAGTGGAATTTACTACAATTTCTTTCAAGATATTCGCAAAAATCCCGATAAATATCTAAAAAAGTCAACCCTTAATCATTTATCTTCGTGTATTATGGGCTATCAGTTTTGTTTTGGCTATTGTATATTTCCGTTAGGGTACAATATTAACGGATTACACAAGGGCAAAATAGCGTTTTCTTTGTTTGGACCTCATAACTTTGTTGAATTTGTTACTAAAAAATTTCACGATAAGTTGCAAGGGCAAAATGTAATGACTAAAGATATTTTTGGCATTTTGGAACTCATTTTTAGTGAAACGGATGCGTTCGTCCAGTATTTTGAACTTATGGACGAATATTTGGCAATATTGGAAAATACTCTGCCTGACGGAAAACCGCCCGCTAAACGAAGAAAAGCAGCACCTTACGAAAAACTAGAAGAGGCTTTTGACAACTTATATTGCGAAATGATGTCAAGTATGAAAATTCATTATAATTTTTACATTATGGAAAATTCTTTAGAACATTTTGAGGATTTTCTTAATGGTTATCATGCTTGCCTTACATTGCACGGTGTTCCGCTTGCTTTGTATTCGAAATTTAATGCTTACGTTGCAGATAAATATAATGCGGGTTATAAATCAACGGTTTGCGATATTATATACTCGCTTGGAAATGATTCGCAAAAATCACTTGAGATGGTTTTTGAAATGTTTGAGGAATTTGTGGAGATTGAATTTGCGATGTAGGTTGTAGTACACGGGCGGATATTATCCGCCCCTACGTTCTAGGTAGGAGGTAAAAATTATTATGAATTTAGAAAATCGTAGCGGCAAGAAGTTCAACCCTTTGAAAGAATATATAATAAATGAACAAATTGATTTTTATAAACATATTATTGTATTATTATCAATATATTTATATGAAGATTTTGTTGCTATTTTATACGCATTTGAAGAGCCAAAAATGGAATATAGAAGAATGCTTACAAATTACGATGCGGTAGACTTTTCAAAAAAGGATTATCGTATGCGATTTCCATTTGAATACGAAATAAACGGAAACCGTCCAATAGGAGGAGCCGAGGAGGTTTTTGGCGAAAGGACGCATTCGAGCGTTAATTCTATTCTGCCTAATCTTCCATTTTGGAAACACGATGTACAAACTTGTTTTGACTATAATTATTTGCCCATTTATAAACACTTATCAGCCAAATTTTCCGATTTATTAAACGGTGAAGATATTATATTTCAAATACATTACCTAGCTTTTAACGACAAAATAGACGATATAAAAAAACTAGAACTGTATCCTCCAAGTTTTTGTACTGTAACTCGTCTGCTAAATTTTGATTTTGAGTTGCCATTAGGCGAATATTCCAAAAAGATAAAATTTGATGTCGAAAATGAGGAAGATTATATAATTGCAACAAAATTGGAAATCTCGCCACCATCTGGAAGTTACGAAAAAACTAGATTGAATCTTTACTACAATAAACCACAAGAAAAACGAATTTTTGGAATGTTTACACCTACGTACCTTGACGATGATCTTACTACAGCCGATAATACTCATTTAACTACATTATACCCACAAATTGAGTTTGATAGTACAACAGGATTATACAAATGTTCGCAATTATTAGGAAGAATCACTGACGAACCTACAACATTGCATAAGGTAAAATTGTTGTGGATAATAGACACAGTAGCACAGCCACGAAATCCTATTTTAGTGCTTGATATATAATTGGGTAATGCGAATAGATGGTTGAAAAATTACATTTGCCTAAAATGTAGTAGCGGATAATATCCGCCACTGTACTATAAATTGGCGGATATTACTTGCACGTTCGGCAGACAGATTTGTTTTCATCAGAAATACCAAAAAAATTTTTCGAAAACTATTGACAAAGCCATTTCAATAAATTAGAATTAAAAAGGCAAAAGCCAAATAAAAAATAAAGAGGTGAAAATTATGAAAATCACAAAAATGACAAAAAAATACTTGCAACAACAAACAGCATTTTTGCTTGTTTTTGTAATGCTATTTTCCTTGTTGCCAAGCCGACAGGTTTTAGCAACAAATGTTGACGAAAATTCCGTTGACCATTTTCTAAATCCGCCAATTTTGGATAATTTGGAAGACTCCGTTTTTTCGACTTTTTCGACAAACTCAACAACATTATCCATTGAGCAACCAAGCCAAGCACGCCAAAACTACAATAAACTGCTAGAAGGCAATTACTTTCCTGTTGAATTACGTCAACGTTTTGTTGAACTTTTCGGAGAACATTCGGAAGAATATATTTTGCAAAATTATGCAAATATTTTCGACATCCCAAGCGGTCAAGTTGACGAGGCTTTACTAAATGTGTTGACAAATGGCTTGTTGCATGATTCTAAAATGGCTAGATTTGCCCATCTTAGAACTAACAACCTTAATAATAGCAATTTGTTGCTTTCTGATGTGTCGCCGCCAACATTAGCAACCGAAATTTTCGTTTTACCTACCGAAAACCCTACAATTACAACGCCGTCCGCTATTTATCCTAATATTGAAACTAACGAAACGGTTGACAATTATTCTTTTGGAATAAACCGCTCAACCAACGATGTTAATATAAAAGTTGTAAGCGTAACAAATACATCTATTACATTAGATTTATATTTTAACACTAAATATTACAATGCAAACAATCTTTTGCGTTACTACGATTTTACGCAAGCAAATCCGCCATATAATGGTAGTTGGGTTTACGTTTTAGGACAAGGACAACCGATTGGTACAAGCGGTACGCACACAATCAACAATCTTACGCCAGGAGCAACCTACAATTTTGTTGCATCTGTTTGGGATTCGGACAATCAAGTTTGGATTTCTCACGAAACGCAAGTGCAAACCACTGGGCTTGGTGCGTTTTCGCTAAATTTAGGCAATTCAACGCCAACTAGTTTCAATTTTGATGTTAATTTTCCTGTAAATGGCGATAATGGCAACCTTATAAAATTGCACGATGGTACAGACTGGGTCAATCTCAAAGAAAAGGCAACTAGCGGAACTTTTACGGTAGACAATCTTTTGCCAGGCAATACATATATAATTTATGCGTTTTATACCAATCGCAAAACAAATGAATCTAATTCATTAGATTTTTCGCTAAATTTGCCACTTCCGCCAGAGCAACTGCAAACTTTTACTAGACAAAATGTTCATTTTGAACTTGACACGGTTAAAGTTGCGGCTTTTGCAGGATATTTGAACAAGTTTCTCGATAGTACAAACTCTGCATATGGCTTGATACATAATTTGGTTGGCGGAAATTTGCCGTTTAACGGAAACCCTATGGTAATCCGCAGCAGTCGCACTTTGCCAAATACTATTGAAGGATTATCTGGGCAACCGATACAATGGTCGATGTATAATTATCCGTATATTTCGGGCTTGCAACAGGTGCGCAACTCGACAGCCCACGGGATAGCCGTCCATGAAACACCGATTCACGAAATTGCTCACAATTTTCAAAGCACTCGTTGGAATTTTGAGGCGGAGGCTTTAGCAATTTTCAAAACATACTACTTTTTCGCAACAACTGGCGAATCAGTAACTGTGTACAATAGCAACGGCAAAATCTTTTCGGGTAGCCAATTTAGAGATTACATGAAAAGTTACGCAAATCGTATTAACGGACACGTAAATTACGATGCGACGATTCCTTACGGAATTTACAGCCCTTACGGATTAGCGTACAATTTGGCAACTATATCTGACAAAATTGGTTGGGAATCATTCCGCCAAACTTTCCGCTATTTTGAGGAGTTGCAAGGCTCGCAAGTGCCAACCTCAAAATTGGATAAATTTAATTTATTTTTAACACAATTATCCGATTTTAGTAACCGAGATGTTTTCGCAATGTTCACAGCACAAGAAAGATCCGTTTACGAAAAATATTTTGGCGGAACAATACAGCGTTTCGAAGTTGGCGAATACGTTGAACCAAACGATGTAACGGTTGAATACAAAAGTAGCAACCACACAAGCGGAGAAGTTCCGCCAAAACAAACCTTGACAACGCCTGGCGGATTTATCGTTCAAGACCAAGGTACTTTGTTGCGAGATGGCTATACATTTCTCGGTTGGAGTACAGGTAGCGATTATATTTACAAGCCAGGAGCAACTATCCAGTGGAATTATGTAGTCCATGGAATGCTCTATTTGGAGGCTGTTTGGGAGCAAAATACTGATGCTTTTGCAAATGTTAGTTGGTGGCGATACGATGATTCTAATACGGACACCAGTTTTTATGTAACAACCGCTCCTGTGGCTAATTTTGTTGGATTTAGCAATGTTTTTGTCGGGATAACTCGCAATTACAACCAAAATACGGGCGATGTTTATGTTTTGGTTGACAATGCTTGGGATTACGTTGGTTTAGCAAATTTTACAAGCACACGAAACCTTGCTAGAAATGTAGTAATGCAAAATCCGCCTAACGTTTCGTATACGCAAAATGGCAATCCTTTACAAATAGCTAGTTTAAGCAATCTTTACAATCACATTTGGCTTGCTCGAAACAGACCAAGCGAAGGTACTTTAGTTTATACTGTGCTTATGCCAACTGGCGATATAATGCAGTTGACTCATGACGAAGTGGTTGATAGGTTTGGGGTTGATGTTGCTAATCAGTTTAGGGCGACATCTAACACAAGATTTGCGGTTGCTATACCTGTTGCTATTGGAGTAGCTGTAGTTTGGGTTTTAGCTGCGGCTGTTGTGGTCAATCCTAGTTTAATTGGATTAGACCCTAATTTTACAGCAATATCATTACCTAATTTTACTCCATGGTTACCCGACTTGACTTCGCCGTCTGTTGTTAATCCGTCTACGTTTAACTTTAGGCAAGGAAGTATTCGTAATCTTTGGCAGTCAGATGTTAATAATCTTGAGTCTGCTTGGCAGTTGGCTGTGCAAACTGGACATATTACAGATTCCGCTACTGAACACGTATCTGATCAGGTACTCGCAGAAGTTATAATCAATCATTTAAGTGATTTTAGAGCTTATGACTCTACATTGCCAAATAACCATAAAGTATTGTTTGTTTTCCAATTAAAAAGCGATATAATTGGTGATTTTAGTAGTAATCTTGACCATAATACAGGATTGGATAACACAAATGATACTATACCCGCTGGAACATTTGTTTATCTTTTGTATAACAGCGATAAAAACATTGTATTTCATTTTCATATTAGATTCTTCGGAGACTTTGATACGGAGCGACTGCGGCATTATAACCAATTAGACAGGCAACATATACCTAACATCGTAGTAGACAGTCGCTATTTATCTCCAGATCCGAATCATCCTTGGCCTCTTTCTAATAATGGAGATGTACGTCAACGATAAAATACGATACAGACTTATACAACTGGACAACTTGTATAAGTCTGTATATAACAGATAAAAGAGGATGACTACATGAACAAACAACCAATGTACACAACAACAGTAAATGCCATGGACAAAAAAATCATTTGGATACGTAGCCCACATTTTGATACAGAACTTTATCTTTATACCTATGATTCAAATAACAGACTCGCTAAAATGGTCTCAAAAGGTAAAAATGGCGAAATTCACAGTATTCAAGAAATTACTTACCAGTGCAACGACAATAACGATATTGTAAAAGAGTTTCAACTTCATAAGAGTTATTTTGTCGAAGAACCTTACGAAGAATTGCGTTCAAATAGTTTTACAATAGATTACGAGTACGAATATCTACCAACTGGCGAAAAATCTAAACAAATACAAAAGCGAAACGGCGATGTTCTTGAATCACGTAAATATGAGTATCTCGATGGAAGATTGCATAAAGTTGAAATATACCCAAAACGTAGGCACTCAAAATATTGTTTGCCGATAATACAGTTGCTTGACTACTCCAATAGTAACTTTATACTCAAAACAGTGATGTTTGCTTGTGATATAATTTCGTACCACAAAATGTATTTTTTGGACGAAGGCAAAATCGTTTCCGCTATAAAATTAAATCCTCAAAAAGGCAAAATGCGTTGGTCTATTGATAACGTCGATATACGTGAAGAATTGATAATTTTTACCATATATATATTTGAAGATGTTCTATATCCAAGTTTTTTGATTGAAATACTTGATTATTTATTGGGTTTAGAGCATCACGGAAAACAAGTTTACATTATAGCTTACGATGTATATACCGATTGTCAATTTTTTCCGCAAAATGCAGATATAATCGAAAAGTACAAAGAAATATACGGTATAAACTTTGATTGGACTTTTTGAAAGTAGCTAACAAAAAATCCAAGAAATACTCTAACTTGCAAAAAAGCAGACAAACAAACTACTAGTGAGGTAAACAAATGAACAAACAACCAATGTACACAACCACAGTAAACACAATGGACAAAAAAATTATAGAAAAACACAGCCCACATTTTGATACAGAAATTTTTTTGCATACCTACGACTCAAGCAACCGATTAACCAAGACAATATCCAAAAACAAAAATGGTAAAATTGAGAGTATTAGCGAGATTATTTATCACTGCAACGAAGATAACGATGTCATAAAACGCATTCACACAGATAAAAATTTTTCAACTACTGTACCCGAAGAATTTCGTTTACATAGCTTTGAAATAGACTACGAATATGAATATCTACCAACTGGCGAAAAATCTAAACAAATACAAAAAAGAGATGGACTAGATTTTTACTCGAAACATTATCAATATATTAACGGAAAATTAAGCAAAATAGAAACGTTTGCAAAAAGCGATAGCAATTCTCCTTTCGTAAAACAAAAAAATGAACTGTTCGATTACTCAAACGCAAACTTTGTATTAAAAACAGTAACGCTACCTTGCGATACAGTTTCGTACTACAAAATGTATTTTTTGGACGATGGCAAAATCGTTTCCGCTATAAAATTAAATCCTCAAAAAGGTAAAATGCGTTGGTCTATTGATAACGTTGATATAAATGAAACTTGGACAAGTTTTATCATATATATATTTGAAGATTTGCTATATCCGTCATTTTTAATCGAGATACTTGACTATTTATTGGGTTTAGAGCATCACGGAAGAAGAGTGTCGATTTACGCATACGAAGTATACACAGATCACCAATTTTTTCCGCAAAATGCAGATATAATCGAAAAGTACAAAGAAATATACGGTATAAACTTTAATTGGACTTTTTGAAATTTTGAAAAACAAAATAACGCAAATCAACACAGCACTCTAATTTACAAAAAATAATGCAAATCAAGGTAACAATTTAATAGTTTACCCCAATTTGCACAATCCGCACGAACTTGGCAACATCCCAAAAAGATGTTATAATGTTTACACAGCCAACTCGGCGAGAACTCCCAAAAAATTAAAAGGAGGTACATTATTATGTACGCAATTATTGAAACAGGTGGCAAGCAGTACAAAGTAAAAGAGGGCGATGTTATATTCGTGGAAAAGCTAAACGCCCAAACAGGCACTACACATACCTTTGACAAGGTTTTATCTTGTGGGGACGGCGATTCGCTAACTTTTGGTACGCCCTACGTTACGGGTGCTTCGGTTGCCGCCTCGGTTTTAGGCGATATAAAAGGTAAAAAAATTGTGGTGTACAAATATAAATCCAAAAAAAATTACCACCGCAAAAAAGGACACCGTCAACCATACACCCAACTTAAAATAACAGGCATCACAGCAGGCTAATTTTTAATGATTAAAATAATTTTTTACCGCAACGCCAACGATAACCTTTGTGGGTTCGAAGTTACTAACCATGGCGAAAGTACCGTGTGTGCCGCAATCTCTTTGATAACGCTTAACACGTACAACAGCCTAAAATCGTTTGTTGACGAAGATATGACTTGCGAGTATAATCCCACGGGCGGGTTTTTATCGGTGCATTTGCCCAATATCAAAAAGGGCAACTACAATAACGAAGCCGAATTGCTACTAAAAACCCTAGAACTCGGCGTTTGCTCGGTAGACGAAATTTATCCAAATAACCTAAAAATAACTTATATAACATAAAAAGGTGGTTACTATGATTAAAATGAATTTAGAATTTTTCGCCCATAAAAAGGGCGTAGGCTCTACCAAAAATGGTCGCGATTCCAACGCAAAAAGTTTGGGCGCAAAACGAGCCGATGGACAGTTTGTTAAAGCTGGTAACATCATATTTGCACAACGTGGTACTAAAATTTTGCCTGGCACAAATGTTGGGCGCGGCTCTAACGACTTTTTGTTTGCACTAGTGGACGGCACTGTAAAGTACGAACGCAAAGGCAGAGACAAAAAAAAGGTTTCTGTTTATCAAACAGCTAACGCTTAAATGATTGATAAAACCGCTATATTTTCACTCTATAGCGGTTTTTTAAGAGGTTATTTTATGTTTGTTGATCACGTAAAAATAAATATTGAATCTGGCGCAGGTGGACATGGACATATCGGCTTTCATCGTACAAAATATGTCCCAAATGGCGGTCCAAACGGTGGCGACGGTGGCAACGGCGGTAACGTTATTTTTGTTGCCGATTCTTCAATTAACACACTTGTAAATTTTCGATATAAACGCCGATTTTTAGCGGAAAATGGCAAAAATGGCAGCACAAACAACTGCTCGGGTGCAAAGGGTAAAGATTGCATTATTAACGTTCCTGTTGGCACAATTATCCGATTTGCCGAAACTAACCAAATAATCGCCGATTTAGCTGTCGTTGGAGATACTCGCACGTTGCTAAAAGGCGGTCGCGGCGGTCGCGGAAATCAACACTTTGCAACGCCAACAAGGCAAGCCCCAAAATTTTCCGAAGACGGCAAACCTAGCAAATCCATGGAAGTTACGCTCGAGCTTAAATTGATTGCCGATGCTGGTATAATTGGCTTTCCTAATGCGGGAAAATCCACGTTGCTTTCGATGGTAACTAACGCTAAACCCAAAATTGCCGGCTATCAGTTTACTACCCTTGCTCCAAATTTGGGCGTTGTTCGCAATAATAAAGGCAACGAGTTTGTTTTGGCAGATATTCCTGGCTTAATCGAAGGCGCAAGCACAGGAATCGGCTTGGGACACGACTTTTTGCGACATATCGAACGTACAAAGGTTCTCATTCACGTTGTTGACGTTTCGGCACAAAAAATGGACGAAACCGAGTTGACTCCGCTGCAACTTGTGCAAGCCATAAATAACGAACTAGAATTGTATAATCCGCAACTTTTGGAACGTCCGCAAATTTTGGTTGCCAATAAAATTGATTTGCTTTCGGAAGAAGAAATTGCGGACTGTTTGCAATCGTTGAAAACCTTGCAAACGCCAATTTTCGCAATATCTGCCGCAACCAACCGCGGATTAACCGAGTTAATGCAAGCCGTTTTTGACACTTTGGCAGAATATCCCAGCAACATTATTTTTGAACCCGACCAAATTTTCGATTTAGCAACCGCTTTGCAACAACTAGAACAACTAAACGAAAAAGAACAAACCATTACCGTCGAAAAGGACGGCGATATTTACATAGTTGAAGGCTACGGCATCGAGCGAATTTTAGGCTACACAAACATGAACGACGAAAAAGGCTTTGCTTTCTTTCAAAAATTTTTGCGCGAAAAAGGCATTATTGCCAAACTTGAAGAACTCGGCATTGTCGAGGGCGATACTGTGCAAATATACGAACTGCAATTTGATTATTATCCGTAAGGGGTGAAAATATGGCTGGTATTACAAAAATGGTTGACGAACAAATTAGAGTTATTCGTAAAGAACGGGCAGAACTTGAGGCTTTGAAAGAAGAAATGGATCGCCGCGCTTTTGCCAATGCCAACCCAAAAGATCAGGCAGAACTGCAAACTTTACAAGAAAAATTGGCATCCTTACGAAAAGAAACCGAAACTGCAAACGACGAACTTAATCGGCTAAAAGAAGAACGAAATCAATCTATTTCAACTTTTAAGGCGGAAATTGACGAAATTCACATGGAAAAAACTTTGGAAAACGAAGCCGCTATAAATCAATTACAACTGGATATTGACTATCTAAAATCCACCAAAGAAGATATGGAACGCCAAAAAGAACGTATGTTCCAAGAATTAACCGATTTGCAAGCCGAAAAAGAAACCGCAATTTCACAAATGAAATCGGACGAAAACGATTATCTAATCCGCCAAAAAGCCGAACGCGACAAGGAACTGCAAAAAATTGTGTTGGACCACTCGCTGCAAATATCCAAGCTAAACGAGCAAAAAGATACGCTACAAGCCGAAATTGACGGTTTAGCCCAAAAAAAGCAACTTGAATGGGATAAAACTTACGCTGAAATTGCCCGCTACAAAGCCCGCCAGCAAACGGAACTTTCCACCGAAAAGGAAAAAATTTTGGCGGCTGCAGAAGTTGAAGGGCAAGCCATTATCAAAGATTACAACGAAACCAAAAAAAAACGCGCAGAAGAACTCGCCGAACAGGAAAAAACCGAACGCCGCAATCTTATAAATTTAGAACTTCGCAAAAAAGCTATCTCGGACGACATCGAGCTGCTACAGTTTGAATACGAAAAGCAAAAAGCCGAAAATTTGGTCAAAATAGAAAAAATTAAGGCAGAAGAAACTAAATTGATCGAAACTAACCGCAAAGAAATTTTGCAACAAGCCGAAATCGACAAAATGGCAATTTTGGATTCCGCAGAAAAATTACGCATTGACATCCGCCTAAAAATGCAGGAAGAACAGCTTGCACAAGAAAAAAAAGTATCCGAACTGGAACAAGAACGCCAAACTATTGCAAGTCAAATTCAAAGCCTAAAAATTCAGGCAGATAGGGCAAAATTGGAAAGTGAACAAGAACTAGAACGCTTGCGTAGCGAGAACATTGTCAACATAGAAAAACAAGCCATCGACGCAATGGACGAAATCGCCAAAATGAAAATATCTCGGCTAAAGGAAATGGAGCAATCGCTGAACGAATACAAAGAAGAACGCGAGTTTCAAATTATGCAAGATGTTGCTAAACTGGAAAATATCAAGCAACAACAGCTGTTTATTATAGAGGACAAACTAAAATTATTTGAACAAGTCGAAAAAAATTTGTCCGAACTAACAAAACGTGTAACACTTTTAGAAATTAAAATGAAAACAAAATAAATACTTTACAAAATTGTAAAGCTGTGATATACTGATTTTATCAAATTTTTTGTTGGAGGTTTTTTTATGGAATGGAACAGTTCACTAGAAACAGGTAACTCAATGGTTGACACCCAACACAAGGAACTTTTTGCACTAGTCAAAAAAATGCTAGATGCTGGTATCGCGGGTGATCTTTCTTCCGAAAAGCGGAAGGAAAAAATTGAAAATGCAATAGACTTTTTAGGGGATTACGCCAAAAAACACTTTGCAGACGAAGAACGCTTGATGGCCGAGTGTGATTATCCCGAAAAAGCGCAACACAAAGCCTTGCACGAAGGGTTTATCCCAGTATTTCAAGGGTTGCGCGAACGCTTGCTTGCTGAAGGTAGCTCGTTGCCCGTAGCAATGGAAGTTAATAAAGTGCTGGTTAATTGGCTTATACAGCACATTATGGGTACTGATAAAAAATTCGCAGATTACTACAAAAACAGTAAAGCCTAGTTCGTTTTGTGTTGGACAGTTTTTTACCACAACTTCTTGTTTATAAACTGTTCAACACTGTAATTACTTGATATTTATCGTAGCAATAATAACACATCGGGAGTGATGTATATGAAATTAACTGTTAGAACCAAAATAAGCATCGGTCTGTTTTGTATTGTACTGTTCTCTGTTATAATGGCGGGTTACAGCTTTTTTGTCATGCAACGCACACAATTTTTATTCAGCCAACTTGATGCAGTCATTCAAATAAAAGAAGATATAAGCACAGTAATTGCCGACCATATGCAATGGCGTTACGATTTGGCAACCCGTTTTATCCAAGACGAAATCACCGACCCAAATTTTGATATGCCTACTACAACTTTCCAAAATTGGCACGAAACGGCGATTCCGCCTTTTTTGGACACGCCAGAACTTCAGCGGCTTGTTTATGACATAAATGTACCTTACCAAAATTTGTACTTCGAAGTAGGAACTATATTTCAATTAGCCGCCGAAAATGAACGCGAAACCGCTATACAACATATGTACAGCACAGTTTTGCCGCTTGGCGTTCATTATGTTGACGGATTGCACGCTCTTAACGATCATCTTATTGCAATGGAAATTAACATTCGCAATACCGTTCAAAATTATACAATTTCCGTTAGTTTTGCATTTTTGGGCGTTGCGTTTTTGGGCGTAATTTTATTCTTTGTTTTGCGTTATCTTATCAATAAAAAAATATTTTTGCCAATTACCAGGTTGACGGACGTTGTAAAAGATGTTACCGAAGGTAAAATAAACACCAATAATACGGTTGATATTTACGATAATGACGAAATTTGGCAACTTGCATCGGATATTTATAACCTTACTGATATATTTAATTCTTTAATACGTGAAAGCGAAACTTTAAGCCACGAAACTAATATTCTTGGTAATCTGCACTACAGAATTGATTCTGACAAATATTTTGGCGTTTTCAAACACTTTTGCGAAAACCTAAATATGTTTTCTGATAGGCAAACGGACGATATTACTATTTTAGTGGAATCGTTATCCGAGTTGGCAAAAGGCAACTTTGACTACAAAGTTCCCGAAATGCCTGGCGATAAAGCTGTTTTGCCAAAAAGCATAAATTATGTATCCGAAACTATTATCGATATTCATAAAGAAATTCACTTTCTTGTCAAAAGTATCTCGGCGGGCGATTTGGCTGTTCGGCTTGATACAACAAAATACACGGGCGATTGGGTTATAGCCATCGAGTTGTTAAACGCAATGGCAGACACAATTTCTCAACCAATGGACACAATAATAAAATTGAGTCAATCCATGCAGCGGGGCGATTTTAGAAACGCCGAAGAGCAATACATGGGCGTATTTTTACGGACAACAGATGCTCTTAACAAAACCGCAACAATAATTTCTTCCTATGTAGACGAAATTGGCGCGGCAATGGTAGACCTCGCAGAGGGCGGATCGCTGAAAATGGTTGACCGCGAATATGAAGGCTCGTTCGACCTTATAAAACAGGCAATAAACGAAATTTTGCACAAGTTAATGGTTACTTTTGAAGATATAACTGACGTTGCGAACACAATCGCAACCAGCTCGGCGGAACTATCGCAAAGTTCGGTTGAACTTTTCTCGGTTGTTTCAATGCAAATGATTTCCATGCAAGAGTTATCGATGGGCATAACCGATGTTGGTTTCCAATCTGCGGACAACGCAACTCGTGCCGATCGTGCCAACGAACTAGCATCGCAATCCAAAATAGCCGCCGAACGTGGCAATGACGATATGCAAAATTTGTTAGTTTCCATGGACAACATAACAAGTTCTTCCAAAAAAATTGCCAAAATTATGAAAACTATTCGCAACATTGCATTTCAAACAAACTTGTTGGCACTTAATGCCGCCATTGAGGCCGCTCGCGCAGGCGAGGCTGGCAAAGGCTTTAGAGTTGTTGCTGACGAGGTTCGCAATCTTGCCAATCGTAGCACTCGAGCCGCCCAGCAAACTAGCGATTTAATCAAAGAATCCATGTCGAACGCCAAGGACGGAATGGAACGTGCCGTAGATACAGCATCTAGTTTTGCGAACATCGTTTCGGGCGTACAAGATGTTTCGGACGTTATAAAGGAAATATACGATTCTTCGAAATACCAAGCAACGTCGATTGACAGTATAAAAGACTTTTTGGTACAAATTAACTATGTGGCATCTAACGCATCGGATATAAGCCAAAAAACAGCGACAACATCGGAAGCATTAGCCCGAAGAGTGCGTATATTGTGGTCGAAATTATCGTTCTTCAAAACCGTGCCATCCGATTTGACCGACGAGTTAGCACCAAAAGAAGAACCGCCATCGCCAGTAGGAATGCGTCCGTTGGAAGGCTTACGCATTGCGGAAGAAGTGCCGAGTATTCCTATTTCGTTTCCAGCAGGACAAGCCATTATTTTGGAAAACGATACCGAGGCATCGACAATGTACTTTTTATTGCGCGGCACAGCTGGCGTTTACAAAAATTACGGTACGCCAAAAGAAATTGAACTTGCAACGTTACGTGCAGGCGATTTATTCGGAGAAATGGCTTTATTGCTACAAGAACCTCGTACCGCAAGCATCGTAGCCAAAACCGAAGTTATCGCCCTAGAAGTTACAATGGAAACAATGTACCGAACCCTAGAAACCAATGCCCACTTCGCCGTAGCCTTGGTAGATACTTTATGCGGCAGGTTGCGTAACACCTTGCGGGATTTGAGTAATTCGCGTTTGCTGAAGTAGCAATGCCGATTAGTAGTTTAATTTATATCCGCTAGACAAATGCGGACGGACCCGCCTGCCGGACGGGCAGGTAATATCCGCCCCTACAAACCGCCAATCGTAGGGGCGGACTCGCCTGTCGGACGGGCAGGTAATATCCACCCGTTTTTCTATGCAAAAATTTATTTTTAAGTTGATAGTAAAAGATACCAAAAAAGCCATTCGCTAGTTACGAATGGCTTTTTGATTTTTTATTCCTTTTTACCAAGCGGAATGCCTATAACAAACGGCAAAATCGCTCCAAATAGCGACCATTGTATAATTCTCGGTACAATGGTCAACAGCAGTTCGCTTTCAGAAACGAATAATCGTTCAGCAAAGCCGCCAACCATACCGCTAATAATGCCCATTAGCAAAGTTCCCAAAGCAAACAGGACAATTCGCACCACTTGGTTTTCCACTTTTGAGCGTATTTTTTCGGTATATTTAATTTTATTGGTAATTAAGCTGAAAATCACTGTGAAAAGTACCACAGAAATTACTGTTGCGGCTATTTCGATTACATTTATTTCTAACATGGTTTCACCTCCTAATACCTATTTTTTGGATTTTTGCAGTTGGCAATAAAATAGGGCTTTTCGTTTATCTTCATTATATATATATATATATAAGTCAAGCGGGATTTATGCACATTATACACAATTTTTGTGCAAAAATATGAATTATAGAATATATTTTGTTTTTTCCTCACTATTTTTATGTTTTACTGTTATTTTTGCGTATTTTTGAAATTTATGATAAAAAAGGTTGATTTTGCGGGAAATTTTTCCTATAATAAAATTTTGTTGAGGCGGATTTGGTGTTGTTGGAGTTTTGTAATAAGTTTCTTCATGGTTTTAATGATATTTATTCAACTCACTCAATAAAATAAGGCTACGCTGTAAAATTCTTGCGTTTGCTACTTCTAAAAATATGTTTAGTTCGTCTAATGTTTGCGGAAGTGGATTTTCTTGCAACTCGAGGGTTCGTGTTGGTCTACTAAATAATGGGAGAACGTTGTAATTTTCGTCAACGTACATCTTTAGGAAAAATGTGTCAACATATTTTTTGAAAAATTCTTTGCCATATTTTTCGTGTTCTTTGCCAAAATAGCGTTTCATTTCGTTCAAAGAAATATCCCACGTATCTTTAATTTTGCCGTTGCAACCTCTGTACCTGTTAAAATTTTTTAATCTGTAATCGTTTGAAAACCTTATTTGAAAAGGTATTAGTGTAAAATTTCCGATTGTGTGTGTTAATGTGGCATACTTTTGCAAATTTTCGTTGTCGTAGACTTTATGCTCCAATCCTTCTTTCTCGTAGATTTCAATGGCTTTATTATAGATAGTCTTAAATGAGTTCATTGTATCACTACCAAGTTGAAAATCGGTTGTTTGCTTTAGTTTTAGTGTGGTTTTTAATTCTTTTGGGCAAGCACGGCTTGTAGAGTTTGTAAAATGCCAACCCCAAAGTTTACAATATATTTCGTCGGTAAGTTTGCAACCGCCAGCACTTGAATCTAAATGTAATCTAGTATATTTTGATGTAAAATTATGGCTAATCAATGCCGTTTTTATAGGATTGCAGTTCTCAATGTTCGCTAAATTTTCAAGTAGAGTTTCTGTTGCGTAGTCATTCGCTCTTTTCTTAATCCTATTCTTAAAGTCGTAGCACTCGGGGTGTTCCAATTTCAAAAATTCGCATAAACTATTTATATTATCGTCATTTTTTCTCGTCATATTATCGCCCTTTCTTTTGCTTGCTTTAGCTATTTTTTGTAGCCTATCACTATTAGTTTATATTATTATTTTGGGTTTGTCAACTTTTTTGTTTCCCGCAAGCCCTTTGAAAATGCCAAAGGGCTTGCGGGAAATTGATGCTTGTTAGGTTTATTGGAAAAATGCGTTGCCTAACGCAACTCTTCCCTCATTACGTCCACTGTTTTGAAATACAAATTCAATTTCTCTTGTTCCTGGAGGAATAACAATACTAATTTCTCTCTTATCAAAATTACCGCTTGTAAACATAAAGTTATCTCCTTGTGATATAGTTCTACCGTCTGCTATTATTGTTAAACTGATACTCGTGCCACCGAACCAATTTATTCCTCCAAAAATGCCAGAAAACCTAGTAAAATTACGCCCTACAATATCGTAGGTAATTCTAGCTTGAGTGCCGATTGGGCGTAGAGTAGAAAGCCCTGTAGAATAAGGCGTGCCTTGCATTGTGAAAGTAGGATTTGGTGGGTGTCTTAAAATTTCTCCGCCAGAACTCTGTACCGCCTGAATATCATTCTCCAAATAAACCCGACCACCAGTCGCCGCTTGCCCTGCAACTTGTCCAGTCGCATCGCCAAAATTCAACGTATTAGTTGCGGCGTTCCATTGGGCGTTTTCGCCTAAAGCCTGCAAAATTGTATCTACAGGGATAAAGGCTGTACCATTATGTATAAATGGCTCTATTATTGTGCCTTGGGCGTTTCTTGTAACGAACTCTTGCCCAAATAATGTTGTGCGAACAGTCCCCACAATTACATCGATTGTGGTTGGTGCTGCCGCAAATGCTGTTATTGTGCTAAATAATAATGTTGTTAGCACAATTCCTGTTAAAATTCCTTGCAATTTTTGTTTCATGTGATAAACCTCCAATTTAGCCTATTTTTTAGATTTTTGCACTTGGCAATAAAATAGGGCTTTTAGTTTATCTTCATTATATATATATATATATAAGTCAATCGTGATTTATGCACATTATCCACAATTTTTGTGCAAAAATATGAATTATATAATATATTTTATTTTTTCCTCACTATTTTTATGTTTTACTGTTATTTTTGCATTTTTTTGAAATTTAACTTAAAAAATGCTGATTTTACAGGAAATTTTTCCCATAATCAAAAAAGGGCGAAAATCCGCCCTTTTTCTCTTTTTACAATTTACCTATTAAAATCCTAAAACTTAACCAATCCTCCAATATCAACAGGCAA
>WRKG01000278.1 GCA_009778185.1 Bacillota bacterium
CACTGCTTCGAGTCCCTCTAAAATTTGTATGTTATCTGCTGTATAATCTTCGTTTCTTGTGTTTTCTTTGTTTTCCATAGTTTACCTTTCTTTTTTGTTATTTTTGGTTGTTAAATTTCTCATGTATATATTATACGACATATTTTGAGAGAAGTCAAGTTTGGAAATTTTTGTGCATAATAAAATTCGTTAATATTTAGTTTGACAAATTTTGAAAAGTGGTAAAAATTTTCCTAGCAATTTATTTGATTTACAAAAAAATGTTGACAGCAGTTTTAATTTGTGATATATTGTTGAAGAAGTGCTTTGAAAGGAGATAAATATAGCAACTATAACTTATTACAGACTCATGATATTAAGCCCAGAGGGAGCGGAGCGCCTAGTAGAGATACTTGAACGCCCAGCCGTGCCGCTACCTGAAGGCTCTATGGAAGAATTGGAAGAAAGTTTGAAAAGAGGTAAAGAATGGATAGCAAATTTTTCCAAAGAATCGGATTGATTTGCAAAAAAATTTGACAACAGTTTTAATTTGTGATATATTATTAAAAAACAATTTGAAAGGGGATAAATATGGCAACTTCAACGTATGATAAAACAATAGTATTAAGTCCAGAGGCAGCTGAACGCCTAGCGGATATACTCGACCGACCAGCTGTGCCACTCTCGGAAGGTGCAGACGAAAGATTAGAAGAAAGTTTGAGAAGAGGTAAAGAATGGATAAAAAACTTTTCCAAACAATCGGCTTAAAAGATGTTGAGCCAAATACAGAACTTGAACTCCACGTAAAACACTCTATAAAAAATTTTCATTGCAAAGATATCGATGTAGAAAATTTTTTGAGAAATAAAGCCTTTGATTTTGAAAGGCGTAATAAAAGCCGTACTTATCTTATTTTTGAGGATTCAAGCCTTGTAGCTTATTATACATTATCCTTGCACTCATTGGTTTTTGACAAGTCGACATCTAAGAACGTTATAAAGAGGGTAGACGGATTTTCAAAAAGCGTCCAATCGGTTGGAATAGTGCTAATTGGTCAGCTTGGTAAAGATTTTAATCTTGGAAAAAGCCTAACAGGAACTTATTTGCTTGAAGAATGCTTGAGTATTGTTTTAAGGGTTCAAAATATTACAGGTGGGCGTTACGCACTACTAGAATGCACCGAAGAGCCAAAGATTGTAGAGTTTTACAAAGCCAATGGTTTTGAGGTGCTACAAAAATCTAACGATACTTATTTGCAAATGATAAAAAAGCTATAACTCACAATAAAAAGGGAACAATTCCCCTTTTTTGCCTTGCAATCTCTGTAAAATTCACTTATTCCCGCACTTTCCGCCAATACTCCCGACAATCCCGAGTACGTTCCAAAAATCCCCTATCAATCAATTCTCGCCTAACCAACGTAAAATCGTCAAATAAAATGCTACTTTTTATTATTTCATTGACTTCTCGTTCGGTATATTTCACGTTAAATTCAAATTTGGAATCCACATACTCGATAACCAACGTTTTATCAGAATGTTTCTTTGGCCAGCGAGTGATTTTGCCGTCTTTTTGTAAATTTTGCTTGATTTCTGTTATTTCCATAATTATCCTCTCTTTTTCCCGTAAAATCGCCCATTTTCAACCCTAATAATATTCCCAGAAACTTTCCGCAAAACGTCTTCAACGCCAGTGCAAGTGATAACCGTCTGCAACTCGCCAATATTGCGAAACAGGAAGTTTTGCCGATGCTCGTCCAGTTCCGAGATAACGTCGTCTAACAGCAAAATTGGCTTGCGGCGGGTGCGTTGCTTTATTAGTGCGATTTCTGCCAACTTGACCGCCAGCGCCGCCGTCCGCTGTTGCCCCTGCGATGCGTATGTTCGCGCGTCTGTGCCGTCTATTTTGAAGAGAATGTCGTCTTTTTGTATGCCCGCCGATGTGCTGCCCAAAATTATGTCCCGCTCGGTGTTGCGTTTTAGGCGGTCGTGGTACTCATCTATGCCGCCGATAATTTGCGGTTTATACGTCATATTTAGCCGCTCCTTGCCGCCCGTGATTGCCGCATGGAGTTCTGTAGCCAACGCGCCCAACTCGTCAATAAACGCCGCTCTGTGCGCCATAATGACGGCTCCGTTTTCGCATAGCGGAACGTCCCAAATTTCAAGGGTTTCTCGCAACTTGCGGTCTTTTGCGATGCTTTTTAGCAGGTTGTTGCGCTGCCGCAATGCTTGATAATACTGGCGTAAAGCGTGATAATACACGCCATTTAGCTGACAAATTTCCAAATCCACAAACGCTCGCCGCTCCGCTGGACCGCCCTTTACAATTTGCAGGTTCTCGGGCGTGAAAACCACAACCAACATCGAACCGAACAATTCGCTTAACTTTTTTAGCGGAATGTGATCGATTGCAAAGCCCTTTTTTTTGCCGTCTCGAAATAAGTGAACGTCGATTCGGCGTTTTTGGACGGTTTGAGATGTTTCCCGATTTTTCATATTATTTCCCAAAATTTCCACATTTTCCACAAAATTTTGGGGATTTTCAGCGTTTTCGGCAAATTTTCCCGTATTTTGGGATTTTTCGGCGATTTTCGCATTTTCCATAAAATTTTTGGGATTTTCGGCGTTTTCGGCAAATTTTCCCATATTTTGGGATTTTTCGGCGGTTTCCAAATTTTCCGCAAAATTTTTGGGATTTTTAGCGTTTTCGGCAGTTTTTCCCATATTTTGGGATTTTTCGGCATTTTGGGAAATTTCCCTATTTTGCCCATTTTCCACATTTCCAATTCCGCCAAACTCCGCCAAATTATCCACATTTTCCCCAATTTTATCCACATATCCCAAATTTTCGCTAAATCCCGCAATATTTTGATAATTCCCGCCCAAATCCCAATAATCGTCCAAGCAAACAACCGCCTGCAAGTGCGATTCCTCCGCATTAAAGTTGATAAGTTCCTTGTCGTGGTTGGCGCGGATAGATTTTCCCGTGGCACAAAAACAAAGCGCCTCGATGAAGTTGGTTTTGCCGTTGGCGTTGTCGCCGTGAATTATATTTGTACCAGGCAACAAATCCACTTGCAAGGCGGTAAAATTGCGGAAGTTCTCTAGTTGCAACTTCGAAACCCACATTTACACAAACAAACGCAACGGCAAAATCAAGTATTTTGCGGAATCGTTCTCGATGCCCGTGAGAATGCAGGGACTTAACTCGGTTGTGAACCGCGCTTTTATCTGCTCGTCAGGCAGGGCGCGCAGGGCTTCCATCAAATAGCGCGGATTAAAGGCTATATTTAGCGTGTTTCCGTCCACATTTGCCGATATTTCGTCATAAGAATTGCCCATCTCGGTATTACACGAGATATTGACCGATTGCTCGGTTATTTCCAATTTTACGGGACTTTTCTTGTTTTCACGGGCGACAAGCGTTGCGCGCTCCAAGCCACGCAAAAATTCTTGGCGGTCAATCGTGATATTTGTGGTAAAATCGTCGTTGAAAATTTGGTCGTAGCGGATAAACTCGCCCACAATGAGGTTGGACACAAAAGTAAATTGTGGCAAAACAAAAATTATTCGTTTATCGGTAAAATAAAAGTTGACCATATCGCTTTCGCTACTTTTTTCGGATTTTTCGCCTTTGTCGGCTTTGTCAGCCTTTTCAGCCTTTTCAGCCTTTTCAGCACTGGGCAAAATCCGACTAAGCTCATTCAGAGCCTTTCCAGGCACGACAACAGAAATCGGCTCGTCTTTGGCGGATTGTTCGGCGGGCAGCTCCATTTTGCGGTAGGCAATACGAAAGCCGTCCACAGCCACGATATTTAGGGCGTTTTCACGGTGCTGGATAAGTTCGCCCGTTAAAATGGGCTTTGTGTCGTCCGCCGCCACGGAGAAAATCGTTTGTTTAATCATGTCGCGGATTTCGGTCGCCGAGATTTTGTAGCTTGCATTGGCTTGAAACTCGCTGATATTGGGCATTTGCGGAAACTCGTCGGCTGGCATTCCCATAATTGTAAACTTGGCTTTGCCGCTTTTGCAGACGGTTTCGTTTTTGGCGGAATCGGTAATTTCGATGGCAATCGCATCGCCCGACATTTTGCGGACAATTTCGGTTAGCAGTTTCGCCTCAAGAGCGACTCTGCCAGGTTCTTCCACCGTTGCGGGAATTTTGTCCGTTTCGATACTCATTTCGCCGTTGCTGGCTGTTAGGCGGATTCCGTCCTCGTCGGCGGTTAGCAGCACGCATTCCAGAATGGGCATTGTTGTGCGCGCCGAAACGGTTCGTCCAACTAGGTTCAAGCCGTCCAGCAGAGCGTCTTTTGTGCATAAAATTTTCATGGCAAATCTCCTTTGCAAATAGGTTGATATTTATATGATAAACCAAATATTGCGATTCGTCAATCTGATTTTGAATTTTGCAATTTGCAAATTATTAAAATGCGAAAATCCGAAAAGCCGAAACGCATTTTTTGCATAAAAATTTTTTGGCGAGATGCGTTTGCAAATTTATTTTATGATATATATATAATTAATAGTAGTAGTAGTAGGGGCTGTGGATAAAGTGCATAACCCTCACAAACCCAGTGGTGGGGCGGAGAATCGGTGTGTATAACTGTGTGGATAACTTAGGCACTTATCCACACAATCCACACGATTTTTAGTTGTCCACAAAACGGCAAAAGTTATCCACAGGTTATCCACAGAAAAATGGCGAGTTATCCACACTAATAGAAATAAGTTTCATTAAGGTTGTGTATAAGTAGAGGCTGTTTGTGCATAAGTAGAGGCAAAATGTGGATAAAAATCGCCATTTTGTGGACAGATTGTGTATAAGTAGGCGAAGTTATCCACAATTTAATTTTTGTTTTTGTATAATTATGCGTTTATTTTGAATAAACGGCTGTATTATTGGGATTTATGGTATTTTTTTAGCTTGATTTTTTTCGATTTTTTGTTTGTTATTTTTGTTTCTTTTTGTTATTTTTTTTGGAAAGTTTTTGAAAAGGTTGATTTTATGGGATTTTCAAAAAAAATGATTATTGTAAAAAACGGGCGGATATTATCCGCCCCTACAAACCGCCAACGAATGGGCGGATATTACCTGTCCGTTCGGTAGGCGAATCCGTCCACATTTGTTAAGTTGATTTAATATGTTGCCCGTGCAAAAATGGTCAATTTAAGGAGTTTTCTCGCTATCAATAAACTCTTCAATTTCTTGTTCTTCAAATTCTTGGGGAGTATCAGCTACAACTACAATATTTTCCCCAATAATCTCATCAAAATTATCTCTTCCATAATCCGTGAGTTCATTCCAGGCTTTTCTCTCATAATACCTAGATGCCACTAGATAAATGACAAACCCTAGTAGCGGGGGAATTCCACTTTGATTAAACCATAGTGCAACCGTAATTATTAAAATACTCCAATGTGCGATGGCGGTTTTTATGTTGCCACTGTGCAATATGCGAATTTTTTTACTTTTGCGATAGTTGTAGCGGCTGGCGCGTTTGGCTTTTTTGTCGAACGCTGCTAGTTGATTGCTGTAATGGCTTATATATGGAGCGTTTAACTCTTGATTATGTGCATGAGCCGAAAGTTCGTTAATGAGTTCCACATATTCCCAGCGATATATCAACTTATATTTTTCTATAATGTGTTCGATGTCGACTTTTTCGGTTTTTGCCTCATTTGCTAGTTCTCTCGTTTGGAAAAGTATGTCGTCTACTGTTCGTATGGCGATGTCGTAATCTACTAGCATTTTGTCAACTTTCTCAACGGCAGGGTTTTTGCGGGATAGCTTTATTTTGTCGCAATATGCCAGTAATTTTTCTTTGGCGATTAGCATTTCTTCTTCGGTTTTTGATGGCTGGGATTTTATAAACTCCATTGCAAGGCGATTTTTCTCGGCGTGTATTAGTTCGTCAATCTGTTCAAAAATGCCGTTGCCTTGATTTTTCGGCTTGATTTCGTTACAGCAAATTTCGATTTTTTCCTTGCACGCATACAATTCTTTGAGAGTCTTTTTGGGCAAATCTTGAAACATTTTTTGGATTTTTTCAATTTTGCGTTCTTCAAGCAATTCATCTATTTTTGTCAACATTTCATTTGGAACTCCGCCCAAAGTTTTGCCGTGTTTAGCAAGTTCTTCCTTGGATGCTATTATTTCCTCGTAAGTTGCTTTGGGTAAATCTTGATAAAATTTTCCCAAAAGAGAAATTTTGTACTCTGAAACATCTTCGCCAAACCCAAAATAGTTTGCTAAATTTTCCACTTCCATTTTTTCGTCGTGAAATTTTTCGATTAGGAATGTGTATATTTTTTCGCTATATGGGTGCAATAAAATAATTTGTATTGCAGTAGGTATTATATCCTTTTTCGGAAATGATTTTGAAGACATAGTATTAAACATTGTAGTTGCTTTTTTGCTATCTGTGCCAGTAACAATGTTAAAACCTTTCTTTTTTAGAAGTTCAACTAATGTTGTTGCAACTCTTAAACAATCATTTGAAGTTGCAAATGCCAAATTTTCAAGAAGTTGCGGATCGTTGAATATTTTGTCCTTTTCCATTGATGCTCCAATGGCTGTAAAAGCACTTCCTATAAGATTAAACGTGCCGTGAGCCATTCCACTTGCCATGTTCATAGCACCTGCTTTTGCAGAGGCTTTCATAGCACCGCTTATGCCGAAACCATAACCTACCCATTTATCTCTATTTTGTCTGCGGTGCGTTCGATAGGCATCTTTTGCGGCTGCATCTTCGATGATTTCCGAATATGCTTCTTCGACTATGTGATAAGTATCTGGAAAAGATAATTTTTCTTTGTGTAAATTCAAAAAATTTTCAGCATCGATGTCATAAACTCCATTGCTTACTAAATCTTCGACGGCTACTTTAATAGCAGTCTCCAAAAAATTTACGTAAATTGCTTGGGATTTGTTAATCACGTCATCTAAATTGTGGATATTTTTTTTGTATTCTGCAATGAAATCCTGTTCAACTTTCATTGCAAGTTTTTCGAATTTTTTATAGAAAATATTGTAATTTTGCAATGATTGTGGTATTTCTACCATATGTCCAAACAACGGGAAAACACCTGGTTTGCTCGGCGGTGTTTGTTTTGGCGGTTCGGGTTTTTCTTCGACTTTTTCGTCTTCAAAGTTTTGGTCTTCAAGTTCTTCGTCCAAATTCTCAACTGCTGTTTCTTCATGCAAATTTTCTGATGCAGACAAATTTGCTCCGCATTTATTGCAGAATTTATCGGTTTTGTTGGTTTTATTGCCACATTGAGTACAAAACATTTTATTTCCTCCTATTAAATTTTCTAATACGTTGAGTTTTACATTAAATTTCGCTGTGAAGTTGATTTCGAGTTTATTTTTATACTATATACTGGGATATTTGATTTGTCCAGTGCTGACAGCACTTTTTTATATAAAATTTATTGCATAAAAATAAACCACGCTATTGTAAAAACAACAACATGGTTTGTTTTATTATAAAAATTTACAAAAATTTCCAAAAACCATCAACCCAAAACCCCCGAAACATAAACCTCCACCAAAAACCCAACAATCCGCCCCAAATCCCAATCAGGAGCAACCCTGCTAAAATCCTCCAATATTGCGGCGTTGTCAAAAATAATGCTTACTCTTGCCAAAATAATTACCTCGGCGGCGGTGGATTGCTGAATTGTGTAATCCAGTTTTGCTATATCTGCCAAGGTTTTGCCCTTGAAAACTTCGGCGGCGGCAAATTCTAGTTGCGTTGCGGATTCGGCTGTTTCGCTGTTTTCAGCGGATTTATCCGTTTCGCTTGCCACAAATTCCCATAAAGTGGGCAAATTTATTGGCTGATTATTTTCGCCAACTAGCTGAAATCCCATTTCGCCGTCGCCTGTCGGATTCGACCAACCTGTAACATTGCTAAAATCATAATTGTTCGGCGTTTGCTGACTTGGACGGCTTTCCAGTACGTTTGTCATTTCTATTGTCGGAATTGTCGCGGCGTTTGCTTGCACCGCCAAATTAACTCCGATTGCCATTGCTGCTGCCAGTGCGAAACTGGTCAATTTAATAAATTTTTTCATATGAACACCTCTTTTATTTTGAAATTTGAGAGTTTTGCATCCTCTTATTTATAGAACAAATTTTGCAGCGTTTTGGGGACAATTTTGCATATAAATTTGCAAATTATAATTTATCTGTCGTTAATTTTTTCTGCCAAAATCAAAATATCGCTGCGGCTCAAATTTGAGTAAACTTGAAATTGCACGCCGCCGTAAATCCATTTTGCAATGTTGCCGCCGTCCGCTTGTCGGAAGATTTCTATTGCTAATTCTCCCAAAAATATTGTTTCGTCCGCTGTAGATGCCGCAAAATTTCCCGCTAAATCCTGCTCATTTACGGCAGGAGAGCGGCTTTCTTGTATGCGTATTTGCTCGCCGAGATTATTTTCGTACGTAGATGTTGTAAAATAGCCATCTATGCGACTTTCCTTGTGCCGAAATTCTTCCAAAATTTGCGAACCTGATAAATTTGATAAATCGGACGAATTTGTCAAATCTGACAAATCCGCTGAATCCGATAAATCGGGAAAAATCGGCAAAATCAGCGGCTCTTCGCTTATGACGATTTCGCTATTTTCGCTATTTTCGGCGGGCTGTATATTGAAAATCCCAAAAAAAATGAAATCTAGCGTTGCATTTACCGAAAACAGCCCAATCGCCGCAAATAGCACCGCAAAACCTGCCGCAATTTTCAGCGTAAATTTCGGCTTTCGCCGCGCCAACTTTTTTTGCCGAGATATTTCTTCCAAAATTTTGCAATCGGCGGCGGATAATGGGTACATTTTGGCGAGTTCGTCCTCGGCTGGCATGGCGGATATTTCCGCATTTATCGATTCGGAAACCGCCGCTTTTATGAGATTTTCCATATTTGATTTTTTGTCAAATTTCGTCATTTTTACCACCACCATCTTGTAATTGTTTTATTAACATTGATTTTGCTCTGTATGCTCGCTTTTTCGCTAAATTATAGCTAATATTGAGCGATTCGGCAATTTCTTTGTAGGATAACTCGTTGAAAAGGTGCAAAATTAGAATTTCTCGGTAAATTTGCGGAAGTTCGTTGACCAAATTTAATATGTTGCTGTAGGTTTCTTCGCCAATTACGGCGGTTTCCACGTTGCTGCTTTCGTCTGGGAGCGTTTCCCATTCGTCAAAATTTGTCAATTTTTTTGCGGCGTTGTAAATGTTGATTGCGGTATTTTTTGTTATTATTGCAATAAATGCTTTAGTTTTGGCGTTTTCGGCGATGTCAATTTTGTCGAGATTGTTGATTATTTTCTCAAAACTTTCAGAAACAGCGTCTTCTGCTAGATTTTTGTCAACCAAAATATTGTTCGCTATATAGTGCATTAACGCACGATATTTTTGGAATAAATGTTCTATTTTTTGGATTTCGTTGGGATTTAGTTTGTTGCGGGTTTTTTTGAACATTTTTACCACCTCGTTAATATAACAAATTTTGGCGGATTTTGGGGACAAAATTTTGCAAAACTTAACTGTTTCCAAAATTTCCCAAAACCTGTAATTTTATCAACTATTAAATTTACAAAATTATTTGAAAAAATTTTTTTGAAATGCTTGCAATTTGTTTTTATTTGTTGTATAATGTTTTTGTAGTTAAATTTAATATTTTATTTATAGGAGGAATTGTACATGAAACGATTCATCAGAAAGACTGGAATTTTTACATTGATATTAGTTATGTCTATGTCAATGAATGTTTTTGCTTATTCAGCAGAACAAGGTAATGGTTATAGGGATGCAAGTCGCCAAGTTGAAATTAACGATAACTTTTTAGACTTGAACGCACTACCCTATAGAGTTGGAGAGGGTTATGTTGAGTTTGACATACCTTTAGACCAACTTTTTGTAGAAGTAACTCCATTTGCTAGTAGCCCACTAGTTGGAAATTTTGGGGTGTTAAATGCTTTCTTTAATCCAGGGCAAACTCAAACGCAGTCAGGACTTGCTGTTTTTGACTGGAGAATTGCTTCGATACCGATTACTGCACAAATAACTAGCGTTACGCTAAATTCACAAAGAACAAATGTACCTAACGTTACATATTTCATAGGAATAGGTAGAGTTACCAATAACTTTGCTTCAAACTTAATAGTAGATAACTGGGCTCCAGATTTACTTTGGAGTTCAACTGTTCAAACTAATTGGTTTAATGGTCAAGACCCTTATGGAGTTTGGGCTTTCGACATT
Source organism: Bacillota bacterium (assembly GCA_009778185.1). Taxonomy (GTDB): domain Bacteria; phylum Bacillota; class Clostridia; order Lachnospirales; family WQUN01; genus WRKG01. Next base: position 10,254 of record WRKG01000278.1, read on the forward strand.
CTTGCAACTAGAATAATCCCAAATCCACAAATAGATTTTGGTGCGGCGGCAACCTTAAATTCTGCCACATTAAGGGTTAATTTTAGATAGGGGGTAAATTTATGCAAATATCAGCAAATACAATGACCACAGCAACGGCAAATAACGGATTATCCGAAGAACAACTTATGCTTAGAGCTTTACGCAGAAAATTTACAAACCGAGACGTTGCTCCATTAACCTCAGGAATGTTATCAAATATGCAAAATGTAAACGCCTTGGCTAATCGCCGAGCAAACGCTGATGGCAATCTTTTGGAAATTCGACAAAACCCCTTCGGAAGAAGATTAACCGAAGATGGACGTTGGCAAGCCTTTTCGAGCCACCAAGAACGCCAAGATTGGCTAGCTGCAAGCGAACGCCAAGAACTGGAAACTTTGCTACAACTAGCTACAAGCACAGGCTTGAAGTTGAATACTTTAGTTTAATTTTGACTTTTCAAATAAAAAATGCAACTTTCATTAGTTGCATTTTTTGTCTATGCAATTTTTTCGCAAAATCCCTAAATAAACGCCTTAAACTTCTCCTCAATCTCCTTAATCAGCTTGTATTCAATGCTATCCACCAAAGCCAGCCAGCTTGCTTCGATAATATCCGCCGAAACGCCGACGGTCGTCCAGTTACTTGTGCCGTCCGTGGATTCAATCAGCACGCGCACTTTTGAGGCGGTTGCGTTGGTGCTGTCCAAAACGCGCACCTTGTAATCCGTTAAATGCACGTTCGCCAGTTCGGGATAAAATTTCTCCAAAGCCTTGCGTAGAGCCTTATCCAGGGCATTAACTGGACCACTTCCCTCGGCGGCGGTAATCTCGGTTTGGTCGTTGACCGTGATTTTTATGATTGCCGACGCACTGTTTTCAGCGCTTTCCTCGGCTTGCGGCTGTTCGCCGATTGTCTTAAAATGCACCAATTCAAACAGCGGCTTATATTTGCCCAGCAACTTCCGAATATACAGCCCAAAAGAGCTTTCCGCGCCTTCAAACTGATAACCCTGCTGTTCCAGCTCTTTTAGCTTGCCTATGATTTCGATGGTTTGCGGCGATTCTTTGGTCAATTCTGGGCTAATTTGCTGAATTTTGCCGATTAGCATACTTCGCCCAGCGACTTCGCTCATTAGATATTTTCGCTCGTTGCCGACCAACTCAGGATTGATATGCTCGAAGCTGGAAGATGCCTTTTCTACGGCATCGATGTGCATTCCGCCTTTGTGGGCGAACGCACTTTTGCCCGTATATGCGGCACGGCGATTATGCGGAATATTGGCGACTTCCGAGATATACCGCGCCGTTTGCGTTAATTTTGCGAGATTTCCCACGCAAACGAATCCCAATTTAAGCTGTAAATTGGGGATAATTGCCGAAAGGTTGGCGTTTCCGCAACGTTCGCCGAACCCTGTGAACGTGCCTTGTACGTGCGTTGCGCCCGCTTGCACCGCCATTATCGAGTTGGCAACCGCCATTTCGCAATCATTGTGCGTGTGAATCCCAATCGGTACGATTTTTTCGCCCTTTTCGACAACCTGGGATTTTTCGTCAACCTGGGATTTTCCCGTATTTTGGGATTTTTCCAAGTTTTCGACAAGTTCAACAGCTTTTTTTGTCATCTCAAAAATTTCGTTAGGAAAACAGCCGCCGTTTGTATCGCACAAGACGATTGCGTCTGCACCTGCATTTTTGGCGGTTTCTAGCACCAACATTGCGTATTTTTCGTTGCTTTTGCAGCCGTCAAAAAAATGTTCTGCATCGAAAATAACTTCTTTGTCCGCCTGCTTGAAAAAGCGGATTGTGTCGGCAATCATCTCCAGGTTTTCGTCCAGAGTGGCACGCAAAATTTCGGTAACGTGAAAATCCCAGGTTTTGCCGAAAATGCAGACGGCGGCGGTTTGGGCTTGCAATAACGCTTTTATGTTGTCGTCCTCGGCGGCGGAGATTCCCTTGCGGCGAGTGCTGCCAAACGCTATTAACTTGGCGTTTTTCAATGGCTCTGCAGCCGCCGCAAAATGCTCAAAAAACGCCAAATCTTTTGGGTTCGAGCCGGGATTTCCTGCTTCGATGTAGTCAACGCCTAAATCGTCCAAAGCGGTCGCAATTTTTATCTTGTCCTCTACCGTGAACGAAATTCCCTCTGCCTGCGCGCCGTCCCGCAACGTTGAGTCGAATATTGTGATTTTATTTTTTTCAACCAAATTTTTCATATTTATTTTTTGTCGTCCTCTTTTTGCTCTTCTTGCCACGCCATCATTTTACGCAATTCTGCGCCCACTTTTTCGATAGGATGCTCGGTTTCCAGGCGGCGTTTTGCGTTGAAATATGGGCGTTTTGCTTGATTTTCCAAAATCCATTGCCGCGCGAAAGTGCCGTCTTGCACTTCGGAAAGCACTTTTTTCATTTCTTTGCGAACGTCGTCGTTGATAATGCGTTTGCCGACGGTGTAATCGCCGTATTCTGCGGTATCGCTGATGGAATATCGCATAAACGACAGACCGCCTTTGTTGACGAGGTCGATGATTAGTTTCATCTCGTGCAAGCACTCAAAATAGGCGTTTTCTGGGGAATAGCCCGCCTCGACAAGCGTGTCAAAGCCCGCTTTCATTAGTTCGGTAACGCCGCCGCAAAGTACGGCTTGCTCGCCGAAAAGGTCGGTTTCGGTTTCCTCGCGGAACGAGGTTTCCAAAATGCCAGCACGTGCCGCGCCGATTCCAGCGGCGTATGCGAGGGCGATTTCTTTCGTATTGCCAGTGAAATCCTGTTGCACAGCCACCAACGCAGGAACGCCGCGCCCTTCAACATATTGGCTACGAACGGTATGTCCTGGGCCTTTTGGAGCAATCATAAACACGTTGATGTCCTTGTTTGGGGCGATTTGTCCGTAATGAATGTTGAAACCGTGGGCAAACGCCAAATATTTGCCCGCCGAAAGATTGGGCAAAATATCCTCGTGATAAATTTTGTTTTGCAGCTCGTCGGGCGTGAGAATCATGATAATATCCGCCATTTTAACGGCATCTTTCGTGAGAGCAACTTTCATGCCAGTTGCGGCAATTTCGTCCCACAAGCGGTGTCCTTCGTAAAGCCCCACCACAACAGAAACGCCGCTTTCATGCAAGTTTAACGCATGGGCGTGTCCTTGGCTGCCGTAGCCGATTATTGCGACCGTTTTGTCGTTTAACAGCGACAGATTGCAGTCGGTTTGATAATATAATTTTGCCATTTTTTGTCCTCCTAGGGTTTAGTTTGGATTTATTATAACTTATTTTTTGGGATTTTGCAAGGGGAAATTTTTTGTTTGGGGAAATTTTGTTGAAAGTTGCAAAAGTTGTAAAAATAATTTATAATTATAAAAAAGCAATTTCAAGGAGGGCGTTATGCAAAGCGACAACCAAGACAAAATATATTGGCACGAGGCGTTTTTCGCTGCTCTCCAATTAGAATTTTATGATTATGCCGATGTGCTGATTTTTGAAGATGAGCATCAGTTGAGCAAAGAGGCACTGATAATGGACGTTTTAGTCATAAAAAAGGCGGCGGACGTTTATATTAGTAAAAACATTGGGCAAATTTTCAAAACGCACAATATTTTTGAGTACAAATCCGAAACGGATAATTTATCTATATGGGATTATAACAAGGTTGTGGGCTATGCAAGCCTGTATTCGGCATTTGAAGAGGTTTCTGTTGCGGATATAACTGTAACTTTTGTGTCAACTCCAAAGCCAGTAAAATTGCTTAATCATTTGGCTAATGAACGAGGTTTTACAGTTGACGAAGTTAGCCCAGGAATATATCACATTAAAGGCGATACGTTTACCACGCAAATACTGGAAAATAAAAAATTGGGCGACAATATATTCTTAAAAAATTTGCGTAGCAGCTTGACAAAGCGAGATATGGCGGAGGTTTTCAACGCTTACAGCAAATATTATTCACTAGAGAAAGAAAGTGCATATCTCAGCAGAATATTTGGAGCAAATGCAATAATTTTTAGGGAGGTTTTAGGAATGATGGATGCTAATGTTCGACAAATAGCTTATGACTATTTTAAGGAAATTGGGTGGATAGATAGGGAAATAGAGGAAAATAAACGTGCAGCCGCAACTGAAATGTTGCAAAGAAACTTTGACATACAAGATATAGCAGCTATTCTTAAAATGCCGATAGAATGGGTAAAAAACATAAGCACCAACCAAGTTTAACATATTGCTCAAATAAATTTGTAAATATAATATCAATCGGCAAACTTCCCTTATTATAAGGGAAGTTTTTCGCTCATTAAACAATTCTCCTCCAAAATTTCAACAAATTTGCTATTTTTTAACAACTATGTTAAAATCAAAATCAGCGAGGAGGGTTATTTTTGTTACCTGATATTTGGTTTCCACATTTGGGAATTAGGTTGTACGACCTAAGTAGAACAATTTTTAATGTATTCGGCATCGGAATTTACTGGTACGCCGTTTTTATTATGTTGGGCGTGTTGGCTGGGCTAATTACTGCCCAACTTGAAGCAAAACGCTCTGGGCAATCGAAAGAAATTTACATGGATTTGCTAATGGTTGCCTTGCCTGCCGCATTAGTTGGGTTGCGGCTGTTTTTTGTAGCCACTAATTGGGATATATACAGCCAAAATCCCATAAGAATCATAACGGGCATACGAGAGGGCGGTTTGGCAATTTTTGGCGGAATTATCGCTTGCATAATTACTATATATTTATTCACAAAAATCCGCAAGCTAAATATTTGGCTTGTTTTAGATACTTGCGCGCCATCGTTTGCACTGGGACAAGCCATCGGTCGTTGGGGAAATTTTGTCAATCGTGAGGCTTTCGGCACTTTTACCGATAATTTTTTGGCAATGCGTATAAATCGTGCACAAACTGGCGCGCCACTTACACAGGAAATTTTGGATAATTTGGTTACTTTTCCCCCAGTTGACGGCTATCCTGCTGTTGAATATATTCAAGTGCATCCCACTTTCTTGTACGAATCGTTGTGGAGTTTGCTAGTTTTTGCCTTGCTTACGATATATCGTCCACGTAAAAAATTCAACAGCGAAATTTTTTGGCTATATTTAGCCGCATACGGATTCGCCCGCTTTTTTATCGAAGGCTTGCGTACCGACCAACTTACTGTTGGGTTGCTTCCCATTAGTCAAGCGTTGGCGGCTGTTTCGTTTATAATCGGCATTGCCGCTATCGTTTTAACGAGGTTAAAAATAATAAAATTTGCTACATAATCGTAAAATTTTTATAAACTTTATAAAATTTGTTAAAATCTACCAAAAATATCTCGTATAAAACGTGTTTTTTTGGTAGATTTTTTGGATATATTGTCGCACAATTATGCAAATATTTGTGTTGTAAAATTTATGCGGCTGTGCTATAATTACTCATCGGTATCTGTTTTGTGTTAGAAAGGGGCATTTCTTATGAAAGTTATGAAAAAAGCAATTTTGATTTCTGTTGCAACTTCGGTTGCGGTTTTGTTGCTTATTATGTTCGTGTCGTACAGCGGTTTTTCTAGTGCAACAACTTATTATGCCCACGAGCCAACCGAGCCAATTAGTAGTTTTTCGCCACTTTTGCGACAAACCACAATGCAATATGGCAGTACATACACTATCGAAAACCTCAATGGTCCGCTGTTTGCTTACATAGTTTTTCCAACCGCCAATAATTTTGCCGATGCTCCCATTTTTGCTTGGGTTTACGATGTTTATCAAACGGCTATTGACAATATAATGTTTTTGCGTACAACCGACAGCTCTATCATGGGCGAACTTAACATACAATTTGATTCCTATTTGTTGGAAAATAGCCCTTTTGCAAGCGTTGTCTTAAAAGGTGCGTTAAACGTTGACACAGCCGAAACAGCCAACATTATTCGTACTTTCAACCTAAACTTGGAATCGGAAACTTTCTTGGAAACTTGGGATATTTTTGACCGCTCGCAAGCGGAATATATATTGCAAAATTTAAGTCAACGGCTTGTGATAGCACGTCCAGAATTATCGACCCGTTTGCCAACCTTAAATGTCAGCAATGTTTCTCTGCTGGAAAACGTGGCAATAGGAAACAACGGCATTCACGTTATTTTGGAATTGTCCGAAGTTGTGGCAGGCTATTTTGGCACTTTGGAAGTAATCATCCCGTACGCCGACATTTACTCGGCTTTATTGATTGACGTGGGAATTTCCTCCGAACAACAGCCCGTAATTGCTGGCGTTGCCGAAATTGACCCGTCTCGTCCAATGGTTGCTCTAACTTTTGACGATGGACCCAGTATGTACACACCGCAAATTTTGGACATTTTGGAACGTTATGAAGTAAATGCAACCTTTTTTGTTATTGGAAATCTTGTCGAACGGCGGATTGACGTTGTTCGTCGTGCCTCTGAATCTGGTTCGGATGTATTTGGGCATTCGTGGGATCACAGCGATTTAACTCGGCTTTCCACCGCCGCAATGCGCCAGCAACTGCTCGACACGGCAAACATAATCGAGCGTGCCACTGGAGTTTATCCTTACAGTTTTCGCCCAACTTACGGCAGAGTCAACAACGATGTGCTGAACATTGCACAAGAACTGGATTTTTCGATGTTCAACTGGTCAATCGATACCGAAGATTGGAAAAGTCGCAACGCCGATGCAATTTATCAGCACGTTATCGACAGAGTTACAAACTCCGATATTATCCTGTTTCACGATTTGTACTCTAGCACAGTTGAGGCAATCGAAATGCTTGTGCCAGAACTGCTTGCGCGAGGCTATCAACTGGTTACAATATCAGAACTTATGCACTATTCGGGCGTTGAAGTTGAACCCGGCAGAGTTATTCGCCACGGCAACCGATACGTAAATCTCAACTAAAATAGCAAAGGAAGGATTTTAATGACAATCGTAAAAGCAAATGACCAAAAAACGGCATTATTGGCGAAAGCACACAATGCCGCAACCGAACGCAACCGTGAAAATCGCAAACGCAAAAAGCCGCAAGTAAAGGGCGTTGTAAAATTGAGCAACACCGATTCTTTGGGAAGAGCGGCTCGCGTTAAACGGCAACTTTCGGCAAAATTGGGCGAAATTATGGCATCCGATTTAGAAGATGACGTAAAAAAGGCTCTTGCAAGCAATGTGCAAATGCAAATTGACCGAGTAGAGCAAACTGTCCGCCAAATAAAACGTCGCAAACGCGCCGAAATCGAAGAAAAAACCGATAAAGCACGAAAAGAGAGAAATAAGCAAGAAGAGCAGCAAGACGAAAAGTTGCGGTTGCGTCGCGAGGAATCCAGACGGCGGCGTAGGCGCGAATTGCAAAAATCGTCAATCGCTATTAGACAAGATTTTTTAGTACCTGCCGAAAAAGGCGGATTTAACCCAAATGATTTTAACCTTAACACGCCAAACGGAATAACTCCAACAACGCCAGCCGCCACTTTTGACATAGCAGGTCAACATGGCGTTATTTCCGATGTTGCAACAACTGCCGATTTGGTTGATATTTCTTTGTGAAATTTTACGGTGGATAATTTTTGTGCTTTCATAAATTATTGTTCAAATGTCTCGTAATTGGAAAATACATACCGTAGGAGTGCCCGTCTCGGTCGCCCGAATTATACAACATACGGGCAACCCAAAATTTACCACGGGCGACCGAGGACGGTCGCCCCTACATTTTGAACAAACACAATTTTTCAGATATTGCCTAATTTGTTTATTTTTTTACAAGAGATTCAACTTCTAAATTTGTCAACTTTCGATATTTACCTGTTGGCAAATTTTCTAGTTGCAATTTGCCGATGGCTATTCTTTTTAATTTTAGCACAGGATGTCCAATTTTATCGCACATTTTACGAATTTGCCTGTTTTTGCCTTCGCCAATTATTATGCGAACTTTACAGGTTAATTTTGTTGTTTCTAATATTTTAATTTTTGCAGGAGCGGTTTTTGTGGTTTTGTCTATTTTTATGCCCTGCCGAAAGGTTTTTAATGCTTGATTTGTTGGGATTCCTTGCAAAGTGGCAATGTAAATTTTTTCCACTGAATGGCTAGGATGTCCCATTTTTTGGGCAAAATCTCCGTCATTTGTCAACAGCAATAATCCCGAGGAATCATAATCCAATCGACCTACAGGAAAAATTCGCTGGGGAATATCTTTTACAAAATCTAACACAACTGGGCGATTTTGCGGATCGCTGACTGATGTTATAACGCCAATCGGCTTATTTAGCATTATATAAACTAATTCCGCATTATTTTGGATAATTTCACCATCGAGTGCAACAATATCCGTTGCGGTTACGGTTGTTCCTAGTTCGGTTATAATTTCGCCGTTTATTGAAACTCTGCCGTCAACAATAAGCACCTCCGCTTTCCTGCGAGATGCCACGCCAGCATTTGCCAAATATTTTTGCAACCGCATTTTTGCGGAATTTTCTTTTTTATCCAATTTTTCCATTATCCAAACATTCCTAACAAAATAATCATTAAATAAAGCAAAATTACCGCAAAAAACGCTATATTAAACGGAAAAAGTTTTTTCTCGTTTACTTCTCTAAGCATTTCTTGATGTTCTTCTAATTCTGCTTTGCTTTCTGCTCGCATATCGGCATCCGCATATTCTGCCTCAACCATTTCCTTGTACGAGAGAATGAGTTCGTTGTCGAGTTCGTTAATTCTTTCCTCGTAATCGTCCAAAATATCGGGATTGTTTTGAATATGCTCTTCCATTTTTTCAAATTCTTCGTTGTAATTTTCCAATACTTTGTTGTGCCGCTCCAACAAATCGGTATATTTTTCCATAGATTTATTTTTATATTCAAAATAAGATAAAATTAAAGTAACTTCAGCAGGGTTTGTGATTTCGCTATTTTTAACACCCTGTAGCATTCTTTCTTCAAATTGGCGGATTCTTTCTTTTTTTTGCTGTTTTGCGTTTTCTTTTGCTATTTCCAAATTTTTAGTTATTATTAAAAGAAATTTGAATGCAATAACCGCCAAAGGCAGGGAAATTGACACATTTAGCAAAAGTTCAGTCATATTGCCAAAACCAGGCACATTATAAAATCCCAAAGTAAATTGCGTGGCGTTTATGACAAAATGCGACAAAATAGCGGAAAAAATCGATTTTGTAATATGCACAAGATAAAAAAATATAATTCCCATGATAAAAGCATAGGTAAATTGGTGCAAATTTAGGTGGATAAACCCAAAAAATAGACCATTTACAAAAGCCGCTTTCGCAACAGGTTGAAATTTATATCCTGTTTGAATAAACCCGCGGAAAACCAGTTCTTCGCAGATAGACGGCACTACAGCGACAATCGCTAAAGCCAGCGCAAAATTTAAGTTGCTTAAATCGGAGACAAGCGCAGGCACTGGATTTTGCAAAAACAAGCCACTAATCGCAGAAACCACCATTAAAGCAGGTTGTACAAAAATGCTAAACGCAAAAATAAGCAATACTTGCTTTGCGTGCAATAGGTTTTTCGGCGTTGGCGGTACGTGCGGCAACATTGTTCTAAAAAGGAACAATGGCAATATCAACCCAAAAAATTGGCTAACCAAAAGCGACCACGGGAAAATTTGATAAACGCCCAAAGTTCCCAACAAAAACGAAAGAAAAACGTTAAAAGCAAGCAAAAAGACCATAAAAAAGTTCGCATTAGTAGCTAAAGTTAATTTATTCATGGTTAAATTCCCCATAATTCACGAAAAGCGGCAATAACGGCATCGTAACGCAAAGTGTTTATAACAATGGCAAAGTAACGGTTTTCAGTTGAGATTCCCAAATTTGCGAAAGCTGGCGTTTCGGCTATTGGAATGGCAAAAGCAAGCGGCGGATGTCCCTCTTCTTCAAAAAATAGCAAATTTTCGGAACTTATGCCTAATTCGGTTAAAACTGGTCGCAAGTCCATAAAAGTCCACGCTGGAGCGATTCCCAGGTTGGCAACTTCGGTTGTTTCGTTGATGTTAAAATCTCCGATAACGATGTCAATTTCTTGTGCGGCGGTCATTGCGGAAAATCGTTGATGTTGTGCCATATCATGCTGCGGATCGCCAATCATGTTAAAATTTAGCAAGTGCAAAGTTTCGTTTTGCGTGTAATCCACGACAACGGGATAAATTTTGTCGGTCAATGCTTCCAAATTTTCCGTCATTTCAAAACCAGCCATCCAAGCGATGGTTAAAGCGGATCGTGCGGGCGGATTTATAATAGTATCGTTGACCAAACTTCCAATCAACAATGCCGCAATAATGCCACCGATAATTTGCAGCTTGTAATATTCCCAAATATATTCACGTTTTTCGCGGAAGTTCATCTGTTTAATTTTTTGAATTTCGGCTTTGAAACGTTCTTTTAATGGCGGTTTCATTCTATTATTGCCCCTTTCAACATTGCCATTGTGCGGTTTATTGCATCTTTGGAATCTTTCCACGGTGCATCACTATTGCGATAGTCAAATTTTTGGATAAACCAATCCATATCGCCCTCGAGTTTCTCCATTGCCGCCTTTTGCAAAGGAATCACCACGCTCAAAAAATCGTCAAGTTGTTTTTTGCTGAACGCTTTTTCGGATAAACTCAACATTTGTGCATAATGTGGCAAACAAAACCCTGGCAACGCCTTAACCAACTGCTTTATATTGGAATCTTTGGGCCACAAATAAAAAAATGTGTCCATGTACCGCAAAAAAGTGTTGTCAATTTTTTCGCAAATGTAGCAACGATTTTGAAACGCCACAATTTTTTTTGCAATGCGATCGGTTTGCGATTCCCCTTTTTTGAATAATCCGCCGCTAACTTCGGCAATTTTGGAAATTTCCATGTTTTTTTGGATAAACTTAAAATGGGTATGCAACATTAAAGCCAAACCAAGGCGATTCTGCACGGCGTACAATTTGCCCAAATGCTCCTCGCAAAAGCCTGCTGCATTGGTTTCATCTCGTACATCTTCGGTCATATAGGAAAGCGATGGACCCATGATAAAATCTATTGCGTCCGCCTCCAACTTATCGTATATCTTGCAAAATGGGCAATGACCAGGTTCGCGCAACGCATCTAAAACTGGAATCGTGTGTATATGTTCTTTCAATTTAATTCCTCCTACCACACATTTATTATTTATTTTAACAAGATATTTCCAAACTGTCAACTACCGCAACCTAAACCTCCGCGGACCAACTTTCGCCAAAGCCACCGCGCCAATCCCAAAATAAACCGCAGAAATCCCCAACCAAGCCAACGCAAAATAAATCAGCTCCATGCGAACCTGAATAAACACAAAACTCAACATATAAACAAACCAGTTGATTATGCCGTACGCAAGGCTTTTCCCTTTGCCGTCGGAATCGTACGGCTGTATAATGTAGTACAAAAACAAATCGCTAAAGCCCAAAGTTAAGCCCATCAGCGTGATAATCACTAGAAAAAGCGCGGCGGCTTGCCAGTTCATTACGCCGACCGCAAGCAGTAAAATCCCAATCACAGAAACGCCCAGCAGACTTGTCAATAGCAAATTGAACCTCAAAATTACTTTAACTCGTGCCTTAAACGATGCCAAAATTACTCGTGGTTGACGATAATATTGATAATGCAACATATGAATATCGCAATTTGTGAACACCGCGCCTGTTACAAGCCGTCCCATGGACAAAAAATACACCACCAAAAAGAAAAACGGCGTGCCTGTGAAAATTTCGGATAACTCGGCGGAAATTTCGGCGGCGGTTAGTTCTGGCACGAAGATATTTTGCAAACTGTCGCCTATAAAAACCCGCAGAAACAGCTCCACGAGCAACATTAGCACCAACGGAGCAACCAACAGCAAAACTCGCAGCAACATTTTTTTGCGGAAAAATTGCTTGTGCCGCTCAAAAAATATTGCGTTCAAATAGGAAAATCCTGTTTTGTGGCTGTGTTTGTCCTCTGTGAAAGTGGTGGTTTCTAGCTTTTTTGCCCAACTTTGAGCAGATTTTTTGTCCGCACCCAAACTGTTGCTGCCGCTTGCTGCATCTTGCTGATATTTGTCAACCCAACTATGATTGCGTTGTATGCTTTCCACGATAATCTCAAAATATAATGGATATTTCGCCATTTTTTTGAGCAAGAAAATTATTGCAAAAACCGCCAAAATAACGCAAATTATCGAGAAAACGCCAAAAAAATCTACAAAAATCATGTTAAAATTGGGTTTTCCCAGAAAAAACGGCACTAAAAATCCTAAAACAAGAAAAATTGACATAAAAATCCACGCACTCCAAATATACGAGCCGAGATGTTTCCCAAATTTTTGGAATGTCCACATATTAAAATATTCGTTCGCAAGCCGAAAAGCCGTATAAACAGCCAATGTTGCCGCCGTTGCCCACAAAACCGCCAAAATCTGCCAAACGCCGTCGTCTAGCACGAAAGCGTACGCAATCAGCAAAGTTGGCAACCACATAATTATATCCGAAAGGCGATCCGCCAAAATGCGCGATTGCCCATATTTTGTGGGATTCACTCGCAACAGATTTATCATTACCTCGTCATTTTTGAAATGTTCGCCGCCAAACAGCGTTGCGTTCGCGCCAGAGCCGATAAAGCTGATGACGAACCACGCAACAAGCATATTGCCGAAAACGTCCGCCGCGCCAAAACCGCCAACCGCCGCAATCTCGGGATTAAACGCATCAAAAATATCGCCGTAAGTTTGCACATAGCTAACCGCCAAGCCAATCGGAACAAGCAAAAACCCAACGTACATCACGAAAAACATGAACTTTTTCGCAATAACGAAAAAAATTCCCAATATTAAAAATACCAATTTTAAGTCCTGGGATTTGTAAATATCCGCTGAAATCAAGCGTTTTAACAGCGGCAATTTTTGAAAAAAATATATAACTCGGTTCGTCATATTCGTAAACCGAACCTGCAACGACAAAAATATCAACCTAAAAAGTGGATTTATCATAAATTTTCCTCTTTTCGATTTTGCGAGATTTGCGAGATTTGCGAGATTTGCGAATTTTTGTCAACGTTCGTTTCTGCCGTTTGCTCCGTTTGCTCTATTTTGCCGATTTCGCTCGTTTCTTCCGATAAGATACGCATAATTTGGTCGCCAAAATCGGCATCTTGCAAGCGGTCAATATCCAACTTGGAGAGCTTTCCGCCGTGCAGAATGGTTATTTCGTCGCATAAATCCTGTGCCAAATCCAAAATATGAGTTGACAAAATTATTATATGTTCGCTTTTTATTGACCGTATCAAATTTTTTATTTGCAGCGCCGCCACAACATCAAAAGATGTCAACGGCTCATCCAACAAAATAACAGGCGGTCGCAAAATAAGAAACGCCAGCATTTGCAGCTTGTTCTGCATTCCGTGGGAATAATCCTTTATCAGCTTAAATCGGCTTTCTTCGTCCAATTCCACCGAGGCGAACGCCGCCGCAATATCCACTGGTTCAGCGATTTTTTCCTTGTTTATCTCCGTGAAAAATTTCAGAAACTCGTTGCCCGTCATAAATTCTGGCAAATGCGGCTGTGTGAACACAAAACCGATGTCGTTAAACGTGGCTTTGCGTTTTTCGCCGTTGTCATTTTCAACAAGCACTTCGCCGCCGTCCAACGCAAGATTATTGGAAAGGCAGTTGAACATTGTAGTTTTGCCAGCGCCGTTTCGTCCCAAAAGCCCATATATTTTGCCTTGCGTGAACGTGTAGCTTGCTCCTGTCAACACAGATTTTTTGTCGAAACGTTTTTGCAAATTGTCAACTATTAGATTCATTTTTTCCTCCGAAAAATCAAAACCTTGGGGCGCTGCCCCCCGCCTGCCGGCGGGCAGGCAAACCCCGCAAGGGACTTCGCCCCTTG
>WRKG01000279.1 GCA_009778185.1 Bacillota bacterium
AAGCCGCAAAAAATCGTGCGGTAAAACAGGCTCGCGGAATTTTGCAAATAACGCCAGAATCGCTCGAGGCTTTGCTAATGCGACGTACGGGCGATTTGCAACGGCTTTTTGGCGATTTGCGATTTATCATAATTGACGAACTTCACGCTATGATGGGCTTGGATAGAGGGCTGCAGGTAATTTGCCAAATTAACCGCATCGAACAAATTACTGGCAATAATCCGCGCCGCATTGGACTTTCTGCAACTTTGAACGATTATGCTCCCGCGGAGCGATTTTTGGCGGACGGCAGCAACCGAAAGGTGAAAACGGTCGGCTTTACGTCCACCAAAAAAATAATCTCGATAGCTGTGGAAAATTTCACTTTGCCAGAAGATGAATTGCGACATTCCGCCGTTTGGGAAAAGCACAACCGTTTTATTTACGATTATTGCAAGCAAAAAAAATGTCTAATTTTCACGAACAGCCGTGGCGATTCCGAAAAAATTATTGTTGCTCTAAAAAAAATTGCGGCATCACAAAATGAAGACGACATTTTTTTTGTGCATCACGGCAGCGTTTCAGCAGATTTACGCCAAAGTGCCGAACTTGCCTTGCGCGAAAACACTTCTCCGACAGTTGCCGCCGCAACGCTAACTTTGGAATTGGGCATCGACATCGGCGATTTGGATTCCACTGTGCAACTTGGCTCGCCATATACTTCCGCTAGTTTTGTGCAACGGTTGGGACGTTCTGGCAGACGTACGGGAAAATCCCAAATGCTATTTGTGAACGTTCACGAAAATATCGGCGATTCGCCGTTCGATTTACCCTGGAATCTGCTCCGCTCCATTGCAATAATCGAACTTTACATAAAAGAAAAATGGGTCGAACCGTGCGAAATTAAGCCGAAACCCTTTAGTTTGTTGGCACATCAAACATTAAGCACATTAACCGCAAAAAATGAGTTGACCGCTTTGCAGTTGAAAAACGCCGTGCTAACGTTGCCGCCGTTCGCAAACACGATAACCGCCGACGAATACAAAATTTTATTGCGGCATATGCTCGACAAAGGATATATCGAACGGTTGGATTCTGGCACTTTAATAATTGGCGTAAATGGCGAAAAATTGGTCAACCATTATTCTTTTTACGCTGTTTTTAAGGTGGAAGATACTTATCAAGTGCAAAGTCAAGAGGGCAAAGTTGGCGAATTAGATATTTGCCCAGTGGTTGACGAAACTTTCGTGCTTGCGGGACGCTCCTGGATAGTTTTGTCCATTGACGAGGAACGCAAAATTATTTTTGTAAACCCAGTAAAAAGCTCGCGCATTCCCATATGGAAAGGATTTGGCGGTTCTGTTCACACAAAAATTGTACGCAAAATAAATCAAATTTTACAAGAAGACACAAATTACAAGTATCTCAGCGAAAATGCCGCCGATTTGCTTGAAAAATCTCGGCGAAACGCCTGCGAAAGCGGAATTTTGCAAAATAATTTTGTGCAATATTCCAAAAATGGCTTTTATTTTTGCCCGTGGGTTGGCAGCAAACAGCTTAAAACTATCGAATATTTATTGTCAACTGTTTTGAAAGAAGAACTAGAAATTTTTTCGGTAAGCAAACGCAGCGGCTATCATTTGCAGTTTACAAGCAATTTGCCAAAAGCGGCTTTTTCGCAATATTTGCAAAATTTGCAAAATTTTTCGATATTTTCGATAAGTGAAGAAATTTTGGCGGAAAATTTTGCTGAAAAATCTCCGCCAAAATTGGATAAATACGATTATATGATTCCTGACGAACTGTTAAAACAGGCGTTTTTGCTGAACGAATTGGATTTGCCAAACGCAACGAAAATTTTGGCAAAAATGCGTTAAATAATATTGCATATAAAAAATTTTTGTGATACAATTTAATTTATACTAGATTAACTTAAAAATTGCGGGCGGATAATATCCGCCCCTACAAATTGCCAACCGTAGGGGCGGATATTATCCGCCTGTTTTGCCCACAAATCGGTTTGCTTTGGGGTTGCTCGAGTATAACTAAAAAAATTAAATTCCAAAGGAGTTACTATGCAAACTAACGAAATTTTTTCTGGACTTGACAAATTTGGTTTATCCGAGATTATCAACAAAATTGAAATTAACACAATTTTTTACGATCTTGGCAAGCTAAAAACCCCCGAAGTACAGCCAGCCGAACCCGCACCAGTCGCCAATTTTGCGGCAAAAGATTATCTTTACATAAAAAAAATGACCTGTCCAATTTGCAAAAAAGAGGCGATTGCAACGGGCGTACGCGAAACGCGCGTTCGCATGGAACAGGTTGAAATAGATTTGCACGTTAAATCTAAACCGCTCGATCCCATATTTTACGACATTGTTATTTGTGATAGTTGCGGTTATACAACCACAAAACCGCTATTTTCCGAGCCTGTTAAGGAAATCCAAATGAAATTGGTTTTGCAAAATATTACACCTGTGTTCAAAAAAGTTGAGTATCCGCAACTGCTAACAATCGATATGGCAATAGAACGCTATAAATTAGCACTATTAAACACGATAATCCGCCAAACTTCGAGCGGCGAAAAAGCCTATTTTTGCATGAAATTAGCTTGGCTGCTCCGAGTAAAAGGAGATATTGCCAATCGCAATAATTTTGCCAAACTTGCAATTTCCGCTTTTAATATGGCACTTGCAAATGAATCTTTGCCAATAATGGCACTTTCTGGTGATACTATTTTTTACGTTATGGCGGCATTTTACAGCTTTTTGGAAGATTACGACGAATCGTTAAAATTATTGTCAACCGTTGTTGTTTCAAAAACTGCATCCGACAAATTAAAAGACCATGCAAGAGATTTGAAAGCGGATATTTCGACGATAAAAAAATCACATTAAAAAAATAAAAAAAATAAAAAATGCGGGCGGACATTATCCGCCCGTTTTGAATTTATTCAACAATAACAAAACAAATTTCAAGCAATAAAAACTTTACAAATTCCAAAAATAATAATATAATATAATGTAGAGAGATTAGTCTAATATTCAACGTGTGGAAAGGACGGAATATTATGGGCAAAAAAAATTTGAAAGTATTATTTGTATCGTCAGAAGTTAGACCGTATTCTGCCAGTGGCGGATTGGGCGATGTTGCTGGCTCGTTGCCAAACGCGCTGAAAGCACAAGGCGTTGACGTTCGTGTTGTTTTCCCAAAATATGGGAACATTCCTAGCAACCATTTGGAAGGCATAAAATACATTGACTCGTTAAACATTCATTTAGGCTGGCGCGAGCAAGGTGCTTCGATACACACAATTATCCCCAAAAACAAGGACGAAGTCCAGGTTTATCTTATCGAAAACGATTATTATTTTGGCAGAGATGGCTATTATGGCTACAGCGACGATTATGAGCGGTTCGCTTTCTTTTCCAAGGTTTCCATTGAATTTTTGACCAAAATCAAATTTAAGCCAGATATTATCCATTTTAACGACTGGCAAACTGGTTTAGGTTGCACTTATTTGCGAGATATTTATCGTGGTTTTGTCTACTATAAAAATATGAAAAGCCTGTTTACTATCCATAATCTTCGCTATCAAGGCTCTTTTGGTCGCGAAATTTTATGGGCTGTTGGCTTAAATGACGGCTATTTTACCAACGGCGATCTGGAATTTTACGGTAATGCAAGCCTGCTTAAAGCTGGAATTATACACTCGGATATGGTAAGCACCGTAAGCGAAACCTACACAAAGGAAATTCAAACGCCCGATTTTGGCTACGGCATGGACGGTTTGTTGCGAATGCGCGGCGAACACGATAAAAAATTATTCGGAATTGTCAATGGCATCGATGTTGCCAACAACGATCCCGCCACGGACAAACGCATTTTTGTAAATTTTGATTCCACCAATGTAATGCAAAACAAGCCCAAAAATAAGGCACAATTACAAGAACTTTTGGGATTGCCCCAAAAAGAAGTTCCCATGATTGGCATAATTTCGCGACTAGATATTCAAAAAGGTTTTGACATAATTGCTGTCGCTTTAGAAGAAATTTTGGCAAAAGATGTACAATTTGTTATTCTCGGCACTGGCGAAGGTCGCTACGAAGAGCTTTTCCGAACTTACGCACATCGTTATCCCGAAAAATTAAGTGCACAAATAACTTTCAATGGACAACTTGCACAACGCATTTACGCCAGTTCGGATATTTTTCTTATGCCGTCCATTTACGAACCTTGCGGTTTAGGGCAAATGTTCGCAATGCGATACGGTACAGTTCCAATCGTTCGCAAAACTGGCGGATTAGCCGATACAGTTACACATTTCGGTCCAGATAATCCCGACGGCAACGGCTTTGTTTTCGAAGATTTTGTTGCAAGTGCTTTAATGTGGGCGTTAAACCAAGCGTTAGCCTACTACGATACTCCTCACTGGAAGTTGATAATCCAAAATGCCATGAATTGCGATTTTTCCTGGGATCGCTCCGCAAAAGATTACATCCAACTTTACAACAGTATGCTAAAATAAAATTTCAAAATTGAACAGGGAAATAATTAACAAATTAGACACATTTTGTTAATTATTTCCCATTATACTAAAAACATAAAAAATTATCACATCGTAAACCCTAATAATAAAAAATAGCGGGTCAAGGGCGCGCGCGTCCTTGCGGGTGTGGGCAGCCTGTCCGCCGGCAGACGGGCGCCCACGGTTTTATCTTTTGAAAAAGGAGGAATTTTTTTGAATAGTGCATTTAATTTTAAGAGATTTGTCGCGCTTGTGGCAATAATAGCGGTTTTGGGCGGCGGCAGTTTGGGAATTGGGCTTGGGATAGGTTTTGCGGTTGCGGAGCAATTTAATTCTACTGTAAATACTCCTGTTGTGGAAGAAGTGCCTAATTACGATATTTTGGCGGTTGCCGATGCGGACGAACAAACCGAATTTAGTTTCTCCGATTTGCAGGCGGAAACTTTGCCTGTTGAGGTTCGAATCAGCGATATAACTGGCGTTGTGCAAACTGTTAGCGGTTCGGTTGTTAGCATAAACATCGAAACGCCGTCTGCAAATCCGTTTTTCCCAACTTATGTACCTGGTTCGGGTTCGGGCATAATTTTTGCCGAGGATGAAAATTTTTTATTTATTGCAACTAACAATCACGTAATCGAAGATGCCGTAATAATTACCGTTTCGCTAGACGATGAATATGAAGTTGTAGCAAACGTTATCGGCGGCGACTGGCAAGCTGATTTGGCTGTGCTTTCTGTGCCGCGTTCGGAATTTGCCGACCAAGGTTACAAAATAGCCGTTTTTGGCGACTCGGATAATGTTCTTGTTGGCGATGAAGTTGTCGCTATCGGAAACCCAATGGGACAAGGACAAACTGCAACTCGCGGAATAATTAGTGCAATAAATCGGCAAATAAATGTCGAAGAACGCATTTTAGATGTCCTGCAAACTGATGCGGCTATTAACCCTGGTAACAGCGGCGGCGCATTGGCAAATATCCGTGGCGAAATAATCGGCATAAATACCGCAAAAGCAATCGCTTTCCACATCGAAGGAATGGGCTATGCAATTCCCTCAAATATTGCGTTGACAATACTCGAGCAAATTTTGGAAGACGGCACTACTCCACGTCCATTTTTGGGCGTTTCGCTAGATATAATTGACGAGGCTCGACAAAGAATGTTCGCTTTGCCCTCTATTGGTGTAATTGTCGTGCTTGTCGAAGAAGGTAGCCCTGCGGATTTGGCTGGGCTTGCATCCGCCGATTTAATTGTCGCTTACAACGGTAATCCTGTGCAAACGGTTGACGAAATGATTGCTTTTATCGGCAACAGCACCGTCGGCGAAACTATCGTATTAGATATTTATCGAAATGGCTATCAACCTATGAATATTTCCATTGTTGTCGGCGATGTAAATAATCGTTAGCTTGCGAAAAATCTTATTGAGTATAAAACAAAAAAGACGAATTTCTCGTCTTTTTTTATTTGACAAAAACATCAAAAATATTATAAAATAAGTTTATATTGCGAAAAGGAGAAAATTTCCATGATAATATTTTTAGAAGTGCCGTTTTTAGAAGAAGAAGAAGTGCAAAAGTTGGGCGCTTTTTGGAGTACGCAAAATCAAAAATGGTACATACACAGCGAAAATTACGAAAAATTTCAAAAGTGGATAGATACAGAAACGTTGCAAGCCTTGCAAAATCAGCAATATGGCGAAATCACAGCCCACATAACAATTATCCAGCCAGTAGAAACTTTGGAAGAATACGCTCCAACCGCTCCAGAGGATTATGGTTACAAATTTGGTATCGAAAAAGGCTCGGCGACTTTTGCCCACAAATTGGATTTCGCAAGGCTGCAAGATAAAATTGCTAAACAAAATATAATTTTATCACAAGATTTACGCCTATCTTTGAACCATATTTCAACAGGACACAACTTGAACACGCTAGTTGTGGGCAATCCTGGAGCGGGCAAAACTCGCCAATTTGTGTTGCCAAATATTTTGCAAATGTCGGCAAATTTTGTTGTAACCGATCCAAAAGGCGAAATTTTGGCACTTACGGGAAATATGTTAAAACAAGCGGGCTACGAAATAAAAGTATTGGATTTAGTCAACCTGCAAAATAGCAACTATTATAATCCTTTTGTCTACCTGCGAAAAGACAGGCAAGAAGATGTGCTAACCTTGATAAAATCTATAATGAAAAATGTCAACATGGGAAAAAACGGTGGACACAGCGACCCGTTTTGGGATAACGCTGCAATTTTGCTTATACAAGCTATTTTCTTCTATATTTTGTACGAAGAACCGCCGCACAATCAAAATTTTGGCACAGTTGTCGATATGTTGCGAATGGCAATGTTCGAAGACGAAGATAATCCAACAAGTCCGCTAGATTACCTTTTTTTGGAGTTGAAAAAAAGGGATGAAGATCACATTGCGGTTGTCCAGTACGATTTGTTCAAAACGGCAGCCGACAAAACGTTGAAATCGATTGTAATTTCTGCGATTGTTTATTTTACGCCGTTTTCGCTTTCTTCTGTACGAGAAATGTTTTCGCACGATACTTTCGATTTGCACAGTTTGGACACAAAAAAAGTAGCGATTTTTGTGATTATTTCGCCCACAAACTCTACTTTTCACTTTATGGCGGCGATGTTTTATTCGCAGCTATTTACGCAACTCGACTACATTGCAAACTGGATAAATCCCAAAAAAAACTTGCCAAAAACCCTGAAAACGCCAATGTTAATGCTACTCGACGAGTTTGCTAATGTGGGGTTTATTCCCGATTTTGATAAAATTTTGGCGTACGCACGTTCCCTTAATATGGGAATTTCAATAATCGTGCAAAGCCTTTCGCAACTGGAAAATATGTACGGCAACACTTGGCAAACGCTGCTGGATTCTTGTGATACAATGATATATTTAGGTGGACATAGCTTGTTTACATTAAACTATATCTCGGAAAAATTGGGCAACGAAACCCTTAAAACCAAAAACGGCGAAATAATCGAACGCAAACTTATGACAAATGACGAAATTTCACGGTTGCCAGTGGATACTTCGCTTATTTTTATGCGCACTCTAAAACCTTTTAAGGGGAAAAAATATGTTTTGTCAAGTCATAAAAATAGCCGTTTGCTTGCAACTAGCAAAAATTTTTATACGCACGTCCGCAAAAAAATAAAAAATGCAAAATCTCAAAACCAAATTGCTCTGGAAAAATTGCAAGATTCCGTAAAAAATCAACTTCTCAAAATATTTTTCGTAACTTGTCAAGTGCTAAATCGAGAAGATTATAATGAATCTCATAAATCACAAATTATCTATTATGCAGGCGAAATAAAATTATTTGTCGAAGGTATCGAAGACAGCTCATTTGAACGCATAAAGGAAATTTCCCCTGTTTTTGACACTCTAATGGATACAATTTTGCTCGAATTTGACGAGGATTATTTTGATAAAGAAAAACGACCTTCGTTCAGAAATTTTCGCAAAGAAGATTTTTACAGAGAACTCGAACAGCTTGAATATTACGCCAATTTTCGCCATTGGTTTGTCAGTGTGTCGCAAACGCAATCGGTTGTGTACGACCATTTTATTAAACTAAAGCCAAACGGAAACCACGACGATTACGCAAATTATCGCAAACTAATCCAAGATATGAAAAAAAATAATCTTAAACTTGACGAACCCGATTATGCGGAATCTATGATTGATTTGTATTCGGAAAAATTGGCAAAGGATTTTGACGAACTTTACAGCACAAAAATGAACTTTGACAAGCTACTAAAAATTTCAAAATATTTCATATTTACGGCACTTTCTCTAAAAGAGGAAGGCAGAAAGCTAGAAAATCATATTGACAATCTCATCGAAAAAAATATGCAACGCAAAAAAATATAAAATGGGAAAAATTTAGGGTTTGTGGTTTTCATATGCAGGTAAACGTTGCAAAATATTGAAATATTGCGGATTTGGAAAAAACGGGCGAACTCGCCCACATCTTTACATTTGTAAAATTAGAAAGAGTTGATATTGTGGATTTTGCTTTACTTATGACTCCAGTAATAGGAGCAATTATTGGATATTGCACGAACGTTTTGGCGATTAGAATGTTATTTCGCCCTTTTAGAGCCGTATTTATTTTTGGCGTGCGATTGCCGTTTACGCCTGGGTTGATTCCCAAAGGGCAAGCACGGCTTGCAAAAAAATTGGCAAATGTAGTTGGTGGACATTTGCTTACGCCAGAACTTTTGACTGAAAAATTACTGAAATCGCCGTTAATTTCCCAAGGTTCAATCGAAATAAAAAAAACGATTCGCACAAATATGCCCAAAATATCGGAATATTTGCTGACTTTAGAGTACACGCAGCTTGACGAACAGGGTCCAACTTTAGTCAAAACGCTAATAAAAGAGCACGTTGGTAAACTGGTCGGTATTTTTTTGGATCACGAAAAAATTTATTTAAGTATAAAAACTGGGATATTAGAATATTTATCAGAAGAAAATAACTTATTGGCAATCGCCGATAAAATTGACGAAAACATCGACAAATTTTGCAACGATCCCGAAAAAATTGCACCAGTAACCGCCGCTTTTGAGGCGGTTGCCGATTATGTTGTTCAGCATATCGATATAAAAGCAATAATAGAAGAGCGAGTAACCGAGTTTTCGCCAGAAGAGGCGGAAAAACTTGTGCTTTCGGTAATTCGCCGCGAATTGCATTTGATAATGGCATTAGGCGGAGTTTTAGGGTTTTTAATAGGTTTAGCCCCTGTTATAATGAGTTTTTTTTAGGGATAATTGGTTGAAAATTTGGGTTTTGTTAAAACGAACGGGCAGGTAATATCCGCCCGTTTTTTCTACAACAGCCTATTTTTAAGCTGTTTGAGTATAAAAACATTTGTATATACTTAACATCCAAAAACCCCCAAAAATCAATAAAATTTATCGAAAAGACGTAATAACACCTATTTAGGACAAAATTATGCACAAACAAATAATATATTGTATTATTATATCAATCAGCTGATAATTAATAAATTAGTAATCTAGTAATTTAGAAAGTTTGAAATTGCAAGCTAAAAACGGCTTTGTTAATCCAATTTGAAAAATTACTTGGAGGTAATTTATTTATGAGAAGAAAGTCTTTAATAGTAGCGATACTATTTAGTGCGGTGTTTATCTTAAATAGATTTGAACTAAACAATCCAGCTGTAGCTTTGAACTAATTTAATTAAGGGGAATCAGGAAACTATATGTACCTATAGGGGTTTTCTGTTTCCCCACTTATAGCAACAATAATAATAAGAAAGAGGTGCATTTATGAAACAAAACAAGAAAGACTTTCTAATAATCATTTTTATAATTATTGTATTATCCGCTTGTGCTAACGCCAATGCAACAGAAACTGCCACTTTGGAATATGCTCCTCAAAAAATATCAGAACAAACCCCCGAAACAATACAACAAAACGATGTTGCCTTGCCCTCTCCCGCTAGCGAACAGCTAACTTTGCTTAATGATACCGAAATGGCGGACAATTTTACAGAAACGCCAAGTGAAACTTTGATTGAAACTTTAGTTGACGATACAGAGCAAAGCCCTTATATAATAGCTACAACTATCGAAGAAATAGAAAATATTCTAGCTTTGCAAGACGGCAGTATTCCACTAACAAATATAGAAGTAACTGCAAGTTCGCTAGGCTTTCCGGACGGTGCTATAATAACAATTACTGAACAGAGTTTGCAGGAGACGTTAGAAATCTTAAATGAAGCCCACAAACGTAGTTTGTTTTTACCTCCTAAATCTGATTTAGTAACTCCATTTATAAAGTTTTCGCCAACCATTGACGAAATGACCGAGGGCGTATTATTTGCTCATTTCAGAATGTTTGTAATGGATTCTGCAGCTGAAAATTCAAATTTTGATAGGTTTAACGACCAATTTACGGACGAAGAACGAGCCATTTTTAATGCAGAGGGCGAACGTTTGCTTGCCGAATACGGCAGAAATTCAATGTTTGACGAGGAAATTCTTTATAATACAGCAAAGTTAGTATTTGGCGAACGATTTGATTTTGAATAACAGTCAACAAAAACACGGCGAAAATTTGCCGTGCTTTTTTGTAATATTTTAATCCCAAAGGAGATTTCCCAAATTATTGATAATTTCGTTATATAGTATAATTGTATAAATTTAAGTAGATTTATATTTACGAGATTTTCACAAAATAAAATTATCAAGTTCAAAAAAACGGGCAATATGAAAGAAATCCAATAAATTTCCAACATTGCCCGTTTTCAACATTTTCTAATTAAAATTGATACATTTGGTTAGCGAGTTCGTTTACTAATGGTGCAAATATTGCACCAAAAAGTATTCCTACAACAATAGATATAGCCATTACAATAAGGAAGAAAATAATGTAGGCTTGTGCATAACGTTTGCGGTTGATGTTACCTGTGCCAGATACTGCCCAAACAATAAGCATTATTATGTTTACGCAGGGAATAGATGAAATTAAAAAAACAATTATCCAATCGCCGAGGGTCATCGGCTCTTCGGAATTTGTACCGCTTGACGGCGGCAAATCTGGTCTTGTTTGATTCAAAAAAATCAACTTCTTTCGTTAATATTTTACATTTTATAAGATATTAAAATTTGCAACGTAGGAGCGGATAATATCCGCCCGTAAGCTATAACTGGCAGATTATCCGCCCCTACGCAAATCTAAATTATTTTAAGAAATTTATTCGCCCCAAAACTTTAGTGCAATTTTATGCCCTTGGTCAATTTTTGCCCATTGCTCTTGCTCGGTGAGTTCGTTGCCGCCATCGCAGGATGCAAAGCCGCATTGGTGCGACAAAAATAGTCTATCCTTGTCAATTATTTTGGCGGCATCTTCAAGTAGCTTAAAAATGCGGTCTTCGTCGTCCAAAGTGCTGGTTTTGCTAGACATAAGCCCGAGAACAACTTCACAAGTTTTGTCCTTAAAAGCCTCGAGAGCGTTTATGCTACCTGCACGTTCGTCATCCCATTCCAAAAAGAAACGGTCGTATTTTTGTTGCTTTAAGAAAAGATCGGCTATTTTGCTGTACGAACCGCCGCCCATGTGCCGCGATTCATAGTTGCCACGACAGTTGTGAGTCCACATTTTTAAGCCGAGTTTGTGTCCAAAATCGATGATTTCGTTGTTGATTGCGACAAACTCGTCTGCCAAAGCGTTTAACGCCGCAAAATCAATATCTTCTCCGTTGAACGGCGAATTTGGATTATCGTCTGCGAACATTTCCCACAAACAGTCGTCTAATTGCAAAATTTTGCCGCCTGCAACAACGTATTCTTCGATAAATTCTTTGTACGCCACTAACAAGCCGTTTTTCAAGTCGTTGGATGTTGGATATATTTTATCCTTGTCCAAAATGGTTTTCGACCACGAAAACTCGCCAAAAAGATGCGACGGCGAAGGAATGCACAATTTGGTAGTTTTTCCCTCGGATAAGCTAACTATTCTTTTGAAAACTTTTATAAAGTGGTGATCTTTACCGCCAAAAGGCTCGGTAAACCGCAGTGCAATATCTTTGCGAGTTTCGTAACTGTAATCGTCAGCGCCTTTGTCGCGGAAAAAGTAGCCATGTTGAGCAATAAGCCTGTCAACGCCTTTTAAGCCCCAAACGAAATCTAAATGCCATATTGATTTAGAATATTCGCCGTCGCTAATTACATCTAATCCGTGTTCAATTTGCTTTTGAATAACCTCTTTTGTGGCGACCAGTTCGCAATCTTCGTAGCCAGGTAAATCGCTATAAAATGGATATTTAATAGCATCGCTGTTTTCAATTTGCCTTTTATAGCCTAATAATTTGTCTGGGCGCAACAAGCTGCCCACAATTTGAAATTTTTTACTCATTTTTTACTCTCCTTTTTATTTTATTGTAAAAGTATTTTTATTTTAACAGATAATTTTATATAATGCAAATTTTATTTTTGGGAAAATGATTACATAAGAAACGGGCGGATAATACCTGCCCGTCCGGCAGGCGGGTCCGCCCGTTTATACCAAATTGGCATTTTTCCAAAATTGGCATTTTTCCTAAATTTGCAATATTTCAATATTTCGCAAAAACATTTCGCAAAAGTTTACAACTTAAAGCTGTAAATCAACGTTTTCATGGCTTGTGCTTGGGCGTTCAGTTCATCGGCGGCTGCGGCGGTTTCTTCCGATAAAGCGGAATTTTTCTGGATAGTTTCGGATATTTGGGCAAGCCCTATGCTAATTTGCTGAATTGCCTCGGCTTGATCCATTGATGCGTTAGAAATATCCGAAACAATTTGCATTATTTGTTGTGCGTTTGTTACCATTACTTCGAGAGAATCCGCTGTAGATTCGGCAATTTTCGAACCCATTTCAACACGGTGAATGGAATCCGTGATTAGCCCAGTTGTTTCGGATGCCGCTTTTTGGCTGCGAGCCGCCAAATTGCCCACTTCTTCAGCAACAACGCTAAAGCCTTTTCCGTGTTCGCCAGCCCTTGCGGCTTCGACGGCGGCATTAAGCGAAAGCAAATTAGTTTGGAAAGAAATATCTTGTATAACTTTTATTATGTGCTGAATGTCGTTGCTAGAATCCTTTATTTTGGTCATTGCCTCGAGCATTTGCTGCATGGTTTCGTTGCCGTCCATTGCATTTTTGGCGGATGTATTCGATAAATCTCGTGCTTCTTTGGCGTTTTCGGTATTGTGGCGAACTTGCTCATTGACAACGTCGATTGAGGCACTCAATTCTTGTACCGTGCTTGCTTGCTCGGTTGTTCCGTTGGCTAAATCGAACGTGCTTGTCGATATTTGCGAAACGCCCAAAGTTACCTGTTCGGAAATGCTCACAATTTCGTTTACTGTATCGTGCAAGGTTGACGATATTTTGTTGATGGAATCTTTTATATTAGAAAATTCGCCTTCAAAATCGCCCCTTATTGTAGCGGTCAAGTCATTTTTAGAAATTTGGTGCAAAACGTCCGATATTTCGGAAATGTACGCAGAAAGTGCATCAATTATATGGTTGACCGCCATTGCCATTCCGTTAAAATCGCCAGGATAAGTTGACGCTACTTTTTTGTCAAAATTTCCTTTGGATAACTCGCCAATCGAGCCCATAATGTCCATTAAAGGCACTTGAATAATATCGCCAATTTGGTTGATTCCGCCTGCTAAATTTAACCAACTGCCCTTAAAATTGGTTGTATCAATACGAGTTGACAAATCGCCTTTTACTGCAACTCCGCTTACCAAGTGGTTTACACCATGTTCAAGTTCGCGCAAATTGGTTAATGTAGAATTTATCGAAACCGCCATAAGTTCTTTTTTGCCTGGCCAAACGGGAACTTTAACTTCAAAATTACCTGCTCCAATATCGCCCATTATTCCCAAAATAGCGACCATTTCGCCAATAAAAGCGTTCGAGAAATTGTTTACAGTATCGGCAATATCTCGATAGCCGTTTTGATGCTTTTCGGCAGCCATTCTAAATTCGTAATCGCCAACATTGTTGAAAGTATGGTAAAAATGGCGAATATCCTCGGTAAGCACTTGCAGCTTGTCAATATGTTCGTACATACTTTGTGTAAGCAAGCCAATTTCGTCTTTTGGCAAATTGGTTTCTTTGTTTACGTTAAAATGCCCATCGGTAACCATTTTGACCAGTTTGGTCAACCTGTCAACAGGATTAGTTATAAATACGGCGATTACCAAGGCAATAATTATGCCGATGATTATTCCCAAAATGGTAAAAACAGTCAAAGTAAGCAAAGTGCCGTCCAAAATAGAGTTGACTTGCTGGCTACTTTCGGGTATATAAGTATTTGTTGCCGCCAAAAGTTGGTTAAAGTCCACAAAAAAGTTGTTTAACTGTATTTGCGATTCTGCCCAAATTTGCCTAGCCAAAGTCTCATCGCCGATTTCTACAGCCGTCATAATGTTTGCGGCATGAAAATCGATGTAATGGAACGCTGTTTGCCGCATATTATTGATTAAATTTTGGCGTTGCGTAACTGCCGCTTGCGGAGATATAAACGAATCGTTACTTAAATTTGCGTCATAATTGTTAAAATCGCTCAACAAATTAGAACGCAACACATTTAAGTCGTGCGGACGTTGCCCCAAATCCTCGTGCAGATTAGAAAATTCCCAACTAATTAAGTGATTTACGTGCAACATATTGAGTTCAATATCTCGAAGTATGGTATAACGTTCGATAGGGTGTTCGATGAGATAGTTGTACAAATCCCGAATACGAACCAAATTAGCACCACTGTACAGGCTAATTATCAAATCGATTGATACTAACAAAATAAAACCGGTAATCAACTTCCACTTAATTTTCATGTTCCTAAAAAACGTCAAAACAACCACTCCTCCGATATAAACTAGAACCCCTAGTTCTGTTTTTATTTGAACAAATTATAACACAGGAGTTTAATAAATGCAACAAAAAACGAAAAATTTTTATTAAAAATTTACGAAATTTTTTTAGTAATTAAATTATAGTTCCGCCGCCCAAAACAAGGTTGTTTTCGTACAACACAACCGCTTGACCGCTTGCGATTGCTCGTAATGGCTGGGAAAATTCCACTTTTACTTTATCGTGAGATATTATTTGTGCGGTTGCGGGTTGTTCTTTTTGGGTGTATCTAACTTTGGCGGTTACTTTTATGGGATTTTGCGGCGGTTTTATAATCCAATTAAAATCTTGTGCATATAAGATATTTGTGAAAAGTTGAGATTCTTCTCCCAAAGTTACGGTATTATTCTGGGGATTTTTTGAGACAACGTACATGGGCGTACCAAAAGCGATTCCCAATCCTTTTCGTTGACCGATTGTATATTTAATTTGCCCGTTATGTTTGCCGATTACGTTGTTTTGGCTATCCAAAAAGTCGCCTGACTGGATGGGTTGATTGGTATATTGTTCGATAAAAGCGGAATAATCGCCATTTTGCACAAAGCAAATATCTTGGCTGTCGGGTTTTGCGGCGTTTGCGAAACCGTTTTCGGCGGCTATTTTGCGAGTTTGCTCTTTAGTGAAGTTGCCTAGCGGGAAAAGTGTGTGCTTTAGTTGGTGCTGTGTCATTGCGTACAAAAAATAACTTTGATCTTTTGCAGGGTCAACTCCTTTTTTTAGAAGAAACCTGTCGGTTGACAAATCTCGTTCAATTATTGCGTAATGACCTGTTACAACGTAATTTATGCCTAAAGCGGCAGCTTTATCAAACAGACTTTTGAATTTTATGTGCCGATTGCAGTCAACGCAAGGGTTTGGAGTTGCTCCGCGTTGATATTCGCTAACAAAGTTGTCAATTACACGCTCATTAAATTCTTTGGACATATTCAGCACGTAGAAAGGCATATTTAGGCGGTTTGCGGCTTGTTCCGCCAGTGCGGCATCTTCCAGCGAGCAGCACGATTTTTGATTGACAACACCGACATCTTCATTATTAAATAATCGCATTGTAATTCCAATGCAGTCAAAACCTTGCTTTTGAGTAAGCAAAGCTGCAACGGCACTGTCAACGCCGCCGCTCATTGCAATAATGGCTTTTTTTTCCATTTTTACACCTCGTTTATTTCGAACACAAAACCTACTTCTAACATAGAAGTAGGTCAAGTGGTAATTAAATTTATTTAGGTTGTCGAATCAACGATAGGAGGCATTGATTCGATGGAGGTGGGGGGAGTCGAACCCCCGTCCGAAAACCTTTAGACAAAGACTTCTACCATCATATTTGGTTTTTTGAAATTCCCGTCGTTAAACGCCAACCAGCAGGCTTAAAACATTGGTAGCTTTTAGAATCTTTTTTCGCTACAAAGCAACTTGCAAAAAAGTACCCTGTATTTCCGACATCGATTGTTGTGCTAACAGGATCGCCCAGGTCGATGACCGCTTAAACTAAGCGGCAAGTGCTAATTGATTATTGTCGTTTCTTTTATAAAGTTTTGGTTTTTAGTGTAGTAACCGTCTACAGATGGCTATCTCTGCTGTCAAAATCCCCGTCGAAACCTTTACACCCCCAATGGGATATATTCAGTATATTACAGGGTTTTGGGTTTGTCAAGTTTTTATTTTTATTTTTTAATTTTTTAATTTTTTAATAAGGCAACCCAAAAAATTCTTGTCTATCTTGGATTTTGCCGTTGTCGGCACAATAACTGGGAACTATTCGAACCCCTTTGACTGCAAAGGCGTAATTATTGGCTTTTTTTAGATCGTTGGCATATTTTCCTGTTTTGAGAGCCTGTTTTAAGGATTCGGCATCTAAAGTATCTTGTAATGCGTTTGCCAAATCGTCAATATTTTCTACATTGACATTTTGCTGAAAAATGATGTCGTACATTTTTTGGTTAAATTTTAGCAAATCTAATCCACTGTCTTTTGCGAAGAACATAGTTTGCACGCATAAATCTGTGTGATACATTCCTGAATAATGCTTGGGACGCTCATATATTTCGCAGGGATGCCATTCGATTTCCACGTTTTTGTAATTGTGCAAATTGTCAAGCAAATTGTGATGTCCTTTCAAGCAATATGGACAATTATAGTCAAAAAATATTTCCAATTTTTTCATGGATATTCCTCCTTTTACTCATATCGCAAAGCCTCGATAGGATCAAGTTTAGCCGCCTTGCGCGCAGGATAAACCCCAAACACAATGCCAATCAAGCTAGAAACAATTACCGTGCCAACGACGATTCCAATGTCAACCGCTGGAGTCATATCGATAATGCTGCCCAATGCGAATCCGCCGTAATAGCCTAGCACAATGCCGATAAGTCCGCCAGTTGCCGTTAAAATGATTGCTTCCACCAAAAATTGAAACTGGATATTGCCGTCTGTTGCTCCTAGCGATTTGCGAATGCCGATTTCTCGTGTGCGTTCGGTTACGGTTACTAGCATTATGTTCATAACGCCGATTCCGCCAACTATCAGCGAGATTGCCGCAACAAGCCCGACAAATCCCGTTATCATGCCCAAAATGTCGTTGACCATGTCAATTTGGCTCATCATGGATTGCACATTGTAGCGGTCTTCGTTGCCGTGCTTAATTGAGAGCATTCTCGCTAGTTCGAAGCCAGTTTGGTCGAGCCGCTCTAGTTCGCGCGAGTTCACGAAAATTGCATCCACAAACTCGTTGCCACGAAAATTGCTACCTTGCAACAACGTTATCGGTATGTAAATTGTGGTTGGCATTGAGAACATCCCAGCCATCATGTCAATATCACGATAAACGCCGATAACCGTGAGTTCGATTGCGCCGCGGTCGTTGATAACTCGAATGCGTTCGCCGACAACATCCGCTCTGCCGAAAACTTCTCGTGCAAGCCGTGCATCGATTACCGTAACTGGAGCGGCGTTGACAATGTCAATTTCCGCCAAAAAACGCCCTGCACGAACGTCAACCTCTTGTATTTCACGAAAAGCTGCCGTTGTGCCTAAAACGGTAACTCTTGTGGATTCTTGCGGATTTCTCGTAACAACGCGCGCGTTTTGGCTAGATATTGGGCTTATGCTGTCCACGTTCGGATGCGACAACAAAAAGTTGGCACTTTCTATGGTTAGCAAGTCGCTTTGCGTTATGTTTGCCGAGTTTTGTCCGCTCATGGAAACCTGCATTGCGCCCGCGCCGATTCCCGCAAATAAATCATTTACGCTGTTCTGAAAACCTTGTCCTAACGAGGTTATCATTATAACCGCCGCAATTCCTATGATTATGCCTAGCATTGTTAAAATTGACCGCATTCTGTTGGCAAACACGGAATATATGGCGGATGTTACGCTTTCAAATATGTTCATAAGTTCACTCCTTAAATTTTGTGTGCGGTTGATATGAATTGGTCTGCAAATGTTCCATGTGGTTGACTTGAACTGAAATATCAACAGTGCCGACATATCCAAAATTTGACTCTAGAGTTTCTAATACTGTCATTTTTACACGCTCCACAAGTGCATCAAGAGAGTCCGATTCCAAGGTTAAGCCGATTGGTTCGCCATGCAAAGTTGTTGCTTCGGAAACCCAAAGCCCGTCATTCCATTTAATTTTTACAAAGCATTTCATACATTTCGGCCCATGAGGGACAACTGTTTTACCACTGCGAATATCCATTATTTCTTGTTGAAATCGTTGAGTGGATTCGTTTAATTCGGCTTTCATTTCCTCAAAGGTCATGTTATAGTGCCGTATCGAGTTATATTCCCTCAATTTCCAAAGGTCTTCCATTGTAAAATCTGGACTTAATTCTGGCTTTTCCATTTATATCCCCTTTCAACAAGCATACTCGGCGGAATAATGTCAATTTTTCCATATCCTAGTAGCTCACTTATTGTTTTAACGCCGTTTACAGTTTTTGTTTTTACCATATGCTTAAAATTCCACGATAGTATCTTTTCGCAGTTGCTGATTACTGCACTAGCTATGTGCTGACCATCGTCATAGCTTTTTACTGTTAAAATTCCCTGCTCTACTAATTTATTCGCATATGCCTTGATTTCAGCAGTTATTGGTATAAAATTGTAATCAATTTCTGCTAAATAATCTTTCAAAATAGCATATTTAGTAGGTTCGTTGCCTTTCAATTCTTTGACAACAATTTCTGATATATAAACCTCGTACAAGCCTTTTTTTATTTCTTCCCACAAAAGCAACGTATCTTTTCGTTTATCTGGTGCATCTGATTGGTCTAAATGACTTATAACCGAGGTATCAAGATAAATTTTCATTTTGCAACCCCTTCAGCAAGTATACTCGGCGGAGCGATTTCAATGTTACGCACATCCTTGTGCAGAACATTTGAATTACTCCGTTTTTTTGCAGTTGACATAAATCAGCCTACAAATATTCAACACGTTTAACTTGAAAGGCAACAACCACTTCTCCAACGTATCCAAAATCACGCTCTAACGTTTTCAATATTTCAACTTTCACAAGCTCCACAAGTGCATCAAAAGTTTCAGCCTCTAAAGTTAAGTTGATTGGCTCGCCCATTCCTGTGTAGAAAATTTGAATCATTCCTTATATTTTGTGCTGAACTCCAGCGATTTTCAAATAAGCATTAGCACTGGTTTTTTTACGAATTTTTCCATCGATAGCAAAATTTTTTCCTAAAATTGGACTATGCCAAACTTCGTGGTCGCCTTTGCCGTACCGCACAAAATAACAGCCGTTTTGAGATAATATTGATTTAACTTGTTTAGTGAAATCTGCCATTAGCTGATTTCTCGCGGTTGCCATGAAATAGCCCGCAAATTTTCAGTGCGTTCGGTTTGAAAGGAAACCTCAACATTGCCGATATAGCCAAAATTTAGTTCTAGCATTTCCAACATTGCAATTTTCACACGCTCCACAAGTGCATCAAAAGAGCCAGATTCCAAGGTTAATCCGATTGGTTCGCCATGCTCGGTTTTTGCTTCAGAAACCCAAAGTCCGTCATCCCATTTTATGTTTACAACACATTTCATGCAAATCACTCCATTCTAACATTCTGCTTGCACAGGATTCTCCACAATCTCATCGCTAACAATCCGCCCGTCCCGAAACGCAACAACTCGGTTTGTATGAGATGCAATTTCTGGCTCGTGCGTAACCATTACGATTGTTACGCCCTCACGGTTCAACCGCTGAAAAATTCCCATTATTTCCTCGCCAGAGCGGCTGTCGAGGTTGCCTGTTGGCTCGTCCGCAAGAATAATCGCAGGTTCGTTGACAAGCGCGCGCGCAATCGCAACACGCTGTTTTTGTCCACCAGACATTTCGCTGGGTTTGTGGTGGATTCTGTCGGTCAAGCCAACTCTGTCGAGTGCCTCCAGTGATGCGGAGCGGCGTTTTTTGCTGCTTGTTCCTGCGTAAATCATGGGCAATTCCACATTTTGCAAGGCGTTCAATCGTGGGAGCAAATTGTACGATTGGAAAACAAAGCCAATTTTGCGGTTGCGAATACTTGCCAATTTTTTTCCCTTTATCTGCGAAACATCTTCGCCGTCGAGATAGTATTTGCCCGCGGAAGAATGGTCTAAACAGCCCAAAATGTTCATCAAAGTGGATTTCCCCGAGCCAGATTGTCCCATTATAGATACAAATTCCGTTTTCTGCACGGAAAAACTGACATCTCGCAAAGCCGTAACTTCCATTGAACCGTTGCGGTAAACCTTGAATAAATTCTCAATTTGTATAATCATATGTCCACCTAATTTTCCAAAAGCGGATTTGCCGCAATCGGACGAACAGTCATTCCCTCGGACATTTGCATTGTCGGACTAGAAACAACTCTGTCGGCGAATGTCAACCCAAAAACTTCCACGTACATATCGCTAAAACCTCCGATTACAATATCTCGGCGCTCCAGCTGGTTGTTCTCGTTTATGACGAAAACATAGTTGACACCACCAGTTTCGCTCAAGGTTGACATCAGCGGAACAACCATTGTGTCCTCGTTAATGCTAGTAACGATGTCGGCATCGATGGTAAAGCCTGCGCGCAAGCGGTCGGCGTTCGGCACTGTGATTTCCACGGTAACGGCGGTTTCGGTGGTTGTGCCGATTTGCTGCCGCGCCGCAACAGGACGAATCACGCTAATAAAGCCGTCGTAAACGGTCGCGCCCAACGCACCGCCAGAAATCTCCACCGCTTGACCGATTTCCAAATTGCCAGCGTTGTTTTCGGGAACGTGCACAATGACAACCAAATTATCGCTTGAAATATCGGCAATTTCGAACAGCGGACGCGCCGTTGTGCTAAATTCGCCCTCTTGCATATGAACGGCGAGAACCGTTCCTGCGACTGTCGCGCGTTCTTCGTGGGCAAAATCGGCTATATTGCGTTCAATTTGAGATATGCGAAATTGGGCTTGTTCAATTTGCACCTGCTGAATTTGTGCGTTGTTGAGGGCTTGCGGCTGGGCGGTTCTGCCCTGGATTGCGGAAAGTTGCCTTTGAGCAAGCCGAACGGCTTCTTCGGCGGGCGCAAGCCGCAAAGTTGCGGTGTTTCTCTGCGAGCGTGTGAGATTCAGCTGATCTTCAAAGTTGCGGCGAGTGTTGTCCACTTGATCGGTAAAGTTGCTGCGAGCGGTATTCAGCTGATCTTCCAAGTTTCGCACGGAGTTTTCGGCATTGTCAAGTTCTACTCTTGTAGAAACTCCTGCATCAAAAAGGGTTTGGATGTTGTCGCGCGTGGCTTGTGCTTGTCGCAAATTTTCCTGTATTTGGGATATTTGCAACGTGCTATTTTGTTCAATTTGAGCTAATTGCAGTTCCATTTGCTGTTCCGCCTGGGATATTTGCAAATCGATGTGATTGAGTTCCGCTTGTATGGTCGTGATATTTGTGCGAGCCTGGTCGATTTGATTTTCGGCAGAAAGCAACTCCGAATCGCTAGGCAACGGAGCAAGCTGAGCGGATGCAAGCCCCAACTGTGCCGATCGCAACGCCAAATTCGCCTCAATCAGCTGATCTTGAAAGGTTTCCAAAATGCTATCGTCGTAAGTAACAAGCAAATCGCCAACCTGCACTTCATCGCCGATATTAACGGCGATACGCTGAATTTGCGCCTGTGTTTCAGGGAAAACAAGCGTACTGTCAACCAATTCAACTGTACCACGTGCATTAACACGAGTAGTAATCGTCTGCACACTGGGATTTGCCCAATTAACGCCAACAACATTACGGTTTCCGCCGCCGCCGTTAGCAGCCGCAACTCCGCCAGCATTTATCAAGTTAAACGCAATAAACCCTCCTGCGCCCAAAACCACAACCAGTGCTATCACTATCTTAATCAAATTCTTCTTCAAAATCTTCGGATTATCCTGCATAAAAATTCCTCCTAAACATTAAAACCGTGGGCGCTGCCCACACCCGCAAGGGACTTCGTCCCTTGACCCTGTAACATTTTTTATGGGTATTTGGGGAAAAAATATAATTGGGTGGACATTTTTAGAATTGTCCCAACATTCCGCCCATTGTTAGGTTTAGTAACCAAAATGTGCCCATTCCGCTAATTACGGTAAAAATTGCACCTAGCGTAAACGAGATTCCAGTTGCAACGGCGGC
Source organism: Bacillota bacterium (assembly GCA_009778185.1). Classification (GTDB taxonomy): domain Bacteria; phylum Bacillota; class Clostridia; order Lachnospirales; family WQUN01; genus WRKG01. Next base: position 22,604 of record WRKG01000279.1, read on the forward strand.
TTTTGTGGTGTCAAATTCGTTGATAATTTTCAAGCCGATGAACGTTATCACGTTCGCCCAAATTGTGAAAATGGAGATGTAAGTGAGGATTAGGAAAACTGGATCGTTCATTGCGCCGTTCGGCATAACTACGGCGGCGAGCGAAGTTAGGTCTAAAAATTGGTCGGTCATTACCATGAGTGCAGTTACCAGCAACGCGCCGATTGCCGAAATTACATAAATATGCGCATACATCGAAAACATTTGACCTAAAGTTGCCGGGCCTTTCAAAATTTTGGATAAAACCAGCAACATCAATGCTCCCAGAAAAATAAACAGCGGAGTTAGCAAAAGTGCGCCGAGCATTCCGCTAATTATCCCAAAAATTTCCGCTGCGGGATCTGTGATAAGTTCGCCAAACTCGTCAACGGTGGCGACTTCGGGAAGTTGAATGCCAAATTCTTCTAAAAATAAGCTGTTCATTTCTCGTGTTGTGATTGCGGCAAGCCCTGCACTAAAGGGAATCGTCGCCATGCTAAGCAAAATGCACAACAAAATAGGCACGCTGGAAACGGGAACAGCCTTTATATTCGCCATAAGTTCGCCAGGAGCGGCAAACAGGCAGATTATCCGTTTAACAGCGCCCATTTTTATTACCTCTGGCTCGACCATGCGAGTTAGTTCTTCGTATTGCGGCGGCTCTTCGGTGGGCTGCTTTGCGTACGCCGCTTGTGCCACTTGGCTTGCCAAATTGCTTAGTTTGTCGGCTGTTTCGGTTTCGGTGCTGTCGAGTTCTGTTTGGATTTCTTCATTATTATTGTCGTTATTTTCGTTCATAAAATCACTTCCTTTCTAAATTTTTTCGCCCAAAACAGGAACAATATTGTCAACATCTTTTTGTGGAATATTGAACAGTTCCAGTTGCGACTGAATTACATCCAATATATCGTAATATGAAAAGTTAGAACCTAGCCTATAGCTTTTGTTTTCAAGGCTTTCCTCTTCGTTGCCGATTAAAGATTGGTTGTATTTTTCTTGGATTTCGGCAATCAAATCTTGAATAAAATTTTTGGTTTCTTCTTGCATAAAATTACCTCTCTAAATTTTGCAAAATATCTTCTAGTAGTTGTTTTTGCTCGGTTTGCCGCTTTATATCGGCGGGCCATTTGCGGTGGATTAGTGCATTTTGTTGGCGTTCGTCTAAATCGTAAAAATTGGGCAAATATTTTGTGGGATTTGATATTTTGTCGTTGTGTTCGCAAATTTGTTTTTCCAAGGATTTCACGCCTTTTTTTATTTCTTTTATGGGCTTATTTTTGTAATGCTCGTAAAATCCTGCGTGTTTGCCGCTATTTGTGGAATTTGTCAAAAAATTTTCCATATAATATTATACCACAAATTTTTTACAAACCCAACTGTCGTGCATCCTGTTGTGGCGGCGGAAGCCCCAAGTGGTTATAGCCCAATTCTGTAACGATTCTGCCGCGCGCGGTGCGTTGGATAAATCCTAGTTGCAGCAAATACGGCTCGGAAATATCTTCGAGCGTGCCTGGTTCTTCGTCTATTGCGGCGGCTAGCGTA
>WRKG01000280.1 GCA_009778185.1 Bacillota bacterium
AAATTTTGCCGTGGCTTTTTTTGGGGTTTTATAGTCAAACAACTTCAAAACCTAAACCCTCGGGCGCCCGCCTGCCGGCGGACAGGCTGCCCGAACCCGCAAGGAGCTTCGCCCCTTGACCCGTTAGAATTTTGGGTTTTTATTAAGTTGATTTACTATCGTATTATTTGGAAGATATATTCGAACAAGTTGCAAATAAATTTATGTGGAAGAAAACGAGTGATGTTTGTTATAAAATCAATCTATCGGCAAAAATTCCAACTTCTCCAACAAAATCTCGCCGTCCAAAACCACAAACCCAACAATTTCCCCTAAAACCTCCGTAAAGCCAATTCCAGCGCCCATTCGCACAATTATTTCATCGCCGCAAAACTCAAAATTTGCAATATTTCCCATAACAACAGATTAAACGCCCAAATTTTCCGCCAAATCTGCCAAGAAATCCTCGTCAAGCTGTTCGTGTGCCGCTGTACCTAGCAAATACGCCAACTGATAATTGCCTATTTCGTCAAACGATAAAATATACAAATTGTCAAGCGAAACGCCTGTTCCGCTGCCAGCTGGCAAAATTATTACAAGCTGCCTAATATTCGCAAAGTATTTTATTTGTGGATATGTTCGTCCTGTCCACAGCCAATTTTCGAAAAATATCGATTGCCCTTTGTAATGCACAATCACGCCGTCCGCTGATAAACCGCTATATATGTAGATTTCTTCGTTGTCAACGGCGGCGATTAGTGCAAAATCCCATGTGTTTTCGTCAAATTGGTTGAATAATGGAGCAGATAGCGGATTGTTTAATATTGTTTCCTGGGAAAATCCCAAATTTTCAAATATAATTTGTTGCTCGGAGATAAATTTTTCTAGGGCTGTTTTTACTAGAAAATTTGGGTTTGTTGCGGATTTTTCTGTTGTTTCTTCTGTTTCCGCTGTTTCCGATATTTCCACCGTTTCCACGATTTCCGCCATTTCAATGGATTCGGATATTTCAGAAAATTCTGAAATATCCGAAATATCCGAAATTTTCGCTGTTTCTGCAACTTCCGCATAATTTCCGCAAGCCGCTAAAATTAGCAATGAAATGAATATTTTCACATTTTTACGCATATTTATACACTTTCCTATACCGCCAAACAAAAAACGCAGTAACAAACAGCGCCAAAACCTCCGCAACGGGCATTGCAAACCACACGCCGTCCACGCCGAAAATCAGCGGCAACACCGCCAGCGACAACATCACAAATACAAGCGTTCGCATCGCCGACAACAGCCCAGATATTTTGCCATTGTTCAACGCCGTGAACAACGCCGAACCAAACGCATTTATCGCCATAAATATATATCCCAAGCTGATTGCACGCAAACCGCTGTGCGCCATTTCTACAATCGGCAAAGTTACCCAAATGCCGTCAAAATACACTTGCGGCTCGGTGATGTAAATGCTGATAAATAGGTCGGTGAAGGCGAAACTGCCCGCAATCGCCACAACCGCCATTGCCGAAACCGCCGCAATGCTGATTTTGAATATCTTTTGCAACCGCCCAGAATCGCCCTTGCCGTGATTGTAGCTGATAATTGGGCTAATTCCCCAAATGTAACCTAAAAATATGCTTGTGATTATGCCCATTCCTGCGAACATTATTCCGCCAGCCGCAACCGCCATTGGGCCTTCTAGTTGCATTAAAATGTTGTTCATAAAAATCCCAGTTATTGAGGTAGCCATTCCTGTAATCATCTCGGAAAGCCCATTTACCGCGGAATGTGCCAATACCATTATGCGAAATTTTGGCATCACAAAATAAAGCAAACCGCCCGCACGAGTGCGATTGTACGTAAAATAGGCAAATCCGAAAACCGCCGAAACCGTGTAACCAATGCTTGTTGCGAGCGCCGCGCCGTGCAACCCCCATTGCAAATAGTAGATTAACAGCCAATTTAGAAACATATTCAACGAACCGCCGATTATTGTCGCAATCATGCCCAAATGCGCCTTGCCCTCCGTTATCAGAAACTGCTGAAATATAACGCCAATCGTAATTGCTGGCAAAAACCACAACAACGGCACAAGATACTCCAAAACGATGTCGTAAATTTCTGGACTTACGCCCAAAATGTTAAGCACAACGCTAGGAAAAATCAATCCAAACAGCGACAAAACCGCTGTTGCCGCAAACGAAACAACAACTATCATTGAGAAATTTTGCCGTGCGCGAACATTTTTGCCCTCGCCCAACTCTTTCGCAACGAGAGCGTTTCCGCCTACTCCAAACATAAAGCCAAGCGACAACACGAATATCAAAAATGGCCAAACTAGGCTTGTCGCCGACAATGCGTACTCGTCAATTATGCGTGAAACAAACACGCCGTCCACGATTCCGAACGTGCTTTGCAGCAAGGTTGACACGATTGTCGGTAGTGAAAATTTTAGTAGAAATCCCAAATTTATGGGCTTGTTAAGGCTTGCATCCTCGGTGGTGCTTGCCTGAAGTGTTTCAATTTTTTCGTTATTCTCGTTATTTTTCATTTTGTACTCCTTATAATTTTTTAGTTTTTTTAATTTTTGTAAAAACAACGTTTGCAGATGTCTAAATATTCACGCAACTCTTTAAGAAAAATTTCGTAATTTTCGTCGTTCCATTTATCGTCAATTTTGGAATCTATGTCGCCAAAAAATGCGTCGATTGCCCAATATATGAGATTGAACGTTTTTTGCGAATCAATATCTGGGCGAAAAAGAGATGTATCGCAAGCGGCGTAAAGTTCCGACAAAACGGCGTTTTGCTGTGATAGTAGATTTTGTGCAATTTCGGTGGCGGGAATATCGGCTTTGTAGATAATCGCCGCATTGATAAAATCGTAAATATAGGGATAACGATAGCAAATATCACGTTTTAGCAGGGACATCTGCCAAAAACCCTCTAAAATATCACGATGTGCGAGGTTCAGCATTTCAAAGTAATCGGAACGCATGAGATTTGTCGTGTAATTTAGCAGAAACTCGTAAATCCCTTGTTTTGTGCCAAAGTAGAAGAACAGCAAGCCTTTGGAGATTCCCGCATCTCGCACGATTGCATCCGTGGACGCTTTTTTGTAGCCATAGCGAAATTCTTTCATGGCGGCATTCAGAATTTTGTCTCGTTTGGCTTCTTCTGGGATTTGTAGGAATTTTAGGGCGGTTGGTGATTCTTTAGATTGCATGAAATTTCCTCCTTTTTTAGCATTTTGACTAGATTAGTCAATGTTGATGTTTATATTGTATATTAGTTGACTGGATTAGTCAGTGTTGATATTTATATTGTATATTACTTGACTAGATTAGTCAAGTGATTTTCAAAAAAATTTTTTGGCTAATTAAATATATCTAACAGGAAAGAAAACGGGCGGATAATACCTGCCCGTCCGGCAGGCGGGTCCGCCCCTACAAATCGCCAACTGCCCGTTTTTCCCCTACAGCAATTTATTTTGATTTAGCCACAAATTCAAAAAAATCTTCCAGTTCGTTGTCTTCTTCAATATTTTGCAAATCTTCCGCTAAAGCTAGGCAAAAAGCGGCATCTTCATCTTCATCTAGGACAAATTTATTGTATATTTCTTCCAAATAAAATAGAATATCGTCCATATGTTCGTCTGGGATTTCTTCTATTAAATTTATACAGCGATATTTTATTGAGGGTTCATATATAAAATCTGATAATGGTATATTTTCCTCTGATTTTTTTGGAGATGCCGCATTTGGCAAACTTGAATCGAAACGGTTTTTTCCAGTTGCTCCTGCTAATCCCATTATTGCTGCTCCTACAAGTGGAAATGGAAATACTCCTGCTACTGTTCCTATTGGCATTCCTGCTCCCAATGTTGCTGCAGGTATATTTTGCAACTCTTTCAAATTATAAACATCGCCACGGTTACCAATTCTCCGCACAACAAATTGTAACAATTTTTCTCCAACTTTGTTTTTTTGTTCTATTATGCTGTAAAGTATGCGGAGAGTGCCAACGCGCAATCGCCAAAGTCCAGCTGTTCCGCGCATTTTCTCTTTATCGCCATCGGGCAATTTAGCCAGTGCTTTAGATATACGATTTTTATCACGTTTCTGCAATTTGTTAAAGTATTTTTGCGCATCTTTTTCTATTGTAACTATCGGGTTCATAAAGTTCTCCTTTGTTGTAAATTTTATTGGCAAAGCTGTATTTCAAAAATTGGGGAAGTCCAAATTGCGAACTCCCCCAAAAAATCAACTGATTTCCAAAAGTAACTATCTTTTAAGATTAACCAATTCCATTAACATTTCGTCGCTGGTGGTAATAATCCGCGAATTTGCCTGAAAACCCCGTTGAGTGGTTATCATGTCAGTAAATTCGCTTGACAAATCAACATTGGACATTTCTAATGTGCCAGGCATCATTTCGCCAACAAAACCCACGCCGTCAAACCAGCCCGAGTTTGCCGATGGCAACCATAAATTATTGCCTGCTCGCTCCAAGCCAGCAGGATTGCGGAACACCGCCAACGGAATTTGCCCCAACACACGTTGCGCTCCGTTCGAGTAGCGACCTGTTATGATTCCGTCTGGTCCAATGGAAATATCTTCCAACGATCCAGGAGCGTTGCCGTCCATGAACAGCAACTGCAAACTTGTGTTCATGCCGCTTTGTTGGCGCATATTGCTTAAATCCCAGGTAATTGTGCCTGTGTTACCAGCGGCATCAACTCCTGGAGGAACGCCGATTACTGACGGCGGCAATAACGGATTGCTGCCCGTGTCAAAATTTATTCCAACCGTTCGCCCTGCACCTGTTGGCCATTCCATGTTGGTTGTGAAAATATCGTTGGCAACGGTTGCGGCACTCATAATTGTCTCCCAACCTGGAAATGCGGGATCCATTGTTCCGATTGCTCGTAACGTGCCGTTTGTGTTAAATGCGATAAAGCCCATTGCTCGCTCGTCTTCGCCGATTGTTGTTGCAATTTCTATTGGATTTCGGCGGTCGCCATTTGGAAAAATAGTTGACATTCCTGGTTCACTGCCCACAAACTCGAATGTCCACACGCCGCCGAGGTTATCGCTGGGCGATTCAAACCAACGTGGCGGAGTTATCCAGTCGCCAGGACGAGTTACATTTGGAAAGTCCGCCAAACCTGCATCAGGAGAGGCTGGATCGGCTTCGCCCTCTTCAATTATTACTGGACCTGGTGGCAAAAATCTAAAAATAACATCTTGCACATATCTGTTACCAATGCTATCAAAAAACTCGACAGGACGGCGGATTATAAACGTTCCAGGCACATCGGGATCTTCGTTAGCATCTCGTATATTTAAGTTGCCAGCCGCCTCAACCATCGTGGTTGGTGCAGGGTCCATAAACCGCATATCAGAAGGCGTTTCCAAAGGTTGCACACTGCCCTGCTGAATTATAAAAGTTCCAGGATTTCGCGGATCTTCTATGCTGTTCCAGCCCATAAGTTGCATTCCGCCAATCGAAAAGCGGTTGCCGTTGTATTCAACATTGCCAGCACGTGTAAAAAACGTGCCGCTTGCATCAGATACAATGAAAAAGCCGTTGCCTTGGATTGTCAAGTCAAAAGGATTGTCGGTACGTTGCGCCGAGCCTTGTGTCATTATATTGTCAATACTGCCGATGTTTACGCCCAAGCCAATTTGCATTGGGTTACGTCCTGCGCGTCCCGTTTCTGGGTTGTCAGCACTTGCACCAGAAATACGTTGACTCATCGCATCGGCAAAAACCATTCTGGACGATTTGAAACCAATCGTGTTTACGTTTGCAATGTTGTTACCAATAACGTCCATTCTACCTTGGTGAACCCGAAGTCCCGAAACCCCGGAGAACAATGATCTCATCATAAAGCATTACCTCCTATTCGGCTATCTCTTCAGATTAACCAATTCTTGTAAAAGTTCGTCGCCAGTTGTGATAACGCGCGAGTTTGCTTGGAAGCCACGTTGCGTGGTTATCATATCGGTAAATTCGCCCGAAAGTTCCACATTAGACATTTCCAATGTACCAGCCATAAGTTCGCCTGTCGAGCCAACTCCGTCAAAAGTGCCAGAGTTCGCCGATGGTACCCATAAATTATTGCCAATCCGCTCCAAGCCCGCAGGATTGAGAAATTGTGCAAGCGGAATTTGCCCCAATGGACGCATTTCGCCATTAGAATATCTTCCCATGATGATTCCATCTCCGCCAATAGAAACGTCCTCGAGCGTACCTGGACGATTGCCGTTGGCAAAAAGGGCTTGAAAACTGGTATTTTGTCCCATTTGTTGGCGCATTCCGTCAACGTTAAAGCGGATAAATCCCGAGTTAAATTGTGGCGGTTCGTCAACAACGCCATCTTCGCCGATAACTGACGGCGGTTCGAGTGCAGGAACTGTGAAATGCAGGGCAAATTCTAGTCGTGCAATATTTTCAGTTGGCGGAGCATCACCCACACGAATACCGTGAATTCTGCCGTTTGTTGGGCTAAAGTCGATAACAGCCGAGTTTCCTGGCGTTACGCCTGGAATAATATCCTCGGGAACGCCGATTTGCAAGCCAACCAACATACCGCGATCGCGGTTGCCTTCTGGGTAAATCATAACCTGGTCGCTAGGTTCGTCGCCAGGAGCCATTGGCAAAAAGTTAATTGTCCAGCTACTGGTTGTGTTGTCGGTCAACGAGCCGTCTTCGTTTGGCGGTTGGAACGTAAACCGAACGTCCGCAGTAAAGCGATTTCCGATACTATCAAAAAATTCAACTGGGCGGATAATGTGTCCGTCAACCAAATCGTTAATATTGAGATTTCCGATTGCGTTAATTAGCGTGGTTGCGGTGGGATCCATAAAATGAGCCGTTGCTGGCGTTTCGAGTGGTGCAACTGTGCCTTGTTGCACAATGTAGCTGCCAGGGTTGGTTGGGTCTGGGATAGCGTTCCAGCCCATAAGTTGCATACCGCCAATCGAAAAGCGGTTGCCATTCCAGTCAATATTACCTGCACGAGTAAAATACGTGCCGTCCGAGTCAGATACGACAAAAAAGCCGTTGCCTTGGATTGCGGCATCGAGGGCACGGTCGGTACGTTGAGCCGAGCCTTGTGTCATAATATTGTCAATTCCGCCGATATTTGCGCCCAAGCCAACTTGCATGGGATTTCTGCCAGCGCGTCCCGTTTCGGGATTGTCGCCACTGGCGGCAGCGATTCGTTGGCTAATTGCATCGGCGAACGTCATTCTTGCCGACTTAAAGCCGATTGTGTTTACATTTGCGATATTATTACCGATAATGTCCATGCGGCTTTGGTGTACTCGCAAGCCAGACACTCCGGAAAAAAGTGATCTCATCATAATAAAATTCTCCTATCGGCTGTGAGGAGGTTTTCTGTCAGTCCAACCTCCGATAACTCTTCAACCAAAGTCAAGACCTTGGGGCTCTGCCCCAAACCCCGCAAGGGACTTCGCCCCTCCCGCCTGCCGGCGGGCAGGTGACTCCGTAATTTTTTTTATGGTTGAGGATTTTTTCAATCCATTTTAAGTCCGTTATACAATCACAGCACCATCAATATTACTAAAAACGTTATTTTGCCCACGTTCTAGGGCAGTTATTACGGTTTTGCTTTTTACGTTTACAACTAAAGCGACATCGTCCACCAGCACCAAAGAATCTTTTATACCTTTAGCATTGGCTTGCACAAGCCCATTTTCCAGGCGGTTCATTTGTTCGCCAGTAAGCGTAATTTGGCGATCGTTAAGCCGCATATTTGCGTGTTTGGAAAAATGTAGCGGAGTTTGGCGGTTTATGGCGTTTTCGAGTGCCTGTTGAAAGTTTCCTTGAAATTGTGGGCTGTCGGCGGATTGGCTTGGCAATTTTTTTACTGCACCAACATTTATTGCCCCAACTTTTTCAACACGCTCGACACGCTCGACACGCTCAATACGATTTTCACGTAAAGGATTAAAAGTAATTCCGTCCATGGTTATCACCTACTTTGTTTTGCTGATTTTGCGAAATTTATCCGAGTTTCTACTATAATAATGGGATTATTCGTCGGATTCGTCCGATTCATCCGTTTCGGAATTATCGCCGCCACCAGCTAATACAGGCACAACTCTACCGCCGTTTCGGAAATCGGACAGGCTTAAAGGTTGACCATCGCCAATTTGCAAGAAGACTTCGCCTTGTTGCAGTAACACACGACTAATTACGCCGTCAAAATCTTCAAGGTTATGAGTAACGGTTCTACCAATCATTTGCAAGCCTTCGACAAGTTCGTCAATGCGTTGCACCCTTGCAGAGTTGCCATTTGTGAAATCTACCATTGCGTTTCCGTTGAGAATGCTGATTCCTGCAATAATTCCATCAAACGCCGAAAGCGTATTGTCGGAGTTAATTGACCGAGAAGTAAGTTCGCGCCCGATAACAAGCGGATTATCCGAAACGGAGAACACCTCGTTAGAGAAGACCTCGCGACCGTTGACCATAAGCACAGCCTCGCCGTTGGTAAATCGGACAAACTCAACTGGGCCTTCAATAAACTCGGTTGGATTTCCGTTGTCGTCGGTTAAAATTGCCTGTACGTAACGACCAATTAAGCCCAAATCTCGGGCATTTGCAACACCGTTCAAAATTCCTTGCAGTTGTTGCGACATAAAATAATCATCCGAAACAAAAGTAATGCGGTCAAGCGGCGTATCGATAACACGGCGTTCGTAAGTGATTTCGCCCGAATCGGTCAAAATAACTTCGCCGTCCTCGTCAAGTCGAGGAACCATGGTTTCCACGCCGAGCAGGATATTGCTACCATTGCGAGTAACCGACAAAACTGGGCCGTCAACTTGTCGCCATTCTTGGGATGTTTCGTCAAAAAACTGTGCAAACACGGATTTCCCTATCATATTGTGGGCTTGCTGTAGTTCCATGCTGCGTGTCATAAGTTGCTGTTGCTCTAGCGCGGAGAACTGCGCCATTTGTGCCAAAAAGTCCCTGTCGTCCATGGGATTTAGCGGATCTTGATGTTGCATTTGCGTAACTAGCAGTTGCAAAAACGCATCGCGGTCAAGTTCGCCAGTGGTGCGCGTACTCGAAACCGCCGCATTACTAGATGTTGCCGCCGTTACTGGACTCCATATTGCTGACATTTTTCGCCCTCCTTTTCTAAAATCAAAGTCAAAAAATCAAGACCTTGGGGCGCTGCCCTCCACCTGCCGGCGGACAGGCAAACCCCGCCAGGACTTCGCCCTGGACCCGTAACTTTTTAACTTTTTTTAACTTTTTATCGAACTTTTCAAGTCGTTTATTAGAATGTCTAAATCTTTGTCGGAAACGCCTTGACTTTCGATATTTTTTTTCACGTGGTTCAAAGTTAGCACTAACAAACTTTTGTAGTTGTCAAATTGGTAGTTTGTCATGCCGTCTTCTTCTTCATTTGTTGCTGTAAATTTTGGGGATTTTGCGTACTTTTCGTAATCGTGTAGCATTTCCTCTAAAATTGTGCTATTTGTGCCTTTTTGCTCAATTTCTCTTTTTACAGCTGTTAATTCCCTGCGGATTGATTGCATAAACCAATGGAATTGATAATCGGTCACTCCGTTGTTTTCGGTATCTTTGGGATAATCTATCGTTGTAAGTTCGCCAAAAATTCGGTTTACTTCGGACATTGTGTTTTTTATTCCATGATAAAAGTTCCTTTTCTGCTAAATTACGCCGTAAATTCAACGGTACTATCCATTAAAATACGCTCTGGTTCGGGTTCTTCCTCTTCAATGGCGGATATTCCTGCGGCACGTTGCAAGCGGTGCATTGCCTCTTGTTGTGCTTTGAGATATTGGCTCATTTGCTCGGTTTGGTCGTTGTCGTCGCCTGTGTTTACCGAAACAAATAACTCGGCAATGGAGATTCCTTGCTCTTCGAGAGCATCCCGCAACTGGTTAAAGTTGGATTCTATTATTTCTTTGATTCGCTGGCTTTCTGCCACGAACATTGCGGTAACAATTCCGTTTTGAACGGCAACACGCAAAGTTACATCGCCCAAATGTTCAGGGCGGAGCGTCATTCGCAACTCAACAAAGGTTTCTGGGACGATAGTTTTAATTTGCGTAACTATTTGTTGCATAATTTGCGTTGGCGAGGTTGCTTGTTGGGCTTCGGCGATATTGGCGATTGCGGCGGCTTGGTTAGCAAGCACGCTCGCAGGAGTTACCTGTACAACAACTTCGCGCGGTTGAATTTCCTCGGCTACTTCGATTGGGCGTTCGTTGGTCGCTTGCGGGATGATTTCGTCAAGCGGACGATATTCAGCCGCATTGTCGGTGGTTTCGGAACGGATAATTCGTAGTTCGGTGGTTGTGCGTTGCTCCGTTTGCGGTTCGTCAACTATGGGAAAAAGCGGAGCATCAAGCCGTTGCGGAATAACCGTTGTCGGTTCGGCTGTTTCCGTTGCTTGCGGACGTTCCGTAACAATTAGTTGATTATTTTCGTCAACCTCGGTTGTCAAATTGCCAAGCAAATTGAGCCTGTCAAGGTTAGTGGCTGCCCTAGAAATAACTTCGGCGGGCGGTTCGGTTTCCAAAGTAACGATTGCGGCTTGCGTTGTGTCAACCACTTTTTGTAATTCTTCGGGATATTCTGGCATAACTAGCAATTCAACAGGGTTTTCGACCTCGAGCAACGTTTGCAAAAACTTGCTTGCAACGGCAGGTTCGGCGAGTTCTTCTGGCATAATTTGCAACTCGGTAGCAATCTCGATTACTTGATCTGGCGGAATTTGCAACAATTCGGCAATAACGTAAACTATCGCAAGCTGAATTTCTTCCTCGGTGGCTGGCGTTTCGGCGATTGGCGTTTCAACGGGCGTTTCTGTGTCGGTGGTTGGAATATCGGTTGGCGGAGCGGTTTCGGTGGGTTGCGTTGGGCGATCTGTCGAGTTTGTTGTGAGTTGCTCTGCACGGCGATTTTGGCGAGTTGTATCTCGTTCGCGCGGTTGGTTTTCGGTAGATTGATTTTCGCGGCTTGCCATAAGTTTGTCAAAATCTCGTCTTTTTTGTCCAGGTTGAGTGGCTTGTGCAGTTTGCCCAATTTGCGATGATTTGCGTTGCGGTACAGGCAAATTAAGTGCGGTATTTTCTCGTATTTGTGCTTTTGTCAACATTATTTCACCTCCTTAAATATAAAAATGGACACACACAAGTTAAACTTGCATATGTCCTATTATAACAAAAAATATTTCAAAAAGCAAAATTTTTATAACTTTTATAAATTTATTTCTCCGTTCATAAATTTACCCATTTCTACGTCAACGTATTTTATGTGCTTTACAATCCAGTTTGCAATGGACATATTTAATGTTTGGGCAAATGCTTCCGAATAGCCAAACTTTTCGTATTCTTTTTTAAGTATTTCGAACGAGGTGCGATAAGTGCGATGTAACCCTTTGTGCCACTCTATTTTAGGATAGCCACTTTTAAGTTGCAATTCTTCTTCATGGGTAAAATGTGTTACAATGTAATCCCCCAAATACTGGATTACCTGTGCTGCCTCGTCCATCGAGCCACGGTGATCTTTTAATTCGTATACTGCGTTTATATGTTTGAAAAGTTCTGCGTGTTCTCTATCGATTAAATCAACGTGAACCGTTAAATCTGGTGTTACTGAAAACATAATTAAACCCCCAGTGTCAATCTCGAAATTGAGAAAAAATTTCCTAGGGTTTCCTAGGGTTTCCTAGGGTTTCCTAGGGTTTCCTCATAATAATAGTATACACTATAAATAAAAAAATGTCAATAAAAATTTTTTTATTGACATTTTTTTATTTATTAAATTGTAACCTCAATTCAACTTAACGTTGGCAACCAATTCTTTAAGCACAGTCGCTTGCGAATAAAATTCTTCGGCAACGGATGCGGATTCTTGGGCGGTGGCTGAACCTTTTTGGATTGTGTGCGACATATCCACAATATTGCTACTGACTGACGTAATCGAGCCAGATATTTCGCTACTTGCATTGGATATTTGCGTTAATACTTCGGATATTTGGTTTATATTGCCAATAACCGTGATAAACGAGTCGGCAACTTGCCTTGCAACGCTAACGCCTGCTTGCACGTTTTGTTTATCTTCTTCCAATAAAACGGCGGTATCTTTGGTGGACTGTTGACTTTTTCCAGCCAAATTGCGAACCTCTTCGGCGACAACGCTGAATCCTTTGCCATGTTCGCCAGCTCGAGCAGCCTCAACTGCGGCATTTAGAGCCAACAAATTGGTTTGGAACGCAATATCTTCGATAACTTTGATAACATTGACAATGTCGCCAGCCGATTTTTCGACTTTATCCATTATGCTAATCATTGTGTGAATAACGGTTTCGCCGTTTTTGGCTATTTCCACGGATTGCTCGGAATGCTCGCTGGCGGCTTTGGTATCTCTAAAACTTTGTTGCGTGCGTTCGCTTATAAAATCTAGCGTATTCGAAATTTGCTCTATTGCTGCGGTTTGCCCTTGTGTATCGTTTGCTAATGCGGTCGCCGTGCGGGATATTTGCTCTGCGCCCGATACAATGCTCTCGGACGAATCGGTTATAGTTCGCATAAAATCGGTCAAATCTTTTATCAAATGATTTATCGATTGCTTGATTGGTGCGTAAACTCCCAAATAATTTTGGTTTATCGATACGGTAAAATTCTTTTGTGCAACTTGCATCATTACATCGGATATATTTTCAATATAGGAAAGATTGGCAGAAATAGTGTTATTTAACGCCACTTTAACATTTTCGAAAGTACCTTTGTACACGTTGTTAATTGTTGCTTTGTCCAAATTTCCCTTTTGCATTTCCGACAACGAGGCTTCAATATCTAAAAGCGGTGCAGATACGGCATCTAATAGCTTGTTCAAGTTGTTTGCCAAAGTTCCCCACGAGCCGTTGAATTTTTTGTCATCAATGTGAATGTCAAATTTGCCATTGGTGGCTTTTTCGGCTACATTGGAAATAGAATCGTAAAGTTCAGTCAATGTATTAGAAATAATGCTGACGGATTTTGTCAATATCATTTTTTTGCCTGGCAATTCGACAACTTTTACATCAAAGTTGCCTTCTGCCAACTTGTCAAGCGACTGAATCATCGGCAAAATATCGTCAACAACGCCAGCTGCTAAAGTGTTAGCACCTTCTAAAATATCCTTAAAAGTATCGTTGTATCTAGCAGTGTTTATACGATATTCATAATTTCCCAGGTCGGAAAATTCATGTGCAAGTTGGTGCAAATCGTTGACAACACTTGTTACAGTGTCAACCAAAGTATAAACATCTGATGCTAAAATACCGATTTCGTCATTACTTTTAATTAACTCGTTATCAATATTTACGTTCATGTTGCCGCTAGAAACCTCATGCAAAGTAGTAGCGATTTTGCGTATTGGAGCAAAACGGAACAAAATGTACACCATACCAATTAAATTTATCAACGTTAAAACAATGGCGGTAACCAATCCCAAATTATGGAAAACGCCGACATTACCGAGCGATTCGCCCACTTGACTTTGCAAGCGGTTAATTTCTGCCATATTTACAGCAGCGGGATCAACTTGTTGTAGCAACATTCCTTGTATTGTGGAATATGCCTCGATAGCACCTTCTGCTGTAAGTGCAGCCAACTCCGAAAATAGCACATTAAGAGCCACTAAAACTATTGATAAAAAAATGAAAATTTTAATCAGACTAGCAATTTTCACTAAATCTCAATCCTCTCTATTTTGCAGTGCTAATATTTAGAAGTTACATTGAGGTTGACACAAACAAATAAAAGCACTCAAGCCAATAAAATTTTTGACTTAATAATTTATACAAATAAGATTATACATTATCAAAAATTGTTTGTCAATTTGTTAATTAGAAATTTTTGTAAATTTTTTATTCACTGCGAGATTGCTCAAAAAAGCTAATGAGTGGCAACATTACCATAGCAGTAAGTCCGCCAGCGAAACCGTTGTTATACAAATTTAATCCGCCATGAAAAATGCCAACTTGCGTTGCCAATGATAGATGTACAAATCCTGCAATTAAACCCCATTTTATGCCGAATCGTCTTGTTAGTGGCGACAAACACGTGGAAAAAAGTGCCGCCAATAAAAAATTGCTGCTATTGGCAGGAGTTCCCGTCATTGTGTAGTTGACTATTGCGGCAATCATAGCACCAGTAACTACAGGAATCGCTCCAGAAAGCCCTTTGCCGAATGCACCAAAGCCAATAACCGAAAGAATTGCTCCAATAATTGGGCCCGAGTATGTTCCGTCGACAATAAGCATAAAAACCCAGCAAAATAGCCCTAAAAGTCCCATTGCTATGTAGGATTGTTCGGCGTGTTTTTTGTAGTAATCGTGGTCTTCCGAATCCATTCTGATAATCTCAAATAAAGATAAATTTTCGCTTGTGCCGAGAAGTCCGCAAATGATAAAATATGCCGAAACCATTAGCAAGAAAATTTCCAAAGTGTGGTTGTAATCGGCACTCCAAATGTTGGCGGTTTCGTAATTTATGCCAAAATTGCGAAACAGTGCAAAAATACACAAGCCAATCAAGCCAGCCGCAAAGCCGACATTGTACAAATTGTAACCCTCGTGGGCTTTTCGCATTGCAACCGCAACAGGATTTATAATAAATCCGATAAAAATTCCAATTAAAATTCCCAAAATTATTCCGACAAGCGGATGAATATGCGGAACAAAAGCCAGTTGCGTAACCACAGGAGCAAGACAAGTTCCCAAAATAGCGGGCAAAATGCAATTTTTGAATGGAACGCCGACAAATCGGCTGTACAAATAACCGCCCAAAATTATTGGCATCATGTTAAAGGGATTTTTGCCAAAAAAGGCGATTCCAACGACAAGCCCTAAAGTTCCCATAGTTAAGCCGAGTGGCTCGTGTTTTGCCCAAGCCAAAACCGCAACGGTAACAAGTCCGCTTAATCCAGCGTTTACCAAGGCTGCGCCAAGTCCGCCAATAACTATGTAATCCGTCAGCAAAATATCTGGCGAAACAACAATATTAAACAGCCCAATAAAAATCCCTTGCGGCGTATCATGAAAAAATCCATTGATTATAAAAAATACAAACAACAAACTTTGCACCCTGTAGGGCTTTATTAAAAAATTATCATGTAACCAATGTCGTACATTTTCTAACGTCATAATTTCCACCTTTCAAGGGATAAACAATAAAACCGTGGGCGCCCGCCTGCCGCCGGGCAGGCTACCCCAAACCCCGCAAGGCTGAATTTTGTCCAGTGGACAAAAGAACAGCGCCCTTGACCCGCATTTTTTATTTTGGTTTTTATGGGGAATTAAAGGGGCGATTTTTCGACCGCCCCAATTTTTTTATATCAATAATTCTTTTACTTCTGGCGGCAATTCTTCTACTTGCCAGTTGATGCAGGTAATAAATTCCACATCATTTTTTTCGGCGAATAGTTTCATGCGGGCTGCTAATTTTACTAAATCTTCGGCATCTAGTTTGGAGATAATGTTGGTTAAGCCGTCGATGTAGATAGTTTTAATATCACTGTTCATAGCCAAAATTCCCAAAAGGAATCCCGAAAATTCGCGGTAATTGGCTAATCTTCCACGACCTGCTTCGATGAAACGTATGTTATAATGTAGGTCGGAAGTTGTGCGGCGGTCGTCGTCAATAAAAACGAGATTTCCGTCGGTTACTTTAAGTTGTTCGTTGGCTTTTTGGATAAGCTGTTTTGTTTTACCCTCGCCTTTGTTTCCTGCAATAAAATGTACCATAGTTATCCTCCTAGTATTCTACACTGTAGTTTGGTGCTTCTTTGGTAATTTGAATATCGTGCGGATGGTTTTCTTTTATACTGGCACTGGATATTTTCAAGAATTGGGCTTTTTCTTGTAGGCACGAGATAGTTTCGCAACCGCAATAGCCCATTCCAGCTTTTAACCCGCCCATAAGTTGGAAAACCGTGTCCGCAGCCGAGCCTTTGTAAGCTGTGCGACCTTCAACGCCTTCAGGAACGGCTTTTTGTGCGTGTTCTTGGAAGTAGCGATCTTTGCTGCCTTGTTCCATTGCGGCAAGCGATCCCATTCCTCTGTAAACCTTGTATTTGCGACCTTGATACAACTCGGTTGCACCTGGACTTTCGTCGCAACCTGCAAAAACATTGCCCATCATGCAGACATTTGCGCCCGCCGCCAAAGCCTTTGCAATATCGCCAGAATAGCGAATCCCGCCGTCCGAGATAATCGGTATGTTGTGCGGTTTTGCTGCTTCGGCACAATCCAAAACGGCTGTAAATTGCGGAACGCCGATTCCTGCGACAACGCGCGTTGTGCATATCGAGCCAGGACCAATTCCCACTTTAACGGCATCTGCGCCCGCTTCGATGAGAGCCACCGTTGCATCGGCAGTGGCAACATTGCCCGCCACAACCTGCAAATTAGGAAATGCACTTTTTATATCTTTTAAGCAATTTATGACTGTCAAAGAATGTCCATGAGCCGAATCTAACACAACTAAATCTACTTTTTCTTCAATTAGTGCCTTTACACGTTCCATATAATTTGCATTTGTGCCGATTGCCGCACCCACCAACAACCGACCTTGCTCATCTTTTGCCGCATTGGGATATTTAATTGTTTTTTGAATATCTTTAACCGTTATTAACCCTTTTAGATTGCCTTTTTGGTCAATTATTGGCAATTTTTCAATTTTGTTGCGTGTTAAAATAGATTTCGCCTCGTCAAGCGTTGTGCCTTCGGGAGCAGTTACAAGATTTTCCCTTGTCATTACCTCGTAAATTTTTTTGTTGGGATCCGAGTTAAACAGCATATCACGGTTAGTGATTATTCCAACTAGCTTGTTATGCTCGGTTATAGGAACGCCAGAAATATGATAACGCGCCATAAGAGCCTCGGCTTCATGCACATAATGGTTGGGCGATAGCGAAAAAGGGTCGGTAATAACGCCGTGTTCCGAGCGTTTGACTCTGTCAACCTCGGCGGCTTGTTGTTCTATAGACATATTTTTATGTATAATGCCTATACCTCCTTGACGTGCAACTGCAATAGCCATTTTGGATTCGGTAACGGTGTCCATACCTGCACTCATTACTGGGATATTTAGGTTAATTTTTTGAGTAATTTTTGTGTCAACCTTAACATCCATGGGTAAAATTTCGGAGTAAGCAGGGATTAACAGCACATCGTCAAAGGTAAGAGCCTCGCGAATAATTTTTTGCATATAAATTTTTTCCTTTCGTTTATCAGCTAATAAATTTATTGATATTTTTGATAACCATCTTCGAACAAATCAGATATATCTATTTGCAAGCCATAAGCGGTAGTTATTGGCTTGGTTAAATCCTTATTTGGCTGGCGTTTATTGCCAATCCAACATTCCATTTCGCTTGAATATTCGGTTAAGTACCAATGTTCGGTTATTGGGGAAGTTGTGTATAGGTTGTGTTTCATTTCGCGTTCAACTTTTGGGTTAGAATCAGACCAAACTTCGACGACCAAATCGGGAAAACCTGCAACACAGGCGTATCCAAGTACAAACTCGTGTTCGTGAAAAAGCATTATATCGGGTTCGACAATTTGCAAATGTTCAATTATTGTTGGGTCAAAATCGGAGAGGTTTATCAAACTAATAGGTCCTTTGAATTTTTCGCCCCAATGTGATAATCCCCCAGAAAGTTGTCGCAAAATGGTTTTTTCTGTAGCCATCGAGCCTTTTAGCAAGTTTCGCAACTCCATGTAAATATATCCAGTTAAATCTCCGTGTCTGTGAGTTGTTTCTGTTTCAAATACAAATCCCATGAGAACTTTCCTTTCGGTTATAATTTTTTTAGAGTGAATATGTCAGAAATATCTATTGGCAAGCCACCAACGGTAACTAGTGGTTTGGTCAAATCTTTATTAGGTTGCCGATTTTTGCCAATCCAACATTCCATTTCTGTTGAATTTTGCTCGATATACCAATGCTCGGTTGTGTGTGAGGTAGAATATAGTTGATGTTTCATATTATGTTCTGCTAAATCGTTTGATTCTGACCAAACTTCCACAACTAAATCGGGAAAACCAGCAACACGAGCATCTGCACGAATATATGGGTTTTTGTGAAACAACATTAAATCCGGCTCTACTGTTCCCAAAGTAGTAATTACTTTTGGGTCAAAATTAGAAATATCCACTAAAGAAACATTTTCTACATATTTTTTCCCCCAATGAACCAATGCACCTGTTTCAGATCTTAACAATACTTCTTTTGTGTTCATTAAATTTCTCAATAGATTTCCCAGTTCAATATAAATTCGTCCTACCAAATCGCCATGAACGTGCGTAGTTGACATCTCATAATACATAAAAACTCCCCTTTTTTTGCTATTTTTTGGGATGAAACTTTTGGCGACTTAACAATTTACGCATTTCTTGTAAAATTTCGTCGTTGGGTTCGATAATAATTGACTGTTTTTTGCCATTATAGTTGGTCAAAAATATATAAGATCGCTCCGAAACTGTGCCAGAGCTGTAATCTTTTTTTTCTTGTGCGGTAGAAAGCATATTTTCGTGGGAAGTATCTTCCACATGAGCCATAACTTCAAAATCCTTTATATTGCCAGTAAATAGGCGTTTGCGATTAGATTTATTGTAAATTACATCTATATCCAATTCGCCGTTTGTAACGCTGTATTCAAATTCCTTTTTTAGGCGACCCAAAACAATGTACGCACCAAAACCAGCCGCAAAAGTTATAAATATTCCAAATTGCGGAATTATAGTCATCGAGCCAACCAAAATCAACATTACGGCAAAAATAATTCCCACTCGTTTTAGCGTGTCTTTTGTATCGGGAATTTTTTTAATTAGTTGTTCCTTGTAAACGTCCGCCATTTTAAGACCTCCATTTTTAGTGTTTTTAATAGGGATTATTTCATCATTTACATTATACACGATTATTATTTTTTTTTCAACCCTCTCAAAAAAAATTAGACAGCCGCCTTTTTGACGAGTATAATAAAAGTATAAAACTCAACTGGAAAGGAACAAAAAAATGGTAAATATTGACAGCTGTACCTGCGGATACGAACATCCGCACATTGACATGATTGTAAAAATTGGACGTGGACTTTTGCCACAAACCGCCGAAATTTTGAAGGATTTTCCGCACAATATATTATTAGTTGCGGACAAAAACACTTTAGCCGCCGCAAATGGCTTGCTCGATGTTTTGAAAAATGGGGGATTTTCCTGCAAATTGCAATGTTACGACAACTTCACCGAGGCGGATATTAAGCACGTAAAGGAAATTGAAACGCTATCGGAAGATGTTGACGGAATTTTAGCGGTTGGTAGCGGTTCGATTGGCGATATTTGTCGGTTGGCATCGTTCAATGTAAAAAAAGCGTTTGCTATTTTCGCAACCGCGCCGTCCATGGACGGATTTGCATCTAGTACCGCGCCAATCACGATTGACGGCTTTAAGGAAAGCCTGTTGTGTCATGCACCGTCCATAATTATTGGCGATACTGACATTTTGGCAAAAGCTCCTGCCGAGTTAAAATCGGCTGGATTCGGCGATATTATGGCAAAATACGTAGCTTTGGCGGATTGGAAAATGGCAACTTTGGTTGCAAAAGAATATTTTTGTCCAAAAGTTGCGGAAATGGTTGCGGATGTTCTGAAAAAAACCGCCGCATTAGCCGATAAAGTAACAGAAGAAAGTCCCGATGCCGCCGCCGCACTTATGGAGGCACTCGTTCTATCAGGGCTTTGCATGACGCTTGCCAATAATACTCGCCCTGCATCCGCATCGGAGCATCTTATCGCACATTATTGGGAAATGAAAAAGCTGGAACGTGGCGAACCTATGCCGTTTCACGGTACAAAAGTTGGCGTTGCAACTTTAATGGTAACAAAATTGTATCACGATATAATTGACGGAAAATACGGCGAGCCAACTTTCGGCACAGACGATGTTGACTGGGATAAAGTTTACAAAATATACGGGCCACTTTTTAAGCCAGAACTTGACAAAGTGAATAATCCCTCGATAATGGAAAACACAAGCGCCGAGATTCTCAAGCAACATTGGCAAGATATTTGCAAAATAATGCGAGAAGAATTGCCTACATACGAGCATTTATTGGACTTAATGAATAAAGCAAAAGCCGTAACAACAATCGAAGGAATACAAGTTGACAAGCAGCTTGCTCTCGATGCACTAGAAATACATCCATATATGCGATATAGAGTAAATTTAACTAGATTATTGCCAATTTTGGGCATTAAACCCGATTGGGAAAGATATTTGACAGTTTAGATAGTAAAAACGCCAAATTTTGTTGTTTGGCGTTTTTTTATGTAATATATATTGTATAATATTTTGATTATCCGTTTTATAAGCCAGCCACCGTACTCAAATCCCATTCCTCATGAATCTTCGGAACATCGCTAATCAACCGCTTAGTATACTCCGCTTGCGGATTCAATATAACATCCTCGGCTGTGCCGCTTTCCACAAATTGCCCATGTTCCATTATATACACCGTATCCGAAACATAGTACGCAAGCCCAATATCGTGCGTTATGAAAATTATCGTCATGTTTACCTCGTCTCGCAACTTCAGCAGCATATCCAAAATTGTCGCGCGCGAACACGCATCCACCATCGATGTCGGCTCGTCCGCTATCAGAATCTTCGGCTTTAACAGGAAAATTCTCGCTATCATTAGCCGCTGCATTTGTCCGCCCGACAACTCAAATGGATATTTATTCGTTAATTCTTCATATTTCAAGTTGACAAACGAGCACGCATCCGTCATTAACCGCACTTTCTCCTCTTTTGGCAGCTTTTTGCCGCCCATTAAATTTATGCAATCCAGCAACAGCGTATCTATCCTATTGAACATATTGAACGACGAAAACGGATCTTGAAATACCGCTTGAATCCCTTTCCAATACTCCTTTTTCTTCTTGTGGCTGGATATATCTCGCACGGCATCACGAAAGTAAATGTCGCCTTGCGTTACGCCGATTAGCCCCAAAACCATTTTTGCCAGCGTTGTCTTGCCAGAGCCAGATTCGCCAACGATTGACACAACTTCGCTTTCACGAAAGTTGAAATTTACTTCGTTCACCGCTGTATTTTTATTCACTCCGTATCCAAAAATTTTGGTTACTTTGTCGCCGCGCAACACGGACGGCTTGTTTTGCAGTTCTTGCAAACTCATTGGCATTTTTTACACCTCGCTTTCGTTTTCACTAGATTTATTGCTTGCGTTTTCTTGCGTTTTCTCGCTAGTTTTCTTGTTTTCTTTCAAATTTTCGCTTTTTTGGGATTTTATGGCGGCAATTCCTGTTCCCTCTTTTGCGTACGTTTCTCGTAAAAAATCCACGGAATGTATGCACAAGTGCATTCGATTATCGTCAAAAACTCGCCGCGAACGCTCGCCAAGGCTGCAAGTTGGAATAACATATTTGCAACGTGCCGCAAAACGACAGCCTGCAGGCGGTTTCTTCAAGTTCGGCGGCGTTCCAGGAATCGCCTCCAGCTTGACATCGCGCGTGCCTTCCTCTGGCACAATTATCGAGCCCATCAATCCCTTGGAATACGGATGAACTGGGTCGAAAACCATTTCGCGCGCCGTGCCACGCTCCACAATTTGCCCTGCGTACATTACCATGATGTGGTCGGTTACGTTGTACAACAGCGGCAATTCGTGCGTTATGAATATCATCGATTTAATGTAGCCCTTTTCCATGAGATCTCGCATCATTTTGATGACCATTTTTTGCGAAGTTACGTCCAGCGCCGACGACGGCTCGTCCGCAATCAGCACTTTCGGCGACAAAATTGTGGAAATTGCAATAACTGTGCGTTGTTTCATTCCGCCAGAAAGCTCTACGCTGTAGCGATTTAGCACCTCTTGCGGCAATCCGAGAATCTCAAACCGCTTGCGTGCCATGTCAAAAATATCCTTTTTGCTAACGGATTTATCGTGCGCATGAATAACATCCTCGATGAACCGAATCACCTTTTGCGTGGGATTTAGTGCGTTCATGGCGGCTTGCGGAATGTACGCAACTTCCGTTCCCAAAATATTTTTGCGAACATCGTCAGGTTTCATTCCAGAAATATTTTTGCCGTCAATTATGATTTCGCCGCTAATATAATGAAGCGGAGCAAAATAATATCCCATTAAACTTAGCGCCAGCGTGGATTTTCCGCAGCCAGATTCACCCGCAACGCCCAACGATTTGCCCTCTTCAATCTCCAGCGAAACGCCGTCAACCGCATAAACGTTCTCCTTAAAGCGGGTTACGTACTTGGTTTTTAGGTCTTTTACCTCTAACATGATTTTTCCCATAAAATCAGCCCTCTCTAAGTTGTGGATTAAACACTTGGTCAAGCCCAGTGTTCATAAGGTTCATTGAGAACGCAATCGCCGCAATCGCCAAAATGATAGGCACGAAAGCCCACCAAGCGCCAGCTTGCCAAGCCGAAAACATTTGCGCCCAGTTCATCATCAAGCCGAGCGTTGCAACATCGGTGGTGGATGGGCCCAATCCGAGCATGGAAAGTTGAGCTTCCGCAAGAATCGCAGTGGAAATTTGCAAAATTAACGCCATAACAACATAACTTGCCACATATGGCAAAATATCGTTCAAAATGATGCGTGGCATACTATGACCAGATAATTTGGATAAATTTACGTGATCTCGATTTCGCAGAGAAAGCACTTGCGACCGCACAGAACGGCACGTCCAAGGCCAAGCGGTAAAGCCGATTACGATTGCGACCGTGTTTACGCTCCGCGCGCCAGGATCCATCGCATTTGAGATTAGGATAAGCAGCACAAATCCAGGAATTACGGTAAACAGGTTGGTTATGAACAAAATCGCATCGTCCACAAAGCCGCCAGTATAGCCAGAAATCAAGCCGAACGACAGCCCAATCGTGGTTGCAACCGCGCCAGCAATCAAGCCCAACCGCAGCGAAGTCATAACCGCCGAAAGTAGCTGTGTAAGCACATCTCGCCCAAAGTTATCCGTGCCGAGCGGCAAATGCACAAGGTTTACAATGCTGTTCACGTTGACAAAATCTCGGCTTTCGAACATATTGGCTGTATCTTGCACAAGTTCGCCGTCTTCGTTGAAATATGCCAAAATTACGCCTTCTTCGCTAATTGCAACCTGCAATCGCTCGTTAAAACGCACGTTTTCGTTATGTGCCGCCAAAGTCATTCCTTGAATCCGCTGATTTGGGTCATAATTTGCGTTCCAAGCCGCAATTAAGGCTGGCTCGTCTTCCACCGACAAAACGCCAGGCGGAAAATCCAAATGCGTTTCCAAAAAATCAATCATACGGAGCGAATCCTCCACAGAAAGCACGTCCGCAACACGATTTTCCTCAACATTCAGCAGAAAATAGCGGCGATCGCGGTTTTCCACGACATCTTGAATGTTGACATATCGCCCAGGAGCAGTGAACGATTGCCGAGAAACCAGCTGCAACGGCGTAAATGGCGAAATCAGCGGATAAATTATCGCCAGCAAAAACACCGAAGTAAAAATGATAAATCCAATCAAAAATTTTGGCGTTGAGAACGCCTGTTTTACTTGTCTAAACATGGGCGCACCTCCTAGGAATCCTGTTGCGCGGCTTTAATACGGGGATCGACAAAACCGTAAATAACCTCGACAACCAAATTTGCAATTAAAATCATAAACGTGATAATCAGCGTTGTTGCGGAAATCAGTGGGAAATCCTGGCTACGCAAGGCGGTTAGCAAAGTTGTGCCTATTCCAGGATAATTGAAAATAATTTCTGCGACAATGTTACCGACCATCATTCCGCCGAGTGCGAAGCAAAGCCCAGTAATTTGGGGCAACATAGCGTTGCGAAAAACGTAACCGACAATTTTGTGGTCTTTAATTCCCAAAAAGCGGCTATATTTGACGTAATCGGCATTAAGTTCGTAAATGGACATTGACCGCATTCCGATAGCTTGACCGCCGATTGTGATTAGGACGACCGTCCAAAACGGCAGTTGATAGTGCAGCAGCAGCGATGCGATAAATTCTGGCGTGAAAGCAGGAACCATATCGAACGCAAAGCCGCCGCCGACAGGAGCCCAATTTAGTGTGATTGCGAAAATCCAAAGCATGACGATAGCCATTCCGAAAGCAGGAATGCTGCTAATGAACATGAACAGCGGCATAACGGCGGCATCGAAGCCACGGCGAATGTAGGCAGAAATTGCACCAAGCACGTTTCCAAGCACCCAGCCCACAATTATTGCTGGGATTTGCAGTGCGAGCGTCCAAACGATTGACTCGCCGATAATATCGGAAACTTGCCGCGGATGTTGGGTAAACGAAGTTCCCAAATCGCCACGCAGGAGGTTCATAACGTACATCCCAAACTGTACAGGGAGCGGTCTATCCAAGCCGAACCGCTCGATGAAATCCTGTTCAATCTGCTGAATAACAGAGGCGGTAGCACCTTCGCCAGCCGCACCAGCCACAAGTGCCGCAATCGGATCGCCTGGCATCATTCGTGGCAAAAAAAAGTTCAAAAACA
>WRKG01000281.1 GCA_009778185.1 Bacillota bacterium
GCTCTGCTCTGCTCTGCTCTGCTCTGCTCTGCTCTGCTCTGCTCTGCTCTGCTCTGCTCTGCTCTGCTCTGCTCTGCTCTGCTCTGCTCATTATGTTGCGTTTCACAAAAAAACAAAAAAGTCAACCCTTTCTAAATAAATTTTACCACAAGATAATTATAGTATAAAAAATTTTGAAAGTCAAGAAAAAATTACAAAATTTAATTTTGACAAAAAATAATAATCATGGTATACTAAAAATGACAAATATTCTTGTATTAAATGCAAATCAGTAGTTGAAGAACTGCATTTGCTAAAATGTAGGGGCGGATAATATCCGCCCGCAAGCCACAAACTGGCGTATATTAACCCTCCGCAAACCATAAACTGGCGGACTCTCGCCTGTCGCCCGCCTGCCGAACGGGCAAGTACGGGCGGATAATATCCGCCCCTACGATAAACGCCAAAACGCTATACAAATTCAACCACTGATTACTTTCCTATGTAATTTATTATTGCAAAAGTGTTATGAGGTACTAAAATGACAGCTATGATGCAACAATATAATGATATAAAGCAAAAACACGCCGATTGTCTGCTTTTATTTAGATTAGGCGATTTTTACGAACTTTTTTTTGAAGATGCAATAACAGCCTCTTCCGAATTGGATATTGCACTAACGGGCAGAAGTTACGGAGCCGCCGAAAAAGCACCAATGTGCGGCGTACCGTATCATTCCGCCGAAACATATATTTCGCGCTTGGTGGAAAAAGGCTATCGTGTGGCAATATGCGAACAAATGGAGGCTCCCAAGCCGAACGCAAAAGGGCCCGTGCGCCGCGAAGTTGTCCGCATTATTACGCCTGGAACTATCACCGATTCTGCAATGCTCGATTCCAAAAAAAACAACTATATTTTGTGCTTGTACGTGCTAAAAAAAGAATGCTCGCTTGCGGTCGCGGATATTACAACAGGCGAATTTTACGCAACAACTTTCCCGTTGGAAGATGGCAACGAACAGAAACGTATATTGGACGAACTTTCTCGTTATGCGCCCGTTGAAATAATCACGGACGAAAATTTTGCCTACACAAAAAACGTTGTGCAGTTACTAGAAATAAAGCCGATTTCCTTGCCAAACTGGATTTTTAATCCCGAATTTGCCTACAAAGCCCTTACAGAGCATTTTCAAACAATGCACCTCGAGGCGTTCGGGTTTACCAAAAATTCCACCGAAATTTTGGCGGCAGCCGCTTTGCTAAATTATCTGCAAGATACGCAACGCAACGCTCTCAATCAAATAACGTCCATAAAAGCGTATTCCGATTTGGGCTTTTTAATACTAGATAGAAACACTCGCCAAAATTTAGAGTTGACATCGCCCTTGCGAGCGACATCTAAACGCACAAACAAGAGAAACACGTTGTTAAGCGTTATCGACAGAACTTGCACTCCAGCGGGCGCGCGCCTTTTACGCAACTGGATAGAAATGCCATTAACCGATCCGCAAGCTATCAACAAGCGATTGGATTCCGTTGAAGAATGGATAAATCAATCTTTTTTGCGAATAGAACTCCGCGAATCGTTGAAAAAGTTGCACGATATGGAGCGGCTTATTACAAGGCTTATCGGTGCAAACGCAAACGCCCGAGATATGGCAACTTTACGCAACTCGCTGGCGGTTTTGCCCACAATAAAGGAAAACTTAAGCACTTGCAAAATACAGCTAAATCAATCTATGTACCAAACTTTTGACGATTTGCATGATGTTTACTCGTTAATAAACGAAATTTTGGTTGACGAACCTCCTCTGTCGATTAAAGAGGGCGGACTTATAAAAAAAGGTTACAATTTTGAACTTGACAAGCTATTAGATGTAAAAAATAACGGTTACGATTGGATTAACAACTTGGAGTTACAAGAACGCCAAAATACAGGCATAAGAAGTCTCAAGATAAAATATAACCGAGTTTTTGGCTATTTTATTGAAGTAACAAAATCCAATATAAGCGCCGTGCCGAAACATTACATTAGAAAGCAAACTTTGTCAACTGGAGAACGATATACAACGTCCGAATTAGATAAACTTGCCGAAACAATTTTGACTGCCGACCAAAAATCCGTTGAACTGGAAGCCGAAATTTTCGAAAATTTACGTCAAAATATTGTGCAAAATATTGAGCGTGTGCAATTTATGGCGAGATTATTGGCATCGTTGGACGTGTTACAATCCTTGGCAGATATAGCCGAAAACAACAACTATTGCAAGCCCAAAGTTGACAACAGCGACAAAATCACAATAATCGAAGGGCGGCATCCTGTACTGGAGCAATACGCATCTTTTGTGCCAAACGATACAAATCTCAATAATAAACAGGAGCGTATGGCAGTTATTACGGGCCCAAATATGGCGGGAAAATCTACATATATGCGGCAAGTTGCGTTAATTGTGCTTATGGCGCAAATCGGCAGTTTTGTTCCTGCAAAATCGGCAAACATCGGCACAGTTGACAGAATTTTCACAAGAGTAGGTGCATCCGACGATTTAGCCGAGGGACAAAGCACTTTCATGGTTGAAATGACGGAAGTTGCGTATATTCTCAATCATGCAACCCAAAATAGCCTTATAATAATGGATGAAATTGGTCGCGGCACAAGCACTTACGATGGGCTTTCCATTGCGTGGTCGGTGCTTGAATATATCGAAAGCCAAATAAAGGCAAAAACTTTGTTCGCAACGCATTATCACGAACTTATTGTTATGGAAGAACGGCTGGAATGTGTTCGAAATTATTCGTTCACAATGGGCGAAGAAAATATCTTTTTGCGAAAGCTGATTCGCGGCGGCGCAGATAAAAGTTACGGTATACAAGTCGCAAAATTAGCGGGTTTACCTCCTGCTGTGCTAAATCGTGCCGAAAAAGTGCTTACTACACTAGAACGTGATAATAGCTTGATAAATACATCTTATGTGGAATCGTATCAGCTTAGCCTGGAACAGGAGTTTTAATGGAAAATCAAAATCATAGTGGACACAAATATAAAGATACAGTTTTGCGGCTATTGTACCAAAATCCCGCAAGAGTAATAGAATTATACAACGCACTAGAGAACAAAAATTACAAGCCAACCGCAAAAGTTACACATTTTGACATAGAAAACAAGCTACTGGGCAGGTTCGGCGATATTTTCTGCACAATCGAAGATGAATTGCTGTTGTTATCCGAACACATGAGCAGCGATAACCAAAATATGCCCCTGCGAATGCTAGAATACGCTTTTGACGGGATAATGGCAAAAATATTACAAGGCAAAAGCGTTCACAAAGATTGGATAAAGTTGCCAACTCCAAAATTTTACGTTTTGTACAACGGCAAAAAGTTGGCAAAAAACTTGCCAAAGGTAATGAAATTATCGGACGCATTTATTACACCAGACGAAAACCCGTCATTAGAAGTTGTCGTAAACGTTATAGATATAAGATACAGCACAAACGGCGTTATTTTAGCAAAAAGCCCGTCATTGCAGGGATATTCGTATGTTGTACATTTAATAGAAGATTATAAAAAACAGGGCTTTACAAGGGATAAAGCAATAGCAAAGGCAATAAACAAAGCAATAAACGAACAAATTTATATTGCCGATTTTCTTGAAGAAAATTATAGAGGAGTGATTGATATGTTTGGTTATGAGTATAGCCTTGAAGAGGAAATGCTTGGTAGGGAGATTGTGGCTAGGGAAGAGGGTAGACAAGAGGGCACTGACGAACAAGCACTAAAAGCCATAACAAATTTACTAGACATTGGAATGGAATCAAAAAAAATAGCACAAATTCTTGAACGCCCTTTGCAATGGGTAGAAAATTTAATTTCCCAAAATAGGAGTGATTGATATGTTTGGTTATGAGTATAGCCTTGAAGAGGAAATGGTTGGTAGGGAGATTGTGGCTAGGGAAGAAGAAGCTACAGAGTTTGCATTATCTTTGATAGAATTTGGAATTGAACTAAACACAATAGCGAAAGCTGCTAAACGCCCTTTGCAATGGGTAGAAAATTTAATTTCCCAAAATAGGAGTGATTGATATGTTAGAATATAATTTGGAAGAAAAAGTTGACAATAGGAACAGTTGCAATAAAGAGTATAATCTCGAAAAAATTTTTGAAAAAGGTTTTGAAATAGCGTTAAAAAAGGGCTATGAAGGAATTTTTGCAACTGCTTTCGCAGAAGGGTTTGTAGAGGGGTTTGTTGAGGGTTACGAACAAGTCGAAGAGGAACAAACCCTAGAAATCGCAACAAACCTAATAAAATTTGGAATGGAACCAGCCACAATAGCAAAAGCTGCTAAACGCCCTTTGCAATGGGTAGAAAATTTAATTTCCCAAAACAGGAGTGATTGATATGTTTGGTTATGAATATAGTTTAGAAAGAGAAATGGCTGATAGAGAATTTTTTGCTAGAAAACAAGGCGAAGAAGAACAAACCCTAGAAATCGCAACAAACCTAATAAAATTCGGAATGGAACCAGCCACCATAGCAAAAGTTATTAAACGCCCATTAAACTGGGTAGAAAATTTAATTTCCTAACAATAAGCAATTTTAATCCACAACGAGGAGGAACAACCTTGAAAACAATAAAAAAGCTAGACAAACAGCTAATAAACAAAATTGCGGCAGGCGAAGTTGTCGAGCGGCCGCTTTCAATTATAAAAGAATTAACGGAAAATTCCATTGATGCGGGCGCGGGCGACATAACAATCGAAATAAAAGATGGTGGACTTTCCTATATTCGTGTTACGGATAACGGCGGCGGAATTTTGCCCGAGCAAATTCCTTTGGCTTTTGAGCAACACGCAACTAGCAAAATATCCGATATTGACGATTTGCACAACATAAAAACTCTCGGCTTTAGAGGTGAAGCATTGGCTAGCATAGCCGCTGTATCTCATGTGGAAATGGTTACTAAAGTTAATGGTGCTGTTTCTGGTACAAAAGTAGCTTTGCACGGCGGAACTTTAGCCGCAAGGCAAGAAATAGGCTGTGCTGAAGGTACGACAATTACCGTATCTAACCTATTTTTTAATACTCCTGCTAGGCTAAAGTTTCTCAAAAAGCCACCGCAAGAGGCCGCTTACATTACCGATTTAGTGCAACGATTGGCGCTCGGCTATCCAAATAAATCTTTTAGATATATCCAAAATGGCAAAATTATTGCAACTACCAACGGTAACGGCGATCTCAAAACCGTGGTTTACAACTTGTACGATAAGGAAACCGCCAAAGGTTTAATTAAAATTCCGAACAACGAGTTTGTCAATGGATTTATCGGCAAACCCGAAATTGCCCGCGGTAGCCGCAGCGGCGAAAACTTTTTTATTAACGGTCGATACGTGAAAAACGAAACCATACAAGCCGCTGTAGAAGATGCCTACAAAACTCGCTTGCCTATCGGCAAATTTCCTGTGTGCGTGCTGTACGTAACAGTCCCCGAAGACGAAATCGACGTAAATGTGCATCCCACAAAAATGGAAATTCGCTTTGCTGACGAACGCACAGTTTACAGCCGTGTTGTCGATGCGCTGAACAAAACTTTGGCGGATAATATCTTAATTCCAACCATTACGCAAAAACATCCAACGCACAATTACACGCCGCCTTTGAAACCTCAACAGGAAATTATTCCTGGAATAATCAACGATAAAGTTTCAATAAATCCGCCAATAATCGCTACTCAAAACAATTTTGCACAAAAAAACATGGAAATTCCGCCAAAAGCAAAGCCAATGTTAAGTTTAGCAGAATTTTCCAAAAAACCGCCTTTTTCAACAAGTTCGACAGTTTCGACAAGTTCGCCAGCTTCGACAAGTTCAAATTTTTCGCCCGATTTACCGATTTCGTCAACCGACAATCAGCTAAACGAACTAAATGAATTTTCGCTACTTGGGCAAATTTTCGGAACATATTGGCTTGCGACAAAATCGGACGATTTATTTTTAATCGATCAGCACGCAGCTCACGAAAGAATATTGTACGAGGAAATTTTGCACAAGCTAAAAAACGAAACGCACAAATCGCAGCCATTGTTAGAGCCAATTCAACTGCATTTGAGCGCCGAAGAAATAGCCACCGCACAAGAATATAAGCAATTTTTCAACGATTTTGGGTTTCAGTTTTCGGTGGACGAAACGCTAAATATAACGGCTGTTCCGCTGGTTTTGTCCGAGTGTCTCGATTTTACGTTTTTTGCCGAATTGCTCGAAAAGCTGAAAATCGGCACAGAAACCACGCCAATAAGAAAAATCCGTGAGGACGTTGCAACCGCCGCCTGCAAAAAAGCCATAAAAGCCAACGATAAAATAAGCATCCCAGAAGTGCAAAAGCTGATTAGCAGAGTGTTTCAACTTGACAACCCATATTCTTGTCCGCACGGTCGTCCAACAATCGTAAAATTAAGTAAATCGGAAATAGAAAAAATGTTCAAACGAACATGAAAAATTTAATTATTATCACTGGTCCAACTGCTTGCGGCAAAACGGCAACCGCAATAAATTTAGCAAAAATGCTAAATGGCGAGATAATATCGGCGGATTCTATGCAAATTTACAAGAATATGGATATTGGTACGGCTAAACCAACTATATCCGAGCGAAACGGCGTTATTCACCATTTAATCGACATCATCGAACCCACAGAAAATTTTTCTGTTGCTATATTCCAAAAGTTGGCAAATCAAGCTATAATAGAAGTATACAACAGAGGAAAAATTCCAATATTGGTAGGGGGTACTGGTTTTTATATTAACGCTGTCGCTTACAAAAATGCTCTAGCACCAAAAGAATCAACAAAGCTACAAGAACATCTGCAAAAAAACGCTACATCCCAGGAATTATACGAATATTTGCAAAAAGTAGACCCTCTATCGGCAAGCCGAATACATCCTAACAACGTGCAACGAGTATCTAGCGCATTGGCGTATTACGAAAGTACAGGAAAACCAATTTCGCACCACAAGCCCCAAAAAGAACCGCGCTACAATAACCGCTTTATTATTCTAACGCGCGACCGCCAATCCCTGTACAATGCAATAAACAAACGAGTAGAAATTATGTTCGCAAAAGGCTTGCCACAAGAAGTAAAGTATCTTTTAGAAAACGGCGTAACTAGCAACACAACAGCAATGCAAGCAATAGGCTACAAAGAAATGTTGCCATATCTTAACGATAAATGCACATTAGCAGAAACAATATTGACAATTCAGCAAAATAGCCGTCGATACGCCAAACGGCAACTAACTTGGTTTAGACACCAACTTACAGGCTATTGCTTGAATACGGACAAAACAACATCAGAAGAAATGGCTTTTGCGTGCTTAAAAGTTATAAATAATTTTCGTTAAACCACGCAAATGGGAGGATTAACTATGGTAAAGAGTTATCAAGACATGGTACTAAACAAGGCACGACGACAAGAAATGCCAGTAACAATATTCTTAACTAGCGGATTTCAAATTAGGGGAGTTGTTCGCGGTTTTGACAATTATGTAATACTGCTAGAATCAGAAAATAAGCAGCAAATGATTTACAAACACGCAGTCTCAACGATAATTCCACTGCGTCCACTGTCTGGTATAGTAGAAGCGTACAAAAAAATTGAAGGCGATGACGACGATCCCGACGAAGTTGATAAACTTGATAAAAAGTCCGCCGAATAATACGAAAGTGATAAGCCAATGAAAAAAATTTTCAATAGCGTTCAAGAACAGGCAACAGCCGCTGTAGAACAAGCCGAAATTGCAATTTTGCCCTACTTAAAAGAACCAAGCCAAATAGCCGAATTTAACCAGCTAAAAGTTTTGCAAGCAATGCAACAGGCAAAAGTTAGCGATGCCCATTTTAACACTGCTACAGGCTACGGTTACAACGATTTAGGCAGAGAAACCCTCGAACAGGTTTATGCCAATGTTTTTCGAACAGAATCCGCTTTAGTGCGTCCGCAGCTAGTTTCTGGCACTCATGCGTTGGCGGTTGCCTTTTTTGGCAACTTGCGACCAAACGATACTTTGCTTTACGTTACAGGAGCGCCCTACGATACACTGCACAAAGTAATTGGAATAAAACCAGCCGACGGCTCGCTTGCCGAGTTTGGCGTACAGTACCAACAAGTGGATTTATTACCAAACGGTGCTATTGATTATCCCAGTTTGTCCGCTAAATTGACATCGCAAAAAATAAAAATGGTGGCTATACAGCGTTCCAAAGGTTATGCTTGGCGACATTCATTGACAATATCCGAAATAGCCCAGCTAATCAAGTTTATCAAAAATATTAGCCCAGCCACAATTTGTATGGTGGACAACTGCTATGGCGAATTTGTTGAACCCACCGAACCCACCGAAGTAGATGCCGATATTGTTGTGGGTTCTTTAATAAAAAACCCGGGCGGCGGGCTTGCACCTGTTGGCGGTTATGTTGTTGGCAAAAAAAAGTATGTTGAATCCGCCGCAACTCGCCTTACCGCTCCTGGGCTTGCAATGGAAGTAGGTCCTACTTTAGGGCTTACTTCCGCAATATTGCAAGGGCTATTTTTAGCTCCGCAAGTGGTAGAAAGCAGCATTATAGGAGCAATTATCGCCGCAAAAACTTTCGAAAATTTTGGCTTTGAAGTTTTGCCAACCGCAACAGAAAAACGCAGCGATATTGTGCAAGCTATAAAATTAGGCAGCGAAAACGCTGTATTAGCATTTTGCAAAGGAATCCAACAAGCCGCGCCTGTCGATAGCTTTGTTGTTCCCGAAAAAGCCGCAATGCCAGGCTATTCGCACCAAATTGTAATGGCGGCTGGCACTTTTATACAAGGCTCTTCAATAGAATTAAGCGCAGATGCACCTCTTAAACCGCCGTTTATTGTTTATATGCAAGGCGGATTAACTCGCTATCATGCCAAAATTGGCGTAATTTACGCCGTAAAATCTCTTTTGGAGACAAATATCATTTAGAATCGAGGTTTCTCATGTCGAACAGAATTGTAATAGCAGAAGATATGGAAGAAAATAGGCTTATTTTAGAGGCAATTTTAGGTGATACTTACGACCTGGATATTGCCGAAAATGGCAAAAAAGCCCTGGAAATACTGCAAACTAAACCAAACCCAGCATTAGTTATCTCGGATGTAATGATGCCCGAAATGGACGGCTTTGAACTGCTAACCGCAATAAAATCAGATTCCGAACTGCATAATATTCCTGTTATTTTAATTACATCGGTTGCCGAAGAGGACAAAGGTTTAGCCGCTGGTGCAATCGATTTTATTGCAAAACCGTTTAACTCGGATATTGTCCGCTTGCGGGTTTCTAACCAAATTGAACTTTCCAGTTACCGCGAATCGCTTGAAATTATGGCGGACAAACGTGCACAAGAACTTATCGCCGCCAAAGAAACTTTTTTGGAAACTATGGCGACAATGGTGGAATACCGCAGCATAGAATCGGGCGCGCACATTCGCCACATAAAAGAACTTACGGCTATTTTAGTGGAAAGTTTGCTGTCGCATCCCAAATATGGAGCAATTTTGCGGCAGGGAAATCCTGCAACAATCGCACAAGCATCGCCGTTGCACGATGTCGGCAAAATTAGCATTCCCGATCATATTCTGCTAAAACCTGGTCGGCTTACTCCAGAAGAATTTAATATTATGAAAACTCATGCCGCAATCGGTAGCGAAATGATTGCTACAATGATGTCCGACGATAACCCAGACGAGTATTTGCGCCATTGTTACGATATTGCACGGCATCATCACGAACGTTGGGACGGCAAAGGTTATCCAGATAAACTTGCTGGCGAAAAAATTCCGCTTTCCGCAAGAATTGTCGCAGTTGTTGATGTTTACGATGCTCTCGTTAGCAAACGCTGCTACAAAGAAGAATTTTCCACCGAGGTTGCAATGGATATTATCCGCAAAGAAAGTGGTTCACATTTTGATGCTGAAATTGTAAAAATAGTAGAAGAAATTGAATATAAATTTAGAGAGGTTTACAAAGAGTGATTGATACAACTAATATTAAAATTGAAACAAATCGTTTGCTATTGCGGGCTTTCGAGCAATCCGATTTATCAGATTTGTATAATTATGCGTCCGTTGCTGGCGTGGGCGAAATGGCTGGTTGGCGAACTCACGCCAACATTGCCGAAAGCCAAACAATTTTAGATATGTTTCTTGCTGAAAAAAATAATTTTGCATTGTATCACAAAAAAGACCAAAAAGTGATAGGTTCGTTGGGTTTGCACGGTTCGTGGGCAAATAAAACCGAAAAATACAAAAATCAAAAAATTGCCGAAATTGGCTACGTTATAGCAAAAGATTACTGGAACAACGGTTTTGCAACCGAAGCAACCCAAGCCGCAATAAATTATGCTTTTAACGTTCTAAATTTTCAAGCCCTAACCTGTTGCCATTTCATTGAAAACCGCCAATCGCAACGAGTAATCGAAAAATGCGGTTTTACTTTTGCACAAAAATCTAAATATCACGCAAAACAACTGGATAAATATTTTGACGAATTGCAATATATTCAGCACTCTATAGACAGGCGGATATTATCCGCCCGCAAGCCATAGACTCGAACATTGAAACATAAATAAAAAAATTAGCGGGTCAAGGGGCGCGCTCCTTGCGGGTGTGGGCGGAGCCCACGGTTTTGTTATTTTAACATTTTGATAGGACGGTTTTATAATGAATTTTACTGAAGAACAAAACAAAGCAGTTTTTGCACGAGATGAGCAAATTTTGGTTGCGGCAGCGGCTGGATCGGGCAAAACTTTTGTGCTGGTGCATAGAATTTTAGGGCTTATCGATGGCTTGCAGCAAACGGTTGACATTGACCGTTTGCTTGTGGTTACTTTCACAAATTTGGCGGCTGCCGAAATGAAAGAACGCATTGAACGGGAAATTGATGCTCGATTAGAAGAAAATCCGCTGAACGAAAATTTGTTGCGCCAATCGTCGAGGTTGGTTGTTGCTTCAATTTCAACTTTGCACGCCTTTTGTCGCAAACTTATAAAAGATAATTTTCATATTTTGGATTTAGATCCCGCTTTTCGAGTTGCCGATAATACCGAACTTAACTTGCTGCAAAGTCAAATCATGGAATCGCTGTTCGAGGAATCGTATTCTTCTAATGAAAAATTTTCTGCTTTGGTTGACATTTTCGGCGGCGGTAAAACCAAAGATGTCAGTTTGGATAAGCTGATTCGCCGCCTTTTTAAGTTTATCGAAAGTCGACCTTTTCCCGAGCAATCCGTTGAGCAGTACATAAAAATGGCAAACGCCGATTTGTCCATTTGGCTGGATATTGTGAAATCGGAAATATCCGAAACTTTGGATACAGCCCTTTCTTATGCACAAAAAGCCCGCGAAATTTGCTACTTGCCGCAAGGTCCAGAAAAATATTTGCTCGCTTTGGTTAATGACGAAACGTTGATAAAATCTCTCAAAAAGCAAGTTGACAACGGAACTTTGGAAAATATGTTCTCGGCGTTTGAGGAAATTGACTATTTGCGGCTATTTTCCTACAAAGGCAAGGCAAAAGAGGAAATTGACGAAGATTTAGCCGACCAAGTTAAGGAAATTCGCAAAACCGAAATAAAAAAGCGGATTACCGCCGCAAAAGAAAAATTCTTTTTTGCCGAACCTGCAAAAATGGCGGCGGATATGCAAAACATAGCCCCGATAATTACCGAACTTTTCAACATTGTTTTGCAATATCGCAAATTGTACATTGCCGAAAAAAAGGCGCGCAATTTGGTTGACGTAAACGATTTGGAACATTATGCAATTCAACTTTTGTGGCAAGGGGATTTTTCCGAACCAGAAAAACTTGTCCCAAGTGCGGTAGCACAGGCACTTTCCGCCAAATTTAGCGAAATTTTGATTGACGAATATCAAGATATAAACGAAGTACAAGATAAAATACTTTCGGCAATAAAATCTCGCCATTTTATGGTTGGCGATGTAAAACAGAGCATTTACGGCTTTCGCCACGCAAAACCGCAACTTTTTATAGATAAATATAATAATATCGATATAAATACAATTTTGCTTTCCAAAAATTTTCGCAGCCGCCAGGAAGTGCTTAAGGCTGTAAATTTCCTGTTTTTTAGGTTGATGGAATTTGACGAAATTGAATACAACGAAGATACCGCTCTCAATTTTGGTGCGGATTTTCCGCAAGTTGATTTTGATTTTACTGCCGAATTGCATCTATCCGAGTTGCAAAAACCCGAGCAATCCGAGGAAACCAAAGAAACCGCCAAACAAACCGAGGAATCAAAAGCCAATTTAGCGCTCCGCCAAGAAGCCCAAATAATAGCAAATCGCATAAAAAAAATTAAACAAGAATCTCAATATAATTATTCCGATATTGTAATATTGTTGCGTTCGATAAAATCAACGTCCGCAATATTTGTGGAAGAGTTGAAAACGCAGGGGATTCCCGCCG
This sequence comes from Bacillota bacterium, assembly GCA_009778185.1. Taxonomy (GTDB): domain Bacteria; phylum Bacillota; class Clostridia; order Lachnospirales; family WQUN01; genus WRKG01. The sequence continues at coordinate 12,473 of WRKG01000281.1, forward strand.
TTGCCGAAACCGCAGGCAGCTTTTTTGAAACGCAAGAAATAATGGTTGCGTTGAGTTTGTTGCGAGTTGTGGATAATCCTCGCCAGGATATTGATTTAATAACAACTTTGCGACTGTACGGATTTTCCTCGGACGAAATGCTGGCGATTCGCCTTTGCACAGACAAACGAGATTATTTCGATTGCATATTAGATTACATTCAAATTGGCAACGACAAAAATTTGGTTGACCGCTTGCAAAATTTGCTAAACAGCATCGATTATTGGAGAAGTCAAGCGCGCGTTTTGCCAATAAGCCGACTTATCGGCATTTTATACGAAGAAACAGGATTACCGTACCGTTTTAACACAATGGATGACGGCGAGTTGCGGCGCGCAAATTTGCAGCTATTGCTGGAAAAAGCCATCCAGTACGAAACGACCAGTTTTACTGGGCTTTTTGAGTTTGTGCGTTATGTGGAATGGTTGCAAGTTAATTCGGACGATTCGGCGGAATCCATGATTTTACCAAAGGATAACAACATTGTTCGAGTTATGAGCGTTCACAAATCGAAAGGCTTGGAGTTTCCCATTGTATTTTTAAGCCAGTTGGGACGGCAATTTAACGAGATGGACGAACGCAGCGGCGTTATATTGCATCCGCATTTTGGCTTGGGAGCAATGTACACCGATTTAACGGCACGAACACGTTCCAATACGCTTGCGCGAGTGGCGTTAAGCGTGTTACGTCAACGTGAAACTACCGCCGAAGAGTTGCGTATATTGTACGTTGCGACAACCAGAGCAAAAGAAAAGCTAATTTTAACGGGCGTTTCGTCCGATTTTGCCAAAGATATGAGCAAATGGCAAAATTTGGCACAGCCCAAAATGCCAAAGCACGCAATAAAAGATGCGAAAAATTTTCTCGACTGGATAGTTCCAGCGGTTTTGCATTCGGACGAACATATAAAGTTGGAAATTCACGAAGATATAACCGTTGAAACTCTCGAAACGGTCAACCTTAACCTAAAACGCAAAAAGGCGGATAAATCCGATAAAAAGAACGCTTTTCCTGCAATTAACTGGAAACTGCCAAGCGGAATGGTAAAAGCCGATAAATTTCGGTCGCGCGTTACGTTGCCGTCAAAATTATCCATCTCCGAGATAAAGCGTATTTTTGAACTTGACCCAATGTCAACGTCATTTTTTGAAAAATTCGAAGAAAACGATGAAATTTTTGCACCGCCAACATTTTACACAGCGGAAAAAATAACGCCGTTACGCTTGGGAACGGTACTTCACACAATAATCGAGCATCTCGATTTGCAAAAGGAAGAATCGATTCCGCAGCTAATCGAAAATTTAGTAGCAAAAGGTTTAATTTCACAGGAAGAATCGGCGGCGGTAAATATATCTAAAATACAAAAATTTGTGAACTCAAATTTAGCCACCCAAATGAGAACGGCAAAATACATCCAAAAAGAAACGCCGTTCGTAATGGGAATTTCGCCAAACGAAGTATACGGAACAGGTTCAACCCAAAAATCCATTTTAGTACACGGCATAATCGACTGCTACTTCGAAACCCAGGACGGCAAAATAATCCTAGTAGATTTCAAAAGCACCAGCAACCAAGAACTACTACAAAAACGCTACACAACCCAAATGCAAATATACAAAAAAGCCCTCGAGCAATCCACAGGAAAACCAGTAACCGAAGCCATATTTTATAGTTTTTGACAAAAGACCTTGGGGCTCTGCCCCAAACCCCGCAAGGGACTTCGCCCCTTGACCCGCAAATTTGTTAATGGTTAGGCATATTTTGCCAAAGGTTGCGACCTTATAATTTTACCCTAAAACCATTAAAAATGTTATGGGGTCAAGGGGCGAAGTCCCTTGCGGGTGTGGGCAGCGCCCACGGTTTTGAACTTTTTGCTAAATATTTTTAGAAAAACGCAAACGGGCGTATTGGTTGTTTCTGTTGCGAGCCATTCTGCGGCGGCGTTGGATTATTTTGTTGCGGCGGCGTAACATTAGGATTACGGTGCACGCTAGTAGTAGTGCAATTATTGGGAGGATTATGCTTATTGCGGTGGTTAAAATGCTGGTTGTGTTGGAGAACAATCCGCCAAAGGGCGTGTCGTTTGGTGGAGTGCTGACTATTCCAACTAATTCTTGGGGTTCTGGGTTGCCACGATGAATTGCTGGGACGGTTGGCAGTGCCGAACTTTCGGCTACTAGGTTCATTGTGCCTAAACTTTGCGAGTTTGCAAAAACTTCGGTTTGTCCGACAATATCGCCAACACGCACAGGTGGCGACAAATATTCGGGGAAATCCCTGATTTCTTGTATTTCGGGCATATTTGCTGGTTGCACTGGCACAGATATGCTTTCCGCAGGGCGAATGGTTACAGTTGCTATTGTCTCCAGTTCGCCGTCTATTTCCTGTTTAACAGGAATTTCGAAATCATATTGATAACGGTTGAAAATTACAACTCGTGGCAACGAAAAAGCATAATCCATAAGCGTTATGGTATCTCGTGTAGGAACGTACCGTCCGCCGAACAATGCCGATATTATTAACTCGGTATCGCCATCTCGTGCATAGGTTACTAATGTGTGCTGTGCCGCATCGGTAAAGCCTGTTTTACTGCCAATTACACGGCTGTCAAAAAATTCGCCTGGGCGAATTAGCAAATTTGTGTTGCGTATGGTTAATCCGTCATGGAAATTTTGCAGTGGACGGTCAATTAAAAACTCGGATGTGCCGATAACTTCGTTAAATACAGGATGCGTTATGGCTTGTTTCATAATTAAAGCCATGTCGTAAGCGGTTGTATGCTGGTCATCGCCTGGTAATCCAGACGGATTGATAAATTTTGTATTAACAGCACCTAATTCTACGGCGCGACGGTTCATATGGTTGACAAAAAAATCTATATTGCCCGAAACGTGTTCGGCTAATGCGTTTGCAACTTCGTTTCCCGAGGGCAACATTAGTCCGTACAAAGCCTCGCGTACGGTCATAACATCGCCTGGCAATGCGTGCATTCGGCTTGCATAATATGGCAACGATAACACAGAATTATCGGAATATACTAACTCTTCGTCTAAATCTTGAACTTCTTCCAAAACTAACAAAGCTGTCATTATTTTTGTTATACTTGCGGGATAAAGTAATTCGTGTTGCGCACTTTCGTACACGACAAAACCCGTGCTGACATCCATTATAGTAACGCCCACGGTTTCGTGTTCTACTGAACTTAATGTGAAATCTTCCAAAATAATCACCTCAAAAAATATTATACTATAAATTTTCTAAATATTACCATGTTGCAAAAAATTTAATCTAATTGTAACATAAGTTTAGTTGGTTTATAAAAGTTGTACAAAAAATAAAATAGTGGTATAATTTATAAAGTTAAAAATTAAACAGCTTTTTTGAAAGGAATTATTATGCAAAAAGAAATAATTTTTATTGTCGAGGAATCGCTAGACGGCGGTTATGAAGCACGTGCGTTGGGGCATTCTATTTTTACTGAAGGCGATAACGATTTAGCCGAAAATGTCCGTGATGCGGTTATGTGCCATTTTGACTTGAACGAAGAAGAATTGCATAATTTTCATATAATTTTACAAACCATATAAAAAGGACTGATAAAATGATTTGCATTAGAGGAGCAACAACTGTAACAGAAAACACTGCCGAGGCAATTTTGGCGGCAACATCCGAAACTTTGCAAGAAATGATAAAGAAAAACGATTTTCACGTTCGCGAAATAATAAGCATAACTTTTTCTGCTACAAAAGATTTAGATGCGGTATATCCCGCTAGAGCAGCCCGAGAATTGGGCATTACCGAAGCTGGCTTGTTTTGCGTACAAGAAATGGACGTTCCTGGCAGTTTGCCAATGTGCATTCGCATAATGATGCACGTTGACGCATTCACAAAAACGCAGAATAACGTGGTTCATGTGTATTCGCATGATGCCGCCGCTTTACGTCCCGATTTATCCCAGCCAACAAAAAAGTCAAATTTAGGCAAACCTACACGTCCAATAGCGAAAAAAATTCCGCCCAAAACGCCGCCGCAAAGTAACACAATCGCCATTGCAATAGATGGTCCTTCTGGTTCGGGAAAAAGCACCATCGCAAAAACTTTAGCCGAAGAACTCGGTATAATGTATGTTGACACTGGTGCAATGTATCGTGCGGTTGCTTTGGATTGCATAAAAAATCGGGTTAAGCTAAAGGATGAATCCGCTGTTACAGCCATTATTAAAAAAATTTCCATTGATATTTTTTACGATCAGCAAGGTAGACAACGTGTAATATTAAACAGCGAAGAAGTTACAGAACAGTTGCGTAGCCCAAAAGTTGCCGATGGAGCTTCTGTAATTGCGAAATATTCCGAGGTTCGCGAATATTTAGTTGCCATTCAACAAGAAATTGCATCCAAGCAAAGTGTTGTAATGGACGGCAGAGACATTGCTATAAAAGTTTTGCCCTTTGCCCAACTAAAAATTTATTTGGATGCCAGTTTGGAAGAACGCGCTCGCCGCCGCTTGCTAGAATTTGAATCGAAAGGCGAACAAGCCGATTTTCAAACCGTATTGGATGCTCTAAAAATGCGTGATAAACGGGATAAATCCCGCAAAAATTCGCCCCTTGTGCAAGCCGAAGACGCAATTTACATCAACTCCGACGGTTGCTCTATTCCCGAAATTGTTGATATAATCCTGCAAGAGTTCAAAAAATTGACTGATAGGTGAAATTATGGCATATTGGATAACAAGATTTTGTATTTTGGTCGCCGCCAGAGTTGTATATCGAATAAAAGTAACGGGCTTGCAAAATATCCCAAAAAACGGCGCTTTTATTTTGTGCAGTAATCATATACACTCTTTCGACCCTGCAATGTTGGCAATTAGCACAAAACGTCAACTAACTTTTATGGCAAAAAAAGAACTGTTTCAAACGCCTATGAAAAATAAATTTTTTCGCTCGGTTGGTGCGTTTCCTGTAGATCGCGGATCCGCCGACTTAAATTCGTATCGCAGTGCAATGTCTATGTTAAAGGCAGAAAAAGGCTTGCTGGTTTTTTCGCAAGGTACACGAATGCAAACATTGGATGTAAACACTGCAAAAGGCGGCGTGGCTTTGTTTGGCGTTAAATCTAAAGCGCCGATTGTGCCTGTTGGAATAAGCGGCAACTACAAAAAATTTTCGCCGCTATACATAAATTTTGGAAAACCTATTACGCTAGAGAAATATTACGGTAAACGTCTTAAAACGGAGCAAACGGAAGAAATAATGTCAAATATTATGCTAGAAGTAGAAAAGTTGGTAAAATAATGCAAATAATGGTCGCAAACCATTTGGGATTTTGCGCAGGAGTTGCAAGTGCAGTTAATACCGCCTACAAAATGGCGGAACTTATGGAAAAAACGGAAAAAACGGAAAAATCCCAAAAATATGTAACGCTTGGTCCAATTATTCATAACAGTTTGGTTACGGACGATTTAGCCCAAAAAGGCGTAAAAATAATAGAAGATGTATCTGAAGTGCCGAAAAATACGCAAGTTATAATCCGCGCGCACGGCGTTCCGCCAGCTGTGGAGCAACTTTTGGTGGAAAAAAATATCCCGTATATTGATAGAACTTGTCCGCACGTTAAAATAATTCACAAAAAGGTTGAAGAATGCACAAAAATGAACCGTACGTTGATAATTTTGGGCAAAAAGGGACATCCCGAAGTGCAGGGAATTTTGGGCTATGCAACCGAAAACGTTATCATTGCGGAAAATTCCTCCGCTTTGCAAAATATTGACAATACAAAAAAATATTTTTTGGTGGTGCAAACAACGCATCCGCAAAAAGATTTTGAAACGGCAAAAAATTTTTTGCAACAAAAAAATTTTGATGTAATTATTCATAACACCATATGTAACGCCACTTACAGGCGACAAACGGAAGTTGAACGTATTGCAAAATTGGTAAATGTGATGGTCATTTTGGGAGACAAAAATAGTGCAAATACAAAAAATTTGTACGAAATTTCCCGTAAATATTGCCCTAAAACCATATTAGCACAAAATATAAAAAATATTACCAAACAAAACTTGCAATATATATTTTCGTGTGATACAATGGGTTTAACGGCGGGTGCATCAACACCACCTGCTGTCATAAAGGAGGCTCTTTTTGTTATGAGTGAATTAGAGAAAAAAATTACAGCTGAACAAGATATAGAAAAAAATGCCAACGGTTCTGCTGTACAAGAAAGTAACGATAGTAATAATCAATCTTTTGAAGAAATGTTAGACGAGGCTTTTGTAACACTAAAAAACGGAGACACCGTTAAGGGTACAGTAATACAAGTTACCAACAGTGAAATTACCGTTAATTTGGGCTATAAGTCCGATGGTATAATCACGAAAACCGAATTTTCCAACGATCCAAATGTAGAACTGCCCAAAATGGTAACGCTAGGCGAAGAAATAGAAGTTTTAGTTGTGCGCGTTAATGACGGCGATGGTAACGTAATGGTCTCAAAACGCCGCCTTGAGGCTCGTGCAAATTACAAACTGCTAGAACAAGCCTTTGCAAACAAAGAACCGCTACCTGGCAAAGTTCAGGACCTTGTTAAAGGCGGTTTGCTTGTTGACGTTTTAGGCACTCGTGTTTTTGTGCCGTCTTCGCAAATTTCTAACCGCTATGTAGAAGATTTATCCATATATAAAGGCAAGCAATTTAATTTTAATATAATCGAACTTGAACCAGCTAAACGCAAAATTATTGGTAGTCGCCGCGAACTTGCTGTACTTGAAGCTCGTGCCAAAAAAGAAGAGTTTTTGAAAACCGTTGCAGTTGGCGACAAACTAACAGGTAAGGTAAATCGGATTGCCGATTTTGGCGCTTTTGTTGATTTGGACGGCGTTGACGGACTTATACATATTTCCGAACTTGCTTGGAAACGTGTTCGTAAAGTTACTGAAATTCTTAATGTGGGCGATACTGTTGATGTTACTGTTTTATCGTTGAACCCCGAAAAAGGTAAAATTTCGCTTACCTTAAAAGATGTCAAAAATAATCCTTGGAACACTATATTAGAAAGATACCCTGTCGGAAGTTTAGTTGAAGGTAAAGTTGTTCGCACCACTAATTTTGGGGCGTTTCTTAACTTGGAAGACGGAATTGACGGGCTTATTCATATTTCGCAAATTTCCGAAAAGCACGTTGAAAAACCTGAAGACGAATTGGCTATAAATCAAATAATTACTGTAAAGGTTACCGATGTAAACCTCGAAACACGCAAAATTAGCCTTTCCAAAAAAGCAGCCGATGCAGAATTGGCTGAAGATGAACTTGAAGAAGAAGTAGCAAATTAAGTAAAACAACTGAATAATCTCATTAGGCGAGTAAATTGGACAGTCGCGTGTTATTTTTGCACCAAATTTTTGGGGCTAACACGAGGAAAGTCCGAGCTTCACAGGGCAAAATGCTGGATAACGTCCAGTGGAGGCGACTCTAAGGAAAGTGCAACAGAAATAAACCGCCATAGTTTTACACGCTGTAAACACGTGTTTTTTGAATTGCAACTGTGGCAAGGGTGGAAAGGTGAGGTAAGAGCTTACCGTTATTTTGGCGACAAAATAAGCTATGTAAACCCCATTTGAAGAAAGGTCAAATAAGGCTTTATGAAATTGCCCGTTTCGGTGTTTTTAGTTGACAAATTAAAATACACAAGCCTAGGTAGTACCGCAAGAGCGGATTGGCAACAATTCGCCCAGATAGATGACTGTCTAAACAGAACTCGGCTTATAGATTTGCTCGCCTAATGATTTGTTTTTGGGCTTTGGGAAAGTTGAAGTTGTTTTTTTTGCTGTAAAAAAATATTGATAATTCAAATTAGCAGTTGATGTTTTTGTAGGGGCGGATATTATCCGCCCGTTCAGCAGCGAGTTCCGCCCACATTTTTTGTTAAGTTAAAATAAATTTTACTTTGCATTTTCCCCCCAAAATTGCTATAATAATAGCATATTACAAACCACAAGGAGGACAATATGAGTCAACAAGTAATGTTAAAAATCCCAATGGATAGCGAAACAAAAGAAAATGTAGACAATTTATTTAACAAATTGGGATTAAATATGGTAGCCACTGTAAACGACTTTTTAAGATATTGCTTAAAAACAGAAGAAGTGCCGTTTTTTGAGCAAATTGAAACAGGCGAAGAATATGCCGCCAAAATTGCAATATCTGAACAGCAGTTAAAAGAGGGGAAAAAGATTACCCTCACAATGGACGAAATAGAAAGTTTCGAGTACATGGAAACGGACGAACTAATGAATTTTTTGGAAACTCGCTATGAAGAATGCCGTGCAAAATGGAGTAACAATGCACATAACATTGCACTTCACGTTTCCGCAAAAAATTGCTACAATAATCCCATATGACAAACCACAAGGAGGACACAATGAGTCAACAAGTAATGTTAAATATCCCAATGGATAGCGAAACAAAAGAAAACGTGGACAATTTATTTGATAGATTAGGTTTTAACCTTACAAATGCTGTCAACGATTTTTTACGCTATTGTCTACAAGAAGAAGACGTGCCGTTTTACGATATAGAAAGAGAAAAAGCGGAATATGCCGCCAAAATTGCAAGGTCAGAACAGCAATCACGAGAAGGAAAAGTAACTTCATTTACCTTTGAAGAATTGGAATCTCTTGACGATATGGAATCCGCCGACATTGTGCATTTTTTGAAGACTAGACAGGCAGAACAGCGAGCAGAAAGAGAACGTGCCGCAAGAGGTGTTTTACATGATTAAAACAACTTTCACAGATGATGGCTTGGAAGAATACGCCGACTGGAGCGATTTAGACAAGAAAAAATTCAAAAAAATAAATGCCCTAATAAAAAGTATCAAACGAGAAGGTCTGCTAAAAGGATTAGGACACCCAGAAAGGCTAAAGCATGAAGATTCCTACACTAGAGAAATAGACAAATATAATCGTTTACGTTACAGGGTTGACGAACACGGCAATTTGGAAATAATGTCATGCAAGGGGCATCCATGATTTGTTAGTCGATTTTCCAGTAACGTAAAGTAGGGGCGGATAATATCCGCCCCTACGGTTGGCGGCGTTGTAGGGGCAGATATTATTCGCCCGCTATCTTTGACTATCTATTTTTTTGACTATTCGAATATAAACCTAACTAAACAATTTCCCATATCACAATTTGCTAATTTTTATTCGAAGCATTAAACTTTTTTATAACATCCAAAGCATCCAAAAGATCGGCAGATAGTGGAGTAACTTTCGGCTTATTCTTCTCTTTCTCCGCAACATCATCAAGCATATTGTCGGCGATTTCGCTAACCATTTTTTTGCCCGTTGCAACGCCCAAAACGTTGTTTACTGTTTCCATTGGATTATCCAGTGCATCGGCGGCTAATTTACTAGCAACTTGGCTAAATCCCAAATTCGCTTTGTCCATTGTACTGGATATTTTTGTTGCAATGTCAACGGTTGTTTCAATCGCATCTGTGTTGCTTATTACCGCCGCCGCCGTTTCGCTGATTTTGCTACTGATAGATTTTGTGAAATCCGTTGCACCTTTTACCATTGCATTTGAATTTCCCAAAGAATCGCTTGCAAAGCCCATTGTGCTTGCTGGATTATTGTTGCTGCTTGGTAAATTGGGCGAATTTGGCGAATTGTACAAGGTTTCGGTTTCCGCTGAAAAATTTGTTACATTTACCACGGTTGGCAAGGTTTCCTTTGCAATGTTTTCTACATTTACCATGGTTTTTGCTGCGTTTTTGCTGATTTTCTGCAACTCATGAGTTGTGAAAAATATATGTGATTCTACTAAATTAGAAAACACTTGCATTATTTGCGGCGGCGCAACTCCATTGGATACCGCAGAAGAGTTGACTTGCTCCAAAGTATATTGCCCATTTTGTGTCAACTCGTTATAAGCGCCTTCTTCATCCACAGCCCAACTTATTGCTCCAGATACTGCCCTCGATAACGAGCCAAACAAGCCTTTTGGCTTATTTTCGGGCTTTTGCATTTCTTCATAATGCTTGGCTTTTTTCCATTTTTTGTCAAATTCTGTTAAATAATCTGAATATTTTGCTTTGTACAGCGTTTTTATTTCTGTAGTAAATCCGGCATTTTCCAGTTCGTGCAAAATTGCCACAAAATCGCCCCTAAAATGATGCCCATTTTGGGATCTAATTTCGTCAATATAGGCTTTTTCTTCGCGGGCGGTGCGGGCTTGTTCGCGCGTGGCAAACTCGATGCCCATTACCGTGCGAATCAATTTATCTAACTGCAACCAAACTGGATTTTCCCCTGCCGAATCTGCTGTAAAGCCAATTTTGTTGCAATAATCCAACAATTTGTTCTCTATTTCAAGCAACGTTTCCTCGTTGATGGATTGTCCCGCAGTCGTCAACCATGTTTCCAGAAAATCTGCCGCCGATTGCACTTTGCACGATTGTAATTTTTCTTCCACAGCCGCAATCAAAATTTCGGGAACTTGCCAAAATGGTTGACAATATTCTTCCAATTTTGCTAGCGTTTGCTTGCAATGTTCAAAATTTTGCAAACGATTGGCGGCACTGGCAACCATGCTTAACCGCTCGGTTTCGGTGCTTTCAGTTGTGATTTTTGTGGTAGATTCAGCCAACTGTAAAAAATAATTTTCCACCAAAATAACTATGTGAGAAGACAATGCTACAAGAAAGTTTTCAGCATCAATGTTGATTGCCGCACACAATTCTTGCAGATGTTCCGCCGTTTGCAATGTTTCGGCAATGTTGGATTTTGGCGATTTGTGAAACGCCTGTTCCGCCAACCCAAATTTGAACTCTCGCACGGTTGACAAATGTCCGAAATTGTCGGCAATATTTTCAACTTCGTTTTTTTCGTCAAAAAAATTTTCAATTAAATATTCATAATATTTTTGCTCGTACGGATTTAGCTGAAAAATTTCAATCATTGTGTCAACAGCCTCTTCTCGTGGCGTGTTTTTGTGCAACTTGCGAAAAAGCCTTTCGGCTTGCTGTTTAATTTGCGGCGTTATATCCAAAATTGTTTTGCCGTGCTTTTGCATAATTTTAATCAGCAATGAATCCAAACCATAACAATCGTCAGATATGGCATCTCCCAATAATTCGGGAATTTGGGAATCGTTAAACATTGCGGCTTTGCCTTTTTCGATAGCGGCTTTTTCACGCTTTTTTTTATAAGCAACAGCACCACCAACAACGGCAACACCAAGCGCTGAGCCGATTGCTATGTATGGATGTGCCTTTACGGCAGTCATAGCTGTAACAGCTGCACCTTTTGCAAATTTTGATGCTTTAGTTGCCGCTCCAGCAGCCTGTTTGGTATTAAGTAAAGGCGTAATCAGATTTGAGTTAGAAACCAAAGAATTTTGTGCAGAAGTAAACGAATTTTGCAAGCCCATATTTGAGCCGCCTTGTTGAACGCTCGTATTTTCGCCGTTTAACGCACCATATTCCAGTTCATAATATTGTCGTATTTCTGCCAATCTTTTGGGAAACGCTAAATCATCGGCGTTTTGTTGGTTGTACATTTGCCAAAGTTGCTCGGCATCGTAATCTGGAATATCCATATCGTACAATTTGTCGGATAAATCCTCCAAAAATTGTTTCATTATTGCCAAGTAGAGAGATTCCGATTGTGTTAAAACCTGCTCAATATCCGTGAAACGTGCGTATTGTACGGTAAAAGCCTCTTCGGCATCGATGGCTTTGTCTAGCAAAAAATCGTATATTATTTCGTGGTACATTTGCAAGCCCTCGTTTGGCGTGTATTGCTTGCCAAATAAGTTGTAAGTTTTTTGTTGCATTTTTGTTCCTCCTATTTAATTGGATTGGGATTTTTTGTGTTAAATTTCAGTTTCGGTTGTTTCGGCGGTTTCGTTAAACGCAGAAAATATCACAGGTAGCAAAATACTGAGAACAGCTAATACAATGTTAAAGCGGTTTGTGCGGTCGTCAGCATCGGGTGCTTTTGCAACATAAATAATGCTTGTCAATAAAACGCCTATTGTAGCAATAATTAGAGTTATATTCTTTTTCATACAGGATTCTCCTTTCTAGCACAAAAACAAGCAAGCCAAATTTTCGCAACGGAAAAATAGCTTGCCTTGTAATGTTTATTTTTGGGATAATTTTGGGGGCAACCAAATTAGACGAGATGTTTGGCGAAAAGACGAAAAGACGAAAAGGCGGACGGATTGCTGTCTTGTCTTGTCTTGTCTTGTCTTGTCTTGTCTTGTCTTGTCTTGTCTTGTCTTGTCTTGTCTTGTCTTGTCTTGTCTTGTCTTGTCTTGTCTTG
>WRKG01000282.1 GCA_009778185.1 Bacillota bacterium
CCTGCCCGTCCGGCAGGCGGGTCCGCCCCTACGTTATTTGACAAATATATAAATTGCAAGAACGGGCGACCGAGACGGTCGCCCCTACAACGTAAAATTATCAAAATAAAAACTCTGTAACACTAAAATAAAACCGTAAAAAAATTAGCGGGTCAAGGGCGCGCGCGTCCTTGCGGGGTTTGGGGCAGAGCCCCAAGGTTTTGGTTTTAAGTACCAATAATCCACATTTTTATTATAGCGGCTACTTCTCGGATGAATGCACCTGGAAATGATAGCGGCGGAGTGTTGGCGTGTATGTGAGTTGCGTTGTTGATGCCTACTATTCTTGTAAAGTTTATCGCACGGAAAATGTGGAAATCGCTGGTTATTATTACAACTTGCGGATTGTCAAAGTTATCTTGTAGTATTTGTTGCGAAAATACCATGTTTTGATAGGTTGAATGCGAACGTCCCTCCTGAATAATTTGGCTTTCGGGAACGCCATTTTCTACTAGATACCGTGTCATTGCCGCCGCTTCGGTAATTGTGGCTAAATCTCCCAGCCCGCCAGAAACTATGAATGTTGCATTAGGGTTTTGTTCGTGATATTTTACCGCAACATCTAGCCGATTTCGCAAGGTTGGCAAAACTTCTTCGCCAGTTACTCCTGCGCCCAATACTATTGCTACATCTTCTGTAAAAGTTGTGGTGTCAAATCGCCCGTAAATTACGGCAAAAATGCCTAATCCTATGTAAATTGTTGCTCCAAAAATTATTAAAAAATTTAACCATTTTATATTTATTAGTTTGTCAAACCAAAAAATATATACAGTTACGCCAAAAATTAACGCCAAATTTAACCAAAATGTGTTACTTATTCCCAAAGATTGCGTCAGCAGCCAAATTGCATTTAATAGCAAAAATATGTCCACTGCTATTAAAAAATTTTTTATAACATTTTTCATATTTGCATCCTTTCCTATTGACATTATTAAAATCCTCTAGCACTATTATATTAGAATATTATGATAGGGGCAAATTTATAAATGGATATTTATATGTACTGGCTTACAACCCTTTATACACTGGGTTCGCGCAAGCAAAATGCGTTAATACGCCACTTTGGCGAACCAAGTTCGGTGTTTACCGCAACCGAAAAAGAGTTGACAAACGTTCCAAACCTAACGCCGCACAACATCTCGGTAATAAAAAAGAACCGCAACAAAAAGGTGCTAGAATACGGCTTTGAAATGCTAGCAAAACGCAATATCTCGTTTACTTATTTGGGACACGTAAATTATCCCAATATGCTGAACGACATACAAGACCCGCCTGTTGGCTTATTTTATTTGGGAGAAATTCCTAGCAACAATTTTTCGCGAGTTTCGATAATCGGCTCGCGGCGTTGCTCCGATTATGGCTTGACAACTTCGTTAAATTTAGCAAAAACCTTGGCAAAACAAAATGTCATAGTGGTTAGTGGAATGGCACGAGGTATTGACAGCATGGCACATCGTGGCGCTTTGGAAGCTGGCGGCTTAACTATTGCTGTTTTGGGATGCGGAATCGACATCTGTTATCCTGCGGAGAATGTCGAGTTGCGCGATGAAATTTCTCGGCACGGTTGCGTAATTTCGGAATATCCGCCTGGAGTTTCGCCACGGGCAATGCACTTTCCTGCACGAAACCGCATTATAAGCGGATTAAGCAAAGTTGTAGTTGTGGTTGAGGCTGCCAAAAAAAGCGGCACGTTAATTACCGTCGATCAAGCCCTGGAGCAGGGTAGAGATGTTATGGCTGTTCCTGGTAATATCACAAACCGCTACAGCGAAGGCACAAACAATTTAATTAAGCAAGGCGCGGAACCAATTTGCAGTTATGAAGACGTGTTAAACATAATTGGAATATCTGCCGATAAACATTTAGAGGGAATGCGCAAGCACAGAACAGCCGAATCGGAACTTGCCCTTGCAAAGGACGAAAAAATAGTTTACGATGTTTTGACTGCCGAGCCTTGCTCCTCCGAGGAAATAGCAACTAAAACCAATACACAACCGCAAATTTTGCAACATATTTTAACTTCGCTAGAGCTTAAAGGTTATGTAAAACGGTTGCCAGGTGCTAGATATATCAAAATATAAGGAGATAGTGTTGTGTCAAAAACGAAAAAAAATTTGGTAATAGTAGAATCGCCCGCAAAAGCAAAAACTTTGAAAAAATTTTTGGGCAGTTCGTATAAAATTGAAGCAAGCGTGGGTCATGTTCGCGATCTGCCAAAAAGTCAACTTGGCGTGGATGTTGATTCCGATTTTGAACCAAGGTACATTACAATAAGAGGAAAAGGCGAATTGCTGCAAAAGTTACGCAAAGAGGTAAAAACTGCTAACAAGATATACCTAGCAACCGACCCAGATCGTGAGGGCGAAGCCATTAGCTGGCATTTAATGCACGCTCTAAATTTGGATGCAAGCAACACGCGCCGCATAACTTTTAACGAGATAACAAAAAATGCCGTGCAAAATTCCATCAAGGAAAGCCGCGACATTGATATGCAACTGGTTGACGCACAGCAAGCTCGCCGTGTTTTGGATAGGCTTGTAGGTTACAAAATTAGTCCGTTGCTGTGGAAAAAGGTAAAAAAAGGGCTAAGTGCAGGACGTGTGCAATCGGTTGCGTTAAAGCTAATTTGCGACCGCGAAGAGGAAATTGCTCATTTTGTGCCAGAAGAATATTGGTCTTTTGACCTATTTTTGCGCCACAACCGAAAAACCTTTACCGCCCACTATTTGCCCAACGATAACGATAAAAAAGAACTCAAAACGCAAAACGATGTTGACGAAATTTTGGCAAAATGTGCCGACGAAAAATTTTCTGTAATCGAAATAAAAAAAGGCACACGCAAGCGTAAACCGCCCGCGCCGTTTACTACAAGCACCTTGCAACAAGAGGCATCTCGTATTTTGGGATTTGCGACAAACAAAACAATGCGCGTTGCACAGCAATTATATGAGGGCGTTGACTTAAAAGGCGAAGGTACAGTTGGACTTTTGAGTTATATTCGCACGGATTCCACTCGCATTGCGGACGAGGCTTTCGAGCAGGTTAAAAATCACATAACCGAAAATTTTGGCGAAAGTTATGCCGCCAAAGAAAAATCGGTTCACAAGGCAAAAGGCAAAAGTCAAGATGCACATGAGGCAATTCGACCAACGTATGTATCTCGAACGCCCGCAACGGTTGCCGATTCGCTCACAAAAGAGCAGTTGCGGCTGTACACGCTTGTTTGGGAACGCTTTACCGCTAGCCAAATGACTGCTGCGGAATACGATACGCTTACTGTCAAAATTAAAAATGCCGAAAGCGGTATTATTTTTCGTGCAACTGGCTCTGTGCTTAAGTTTGAGGGATATTTGGCTGTGTACCGCAAAAATGAGCAATCCGACAAGGACGTAACTATGCCCGATTTATCGGTCGGAGACGAGCCTACTTTTGTCAAGTTTGACCCGCAACAACATTTTACGCAACCTCCGCCACGTTATTCCGAGGCAAGTTTGGTCAAAACAATGGAAGAACTGGGAATCGGTCGTCCAAGCACATATTCGGCAACCATCGCAAATATTTTGTACCGAAATTATGTAACCAAGGAAAGCAAAGTTTTTTATCCAACAGAATTGGGCGATATTATCAACGATTTGCTAGAAGAAAATTTTGAAGAAGTAATAAGCGTAGATTTTACGGCAAACATGGAGCAAAAACTTGACAAAGTGGAATCGGGACAACTTGACTGGAAAGAGATAATTCGCAATTTTTACCCGTCATTCGATTCGCAAATAAAAATTGCCGAGGAAAAAATTGGCAACATAGTAATTCAAGATGAAGTAACTGACGTTATTTGCGAAAAATGTTCTCGTAATATGGTAATAAAAATGGGACGATTTGGGCGATTTTTGGCGTGTCCAGGGTTTCCAGATTGCCGCAATGCACTGCCGTTGTACGAAGATGCGGGCGTAGGTTGTCCAAGTTGCGATGGGCGTGTGCAAATTCGCAAAAGCAAAAAAGGGCGAATGTTTTACTGTTGCGAAAAAAATTGCGGGTTTATTTCGTGGACTTTGCCAGTTGAAGAAAAATGTCCAAAGTGCAACAGTTACATGACAGTCAACGGTCGAAAAAACAAATATGTACAATGCTCTAATAATGAATGTGGACATCGTACAGAGTATAAAGAATAAACAATAACAAATTTTAATATATGTTATTTTATACAAAATATTTGCAAAATTAACCAAAAAGTTTAGGCAGACTTATTTTGTGCTATGTGTTACGATAATAAATGTGAAAACTCCCCCATTTTTTCACGAGGGGGTGGGCGAGGTTCGCTCCTTGCTTTCTCCCTATAATCCCCCCTTAAAATACCTTCTCTTTCATTGGAAAAAGTCCTCTATTTGAGGACTTTTTCTGTGGGGGAATTATTATTCGCCCACAAGCTATAACTGGGATAATATCCGCCCCTACGGCAAAAATTAAAACGTTATACTAATAGTTGATTGACATAAATTTAATGGATTATTGTTTTTTAATTATCTTCTTTGTCTATATCGATTGAGTTGTATTTCTTCAAGAATCCAAGATAGGCAAGTGCCATGTGGGGTATAAGGCAAATCAAATTTTGGGTATTCGTGTAAAAACATAATATTTGTGTGAAATTCTGCACCTGAGAACGCAAAACGTTCTTCAAGAGTAAAATCCGCTCGCAAAGCACGATTTTCCTCTGACCATATGTCTAAAAAATCGGCAATATTTCCGCTTTCCCATAATTCGATGGCACTTTTTAGCATAATTGTTGCTCTATTGTCGTTAGGCAGAGTTTTTACACGGTCAAGAATTACAATCTCGTCTTCACGTTCATCGGATATTGAGTCAATGAATATTGCTCGATAAAAAAGAGATACGTTTTGGTTTTTTATCATGGCTTTATCGTTGGCTATCAATAAATCTATGCTTGTAAAATCTATATCAGTAGTATTTTTTAACTCTGTAATTATCCAAGGTAAGCAAGTTCCATAATAGCTATCATTAGGACATTCAAAATTTGGGTATTGAGGTAATAAATTATGTCTATCAAATACACAAAAAAACACAGTCTTAAAAATAAATATTTCTTCGGTGGTAAAATCGGACATCAAGTCGTTTTTGTCCACATACAAATCAAGAACAGCGGAAATATTTCCGCTGTTCAGTAGTTTTATCGTGTGTTTAAGCAGAGTAGTTACTCGATGATTGTTATCTAAAGTCTTTACGTAGTCAAGAACTACAATGCCGTCTTCAGTTAATACTTCTTTACAATATGGTAATTTTAGTGGCATGGTGTTTCCTTTCCCAAAACTTTTCCAATTTATATTTTAAGGTTCTATTTTTTACTTATTCGTCAAGGTGTTGCCAATACCACAAATCTTCAAGTTCATATTTTGAAGTTCTGCCACGGACACCATCAAGATCTGGATGCCCAAACCAGTGTATTTCCGCCTCTAAACGCTCATTTTTATACCAAACAAGACCTTGTCCAGATGCGTGATACCACTTGCTTCTCTCGTATCTTCCAGTAATAGGATTTTGTTTAGGCTTTGTTTCTTCGTGGAGTGTTTCTAAATCTTCAATATCCCTAAGCTCGTCGTCTACTTTTCCGGTGCGTGGATGCGGACCAGCAAATACATCAATCTTTGTAATGTAGGTATTTTGAACAAGTGTTGTCTCTCGTCTTTTAGTTTTATGATTGGCGATACTAACATTACCTTTAGTAATTTTAATAGTTGTATCATTTACCCAATAACCCCAATTTACTAAATCATCACACCTAGCAGCAACTGCTTCTGTTAAATATTTTCCATTTTTATAGTTAAATAACAAATTATCGAAGTTGTCAGGTTCTGTCAACAATAATTTTATATCGTATTTTTCTATAATAGGTAATAAGGTACTTCTTGAAATAGCTAAACATTCTCGTTCGAACTCATCATTTTCTTGCCTTAAAACATTTACACACTTCATAACAATATCTCCTTTTTAAGAATTATAATTTAGTATTTCTTATGAAATACTCTAAAATCCAGTATAATAGGCAAAAACGAATTTGTCAAGGGTTTGCAAAAAAATTTGCTAAAATTGTATGATTCTTTCTGCCCGCTTTCTACTACATATAAATTTGTTTTTAATCTGTGCGAGTATATCCGTCGATTATCACGTTTAATTATCTTCCAATAAATCTAAATCAGTATTTAGCTGTATTTCGTCAACAATCCACTCTAGGCAAGTGCCGTGTGGAGAAGGACAAGACAAATCAAATTTTGGATATTCGTGTAAAAACATAATATTTGTGTGAAATTCTGCACCTCTGAACATAGAAAGTTCTTCAATAGTAAAATCATATAGCTCACGATTGTAATCTGAATATATGTCTAAAAAATCGGCAATATTTCCGCTTTCCCATAATTCGATGGCACGTCTTAGCATAATTGTTGCTTTATGGTCGTTAGGAAAAGTTTTTACACGGTCAAGAATTACAATCTCATCTTCACGTTCATCGGATATGGAGTCAATGAATATTGCTCGATAAAAAAAAGATACGTTTTGGTTTTTTATCATGGCTTTATCGTTAGCTATCAATGAATCCATGCTTGTAAAATCTATATCAGTGGTATTTTTCAATTCTGTAATTATCCAAGGTAAGCAAGTTCCGTAATAATCGTCATCATCGGGGCATTCAAAATTTGGGTATTGATGTAAATGATAAAGCCGTGTATTAAAAAACACAGTCTTAAAAATAAATATTTCTTCGATGGTAAAATCGGACATCAAGCCGTTTTTGTCCACATACAAATCAAGAACAGCGGAAATATTTCCGCTGTCCAGTAGTTCTATTGTATGTTTAAGCAGAGTAGTTACTCGATGATTTTTATCTAAAGTCTTTACGTATTCAAGAACTACAATGCCGTCTTCAGTTAATATTTCTTTACAAAATGGTAAAAATGGTAATTCTAGTGCCATGGTGTTTCCTTTCTCAAAATGTTTCCAATTTATATTTTAAGGCTCTCTTTTTTACTTATCGTCAGGGTGTTTCTTTTTCCATAATTTTTTCAAGCTATATTTTGCAGTTCTGCCACGGGCACCATCAAGATCTGGATGTCCAAACCAGTGTATTTCCGCCGTTAAAGGTTCGTTTTCATACCAAACAAGTGCTTTTCCACCTGCGTGATACCACTTGCTTTCTTCGTATTTTCCAGTATCAGGGTTTTTTTGCGATCTTGTTTCTTTGTGGTGTTTTACTAAATCTTTAATATCCCTAAGCTCTTCTTTTACGATTCCAGTATGTGGATGCGGACCAGCAAATACGTCAATATCTATAATTTTGCTGTCTTTAACAAGTGTTGCTACTTTATCTCCAGATTGGTGGTGGGCGATACTAACATTGTCCTTAGTAATTTTAATGGTATTATCGTCTACCCAATAACCCCAATTTACTAAAGTATTAAATTTAGCAGCTCTTGCTTCTGTTAAATATTTTCCATTTTTATAGCCAAATAATAGATTATCGAAGTTGTCAGGTTCTGTCAACAATAATTTTATATCGTATTTTTCTATAATAGGTAATAAGGTACTTCTTGAAACAGCTAAACATTCTTGTTCGAATTCGCCAAAGCCTTGCGTTAAAACATTTAAGTCGTGCATAATCATCACTCTTTCTTAAAAATAAAATTTTTTAACAACATAATCAGTATTTCTTATGAAATACTCTAAAACCCAGTATACTAGGCAAAAACGAGTTTGTCAAGGGTTTGCAAAAAAATTTTTTCCACATCAAACAACATTTCCAAATTGACAACAAACAATTTTTATGCTATATTACTGAAAGGTTCAAAAAAACAACGCAAATAAAGCAAATTTTTCCTTTATTTTGTGAGATAGGATACTAAATTATGCAGCATCGGTATACATTTATTTTGGCACTTGCCGCTTTTATTTGGGGAATCGGCTTTGTTGCACAAACTGCCGCAATGGAGTACATTAGCCCATTTACTTTTAACGCTCTTCGTTTTGGAATTGGCGGACTGCTTTTGGTGGTTGTCGCTTTGGCTTTTGACAGGCTATTTTCTTCGAAAAAAACGGCGGTTTCGCAAATCTCTTCTAATTCATTCAAAAAAACCTTGCATGGCGGATTTATTGTAGGGTTTATTTTGTTTGTTTCGGCGGCACTGCAACAATGGGGAATCGCCTTAACTGGCTCTGCTGGCGTTTCTGGCTTTATTACTGGGCTTTATATTGTGCTTGTCCCAATTTTGGGAATCTTCATAAAGCAGAAAACTTCTCGGTTTGTGTGGATTGGCGCAATTATCGCCACCGCTGGATTATATTTTATGAACCTACAAGACGGCATTTTTTCGGTTGACGTTGGGACGATTCTCTTGTTGGCTTGTGCTTTTGGTTGGGCTGTGCATATTTTGGCAATAGATAAATATGCCGCCGATATTAAGCCAATGCAACTTGCGGCGGGACAATGTTTAATTTGTGCGGTTTTCAGTTTGGTTGCCGCTATTATTTTTGAAGATATGCTTAATGTGCAAATTTCCGTTGTTTTGCAAGCGTGGTTGCCTTTGGGATTTTCCATATTTATTGCGGTACTTTTGGCGTTTACTTTGCAAATTATTGGACAGCGCCATGTTCCGCCCGCGCATTCTGCCGTTATATTTTCGCTAGAATCCGTGTTTGCGGCACTCGGCGAAGCGGTTATTTTGGGCGTTTTTTTAACAATGTACGGCTACATTGGCGGTGCTTTAATCTTTGTCGGCATAATAATATCGCAAGGAAAGCTGTTCACAAAAAGGAGATTTTTATAAATGTTTAAGTTTTTGTTTGGACTAAAAGGCAACGCGCGTACTTGTCTGCTAACAGAGCCATTATATGGGATTCCGTTTAACTTATATTTGCCGTTTGTTACGCTGTATATGTACCATTTGGGCGTTTTGGACAGAGAAATTGGCTTGATTTTATCCATTGGTCGCTTGATTCAAGTTTTTATGTCGTTGACAGCGGGAATAATTACCGACAAATTTGGTCGGCGGTTGACAACTTTAGTGGGCGATCTCATTTCGTGGAGCATTCCCACGTTAATTTGGGCGTTTTCGCAAAATTTTTGGTGGTTTTTGGTGGCGGCGATAATAAATTCGCTGTGGCAAATTACATCGGTTTCATGGGAATGTCTTTGGGTTGACGATACTGACGAAAAAGATGTTGCTCCCATTTTTAACTGGATTTACATAACGGGACTTTTAGCTGTGTTTTTTGCACCTATTGCGGGCTATTTTGTACATATTTATGGAGTTGTTCCTGTTGTGCGCGTACTTTATGTGCTTGCGTTTATCTTTATGACGGCAAAATTTATTGTACTTTACATATATTCCACCGAGAGCAATCGCGGAATTGAACGAATGGCGGCGGTTAAAAATGTGCCTGTTATGCAGTCCGTTTTGGGATACAAAGATGTATTTTTGCAAATTGCCAGGTCAAAAATAATGGTAAAAGCCTTAATTTTGCAAGCAATTTGGGGTGTAATATTTCTCATATCTGGGACATTTTTCGCATTATACGCAACGCAAAATTTGCTAGTTCCCGAGTCATTTTTGGCGTATTTTCCCATATTGCGTGCGGGAATAATGTTGCTATTTTTGCTAGTGGTTCAAGAAAAGTTGACAAAATATAAATCCCAATACATGATGTTTATCGGCATTTTGCTATATATAATTTCCATGATTTGGCTGTTGGTTGCTCCGCAATACGATTGGCTTTGGATGGCAGCCTACATTGCAATGGATGCTTGCGCGGCGGCTTTGTTGCTCCCAAGATTGGATGCCTTGGTTGTCAATGCAATCGAGCCATTAGAACGTGCCAGAATCCGCAGTTTGTTTAGTGCAATAATATTGGCTGTGTCAAGTCCGTTTGGCTATTTGGCGGGACTTTTATCAGATATGGATAGACGATTGCCGTTCTTTTTGAACGTGATTTTGCTGTTTATAATGGCGGTCGTTTTGTTGCGTAGCAGACGGCGGATTTATTGAGTTTATTTTAACAAAAAGCCAAAAAGGCAAAAAAATAGAATTGTGAAAAAATACGGGCGGATATTATCCGCCCGTTGTAAAGTCTATTCAATTATTTTTAGCAAGCAAAAACCAAAAAGTCGTCAATCTAGTTTTATTGCAAAATTTATCATCGACTCCTCATGTACCCCGCAAGAAACATAATAATCAAAAAAATTCCAAGCGGTGGAAATACTATTGCCAATACTATTACTAATAGTGTTCCTATAATCGCTAAAGGTACTGTCAACAGAAAAGTTAAAATTTTGCCAATTCCTCGAATAGCACTACCCTCACCAATAGCCCGAAGAATTAAGTAAACTGCAACAATAAAGGCAATAGTAATGATAATACTTATAATTATAATGCCTGTAGCATTATTCGAAATTCCTGTAGACAACATACTACTTGTCGAAATTCCACTTATTTCAGTGTCTACATTGGCTAAAATTCCAGCCGTTAGCATACTGCATAAAAATAGCACAAATGTAACTCTTAAAATGGGAATTTTTCCTAAATTTTCTAAAAAATACTTCATATTTTGCACTCCAAAATGACAATATTTGCTTGTATTTTCTTCGAAATTTTGCCATCGAATAATTTTCGCAAGCAAACTTTCGCCCTGCTTAAACGTTGTAGCGGTCGGCTTCGATGCTTATTTCAAATTTGCCACAGCTGTTGTTGCCATATTGATAACCGCCACCAACTAAACATCTTGCACGAGGATGCGTTTCGTATTCAACATAACCGTGAAGTCCTGGTTTAGCGCTTAATTTTGGCTCGCCGTCCCAACGTTTGCATAATGCACAAATTTGGTTGTTTGCACGTGTGTGTGTTCTCATAATTTCCTCCTGTTTCTAGCCAATAAGGCATACAAAAACGTAATATTAAAAATTTTGTGTGTTTTGCAGTTGATAAAATGTAATATTGGTATATTTTTTACGATGTCAACCTTGATGTTTGCCATATGTTTTAACAAACACAATTTTCCAACTGCTAATTTTCATTGTATATTACTGATTTTGTAATGTCCAGTGCTGGCAGCACTATTTTAGAAAAATTTTTAGAAGTGCCAAAAACAGGTTACAAAAATTTATATTTTCCCATAATAAATTTTGGCTTTACGTACGCCATGTTTTGCCAATTCGTTATCGGGGTTGATTTCGAAGGCACGCAAAAAACTATGCTCTGCTGATTTATAGCGCCCACGGTTAAAGGCTCTAACGCCTTTGTTGAACATAAATTTGGAACGCAAAACCTCGTCTCGTAGTTGGTACAAAATATGAATTATCCCTGCTACAGCTAGGGTAATTCCGCCGATTGTGCCGTACATATTGGAAATAGCCGCCGAAACTCCCACAATTATAAATCCCAAAATTAGCAATGCAGGATTCACAAAAGCACTGTCGGTTGCCATTTTGCCTTTTGGCGAGCGGTCAATATATTGGCGTTCAAAATGGTTGGGCGTGGCGTTTCGTGGCATAAAATCGTAATCGTCAGGGCGCGGTTTTGGGTCGGGAACTTTCGCACCCTTGTCAAGTACCTTAAAATCGGAAATATTATCCTCTACCAACTTAAACAAAATATGAATGGTCGACCGCAAATTTTGCCCAGTTGCAGAACGCACACGTCGAGAAATGTTCAGCAAATAATAGCGTCCCTCTTCGTACGTATCTAACGGCGAAACGCATATCACGTGTTTTTTGGGTTTATATGAGATGATTGTTCGCATAATGTAGCCGTCTGTGTCGGTTACGTTCATTGTTTTGCCCGAAACGGAGTCTTCGTCCAACTGCGTATTAAATTTAATGTACCAATACAGCGTATCCGATGTGCTGTCAAGGTTCATTTGTATTTTGTCCTGCAAGCCAGGTATAGACGTACGTACTTCTAAACGTCCACCTCCCATATTTTTCCCTCCTTAAAATGTCAACTAAAATGGTGCAAGTTATTTCCAAACGGGTTGCCAAACAACGCCGAATTTATCTACAACCCATGCACATTTGCGAATTTCCCCAACCGATTCTGGACCCATCATAACCGAGCCGCCAATCGATAAATTTTCAAAAATAAGGTCAAACATTGCCTCGTCTTCGCAAGTTATAAGCAACGAAGACGACCAATTAAACGGCGGTGCAGGAAAGTCTTTTGACATATCTAGGAACGAAATTTGTCCACCGTTAAAACTTAACGTTCCCGACATAACTGTGCCTTCGTCCGCGCCAGGCGTTCCTTTTTCGTACCTTGAAATATGCTCAATTTTTGCACCTGGAAACGATTTAACGTAAAAATTCATTGCATCCTCTGCACAGCCGTTAAAGGTTAAAAATGGAGTTAATCCAATTTTTGGCATTTCAAACATAAAAATCCTCCTAAATCAACCGTTAAAATTGCTATTCAAACCAACGGCGATTAAATTCTTCAAAAAAGCTAGCTATTTCTTCAAATGTACGCCTATCAGGCGGATCGCCCGTAAAATGGGATAATATTGCTAATCCGAAAGGGCTTGGCGCTTGTATTAGTGCTAAATCGTGATACGCCTGTCCAAAGTTAGCCGCCCAGCCAGTTTTTGATGCCACTGGATGGCTAGATGTTATAAATTTATATTGGTTGCTCAACATATTATTGCGAAACTCGTCCGAATAAGTTCCGCCAGAATTAAAATAATTGTGGACATTACGCAAGATAAGCCCAGCTTCGTTGGCGGTAAGTTCGCCGTAAGTTACATTGTGAATTAAGGCAGTGTTTCCGCCAATGCTTGCAATAAAATCACGATAGCCGTTTAATCCGTGCATACGGCGCAATAATCTAGTTGCAATGTTATCAGACGGCACTAACATTAGATGAAGCAACTCGCGCTGGTCAAATTCTTGTCCAAAGTTGTACCTGTGCCGAATTATCCCCGAGCCTTCCCAGTGATCCGCCTCGGTGTAACGGATTGTTGAACCCATGCTAGCATCGCCGCGTTCGGTTTTATCGTAAATATACAGGGCAAAAGCCAATTTTGCCGCCGATGCCGCAAAATACACATAATCGCCCCTGTTGCTAAACGAAAATCCCGATTCAAAGTTTTCGTAATGCACAGAAACTTGATTGTAAAACGGACGCATAAATTGGTCAATTTCTGCCAACATTTCTGTGCGGTGATTTGCCAACATTGCCGCATTGCGTTGACGTATGTACTCGTGGTAGTCTTCGTGAATCCACATATCGCCCAACCACGTTTGTATAAGATGCCACTGTCCATTGCTTTCCAAAATGGTTACAGTTTGCGGCTGAATACTTCCTACAACAGCACCGTCAACAGCGTTAAAAAGATAAGTCGTGTTATCCACCCTAAAAGTTGACGCTGCTAAAACGGTTACTCCACTCGACCACAAGAAAATTGCGGTCGCAATAATAATCAAAAATCCCCAACAAATCGTATACAACAACGTCAAACTTTTCTCATACATAAGTACCTCCAAAATCTAAACATTCAAAACCGTGGGCTCCCGCCTGCCGGCGGACAGGCTGCCCACACCCGCAAGGCTGAATTTTGTCCAGTGGACAAAAGAAACGCGCCCTTGACCCGCATTTTTTTATAAGGGCGGATATTATCTGCCAGTTTTTAGTACACGGGCGGATAATACCTGCCCGCGGCAGACGGGTCCGCCCCTACGGCAATGCCTTGCAATTTAATTTTCCAGTTCCAATTTTATTACTGTATCGGTTGAATCTGGCAGTTGATAGGATGCCAAGCCACGTCTATCTAATCGCACGAAAACATAGTTGGGATAATTATTTGTAACCCATGTATTTTCAGTGGACAACTCCGCGCCTGTTGCAAGTAGACGAACCCTTTTTATTTGCTCTTTTTTTATGCCCTCGATGGGAACAGGTCCGATAGTTTGCTCCATAACGTGAATGTAGATGTTTTTGCCGTCTTTGCTGGCGGTGATTCTGCCGTAATCGGGCTTGGGAAAATCGGCATAACCGCAATTATAAATGCTATCGCCGTTCTTGTGCATCCATTTTCCGACGGCTTGCAAAATGTCAACCGATTCTTGCGGGATATTCCCCAGTGCATCGGGGCCCACGTTTAACAGCATATTTCCGCCTTTGCTTACGCATTCTACCAATTTTTTTATTATTGTTTCGGCAGAATAAAAATCTTTGTCAAATTGCGAATATCCCCAATTATTATTCATTGTAAGGCAAGCCTCCCAAGGAATCGGCTTTCCGTGTACATTTAACACGCCTTTTGGCGGAATTATCTGTTCAGGAGAAACAAAATCGCCCGAGTAAACCGTTGGGTTGTCCGTACGCAACGATCCGAAACCTTCGCCGCTGACTTCTAAACGATTGTCAATAAGCACGGTCGGCTGTAGCTTGCGAACCATTTGTACAAGTTCTGTTGCGCGCCATGTTTCGCCGCTCATTTTGCCGTACGAAAAATCAAACCAAAGTATATCTAATTTGCCGTAATTTGTGCATATTTCACGAATTTGACCGTGCATATAATCCAAATAATTGTCAAAATTATGGGATTTATCCTTGTAATCAAGGTTGTTTCGCATGGGATGTTGCGCATCGCCAAAATGCGGAAAATCGGGATGATACCAATCTATCACGGAAAAATACAGCCCAACTTTTATGTCCTCCGCACGAAAAGCCTCGACAAATTCTTTAACTAAATCTCGTGCAGCTGGCGTATTTGTTGCCTTGTACTCGGTTAGCTGCGAGTCGAACAAACAAAAGCCATCGTGATGTTTTGCTGTAAGCACAGCGTATTTCATGCCAGCTTGTTTGGCTAATTTTGCCCATTTTTTGGGATTATAGTCAACTGGATTAAACTCGTCAAAAAAGCCTTGATAATCCTCAATCGACATTTCTTCGTGGCTACGCAACCATTCGCCACGTGCAGGAATCGCATATAATCCCCAATGTATAAACATTCCAAAACGAGCATTTGTAAACCATTCAATTCGTTTTGCCCGCTCTTCCATTTCAATTTTATCCATGATTTGCCCTTTCTTCAAAACCTTGGGTACTGCCCACACCCGCAAGGCTGAATTTTGTCCAGTGGACAAAAGAACAGCGCCCTCCCGCCTGCCGGCGGGCAGGTGACCCGCATTTTTTATTATGCCAATCAACACATATTTTTCAGTTCAAAGTTCCATATACAACGCGGTCGCGGAGTTCTAAATCTTTTATTATCATGGCACAGCTGAAACCGTTTTCTAGTAGCATAAAACGTACATCGTTGCCTTGTTTGTTGCCAATTTCCATGAAAATTGCGCCGTTTGGTGTTAAAAAGTTTTTGCAGATTGGAATAATTTTGCGGTAAAAGTTTAGCCCGTCTTTGCCGCCGTCGAGTGCTAATAACGGCTCTTTTTGGACATCTAACGGTAAAGTTTTAAGCCCTTCTTCGGAAATATATGGCGGATTTACCGTAATGCAATCAAAAGTGCCGTTTATTTTGTCAAATAAATCGGATTGCACAAAGGTTGATTTTTCGGCAATTTTATTGAGTTCGGCGTTTTCTTTGGCGAGAGCGATTGCATCGGAGGAAATATCCGAAAAAGTTATGTGCGAAAAATGGCGTGCCAGTGCAATGCCAATGCAGCCAGTTCCTGTGCATAAATCTAGCAAAGTTTTGTCGCCTGTGCTATTTTTTAGATAATTTATTGTTTCTTCAACCAAAATTTCGGTGTCGCGCCGCGGAATTAACACATTTTCCCTACATTTAATTTTAACGCCCATAAAATCCCATTCGCCCAAAATATATTGCAACGGAACGTTGTTTTTGCGCTGTTCAATCATTTTCAAAAACTGCTCTTCGTATTGCGGTGCAAGTTGCGAATTGCTGTCCGCAAGGTGCAAGCCAGCAACAGAAACGCCTGTTATTTTTTCTAAAATCCACAATCCTTCAAAATCTGCCTGTACTTCAGAAAGATTTTTCGCAATTTGTAATGCTTCTTTAATAGTCATAAGTCTACCTCGATAAGTATGCGTAATACGCATTTATTAGCTTTTATTATTTTTTGGTGGTTCGTACAATTTAGCAAGTTGCTCACGCTCTTCCTTGCTAGATGTTTCTTCGGGTTCTTCCATTTGCTCCAGTTCTTTTTGTAGCACGGTTTTTAGTGCAACAGCGGCAACTTCCATTTGCTCGGCATCTGGCTCTTTTGTTGTGAGATGTTGCAAGCAAAGCCCAGGAAAACTTACTGCCTTTACCAGGCGGCTTTTGCTTCTGCCAGCCCAACGAATTACTTCATAAGAAAGCCCTGCTACAACAGGAATAAGCACCAACCGCGAAATTAACCGCAGGGGCAAATCGGGCGTACGCACAAACGTAAATACAAAAATAGAGATAATCATAACAATCAACAAAAAGCTAGTACCGCACCTGTTGTGTAGCCTAGAAAAGCCTTGAATGTTGTCAACCTCTAAATCGGAGTTTTGGCGGTTCTGCTCGTAAGCATTGATTGTTTTGTGTTCTGCGCCGTGATATTGAAACACACGTTTTATATCTTTTGAACGAGATATAAGCAAAACGTAGAGCAAAAATATTGTCAACCTAGCGAATCCTTCAAATAAGCCTAGCAAATTTTGGTTTTCGCCAAAAATATTATACAAGAACGAGCCAAGCCACAAAGGCAACAAAACAAACAACAAAACGGCGATAGCAATAGCAAAAACAACACTAACTTGAATAAGCACATCGTTAAATTTATCGCCAAGTTTATTTTGCAAAAATTGCTCAAAACGAGAAGTTGCCTCTTCAGGTTCGCCGTCTGTTGCTATTTCTGCCGATTCGGTAAGGGTTTTCATGCCAATGGAAAGCGAGCTACCAAAGGCGTAAATTCCTCTAATAATGGGCAGTTTTAGCAATGGATGCTTTTTTTGTGCAATGGAATGAGTAACAACGGCAATTTCGCCGTTTGGCTTGCGGACAGCCATAGAATAAAACTTTTTACCACGCATCATAACGCCTTCCATTACAGCTTGACCACCGTAATAATGCGGTTCTTCGGATGATTTTTGCATATCAGAGCCTTTAGTTATCTTGATCACGTTTGTCGATTATTTCCAAAGATTTATCTAAATAGGATTTATCGTCGCCCTTGCTGGAAGAAGTTGACAATAACGGTTGTTTGTCGGCACTAACCATGGGAAGTTCGCCAACTTGATAACGACCGTTAAGTTGTCCGCCCTCGTCAACTATAATAGAATTTGTTTTAATATCGCCGTTAATGCGGGCTGTAGAGGACACGTGCAAAGTGCCATCACAATCGATATTTCCGCGAACAAGCCCAGCCAAAATAATATATTTTGCTTTAACTGTGCCTTCAATGCTGCCAGTTTCGCCTAAAATTAAGCTACCGTCTAAATTAACATCGCCCAAAAAAACGCCGTCTATCCGCACGGATTCCTTGCCCGTAAGGACAGCTGCCTCTAAAGTAATGCCTTTTCCGATAACTGTTCCAGGTACTTCAACTTGGGGTATAACTGCTTTTTTTCCAAACATACGTTTTTTTCCTTTCGTATTTCCTCGTATTTATAAGATTATAACACATTAACATCAATTTGACAAACTTACAAATAAATATTATAATAAGAAACGGAGATGAAGGGATTCGAACCCTTGAGCCACTTTCGCGGCCGAACGATTTCGAGTCGTTTCCGTTATGACCACTTCGGTACATCTCCATAAATACATTGTAGCACAGGAGAAAATAAAATGCAAGACTTATTAAAAAATATTCATCAATATAATAAAAGCCTTACAATCTCCCAAACTATCACGTTTTTTGCTCGTGGCGAAATTTTTTTTACAAAATCTATGATACAAAATTATGTACGAGATGGAATTTTGCCGCCGCCAAAAAATAAACGCTATTATACCCACGAACATTTGGCGGTTTTGGCTATTGTCAATCATCTAAAATCGGTTTACGATATGTCTACTATAAAAATTGCTTTGTTGCCATTTGTTGTTGACAACGGCATTCCGCTTGATGTTTACCAAAATTTTTTGCAGGAAAGCACAAGCGATTATCCAAAATCCGCATTGGCACTAATGTTGCACAGTGCAGACATTAAACAGGAGGTATTAAAAAAACTTGAACAGACTAATCTTATTTGACCTGGACGGCACGTTAATTGATCCGCACGAATCAATTACAAAAGGTGTACAACACACATTGTCAACCGCAGGAATCATCGTTGACGACAGAACTAAACTCAACTGCTTTATTGGCCCGCCAATGAGAACCTCTTTAAGGGAATTTTACGGCTTTACGGACAACGAGCAAATTGAAAAACTGTACAAAACGTATCTCGAATATTTTGCAATAAACGGAATTTACGAAAATATTTTGTACCCAAACGTAAAAGAAACGTTGACCGAACTTAAAAATTGCGGTTTTACTTTGGTTGTTGCAACTTCCAAGTTAATGACAAACGCAATAAATATTGCAAAATATCTGCAAATTGACGGCTTTTTTGACGAAATAATCGGTAGCAATTTGGACGGCAGCCGCAGCCGAAAATCCGAGATTATTAACTATATTTTGGAAAAATACGACCCTCAAAAAAAGCGGTTGCCCATAATTATCGGCGACAGAAAATACGACATAATCGGTGCAAAAGAAAGCGAAATTCCTGTAATTGCGGTTACTTGGGGATACGGCAGCCGCGAAGAATTAGAAGAACATAAAGCCGATTATATAGTTGACACTTTTGAAGAAATGGTAAATCTATTAAAGTCAACCTCGAAAGAGGTAACAAAATGAAAAATACCAAAGATAACAACGAAAGAGCCGTTGCAGTAGCTATTTTGCTAGAAATAACGCAAAAAGGTGCATTTAACAACATTGCATTAAACCGTACATTAAGCCAAAAAACTGATTGGGAATCGCACAAAAAGGCGTTTGTTACCGAACTTGTCAACGGAACTTTACGCAATTTAATTTTGGTTGACTTCATAATCGAAAAATTTTCCCAAAAGCCGACCAGTGAAAAAGCGGAAAAATCGAATAAATCCAAAAAATCCCAAAAATCAACGCAAATGAAACCAATTATACGGGAAATTTTGCGAACGGCGATATATCAAATTTTGTACATGAGCAAAGTTCCGCATTCTGCCGCTGTAAACGAGGCGGTCAATTTAGCCAAAATGCACGGCTTTGCTAGCATGACAGGGTTTATTAACGGAATATTGCGAAATATCGTCCGAAATCACGAAAATTTGACTAATTTTGACAATTTGCCGTTTGACCATTATTTAAGTTTGCGATATTCTTTTCCCATTTGGCTTGTGGAGCGGTTAATCAAACAATTTGGCAAATCCGAAACCGAAAAATTTTGTGCCGAAACTCACAAGCCGCCGAGCGTTACAATCTGCACAAACCTGCTAAAAACCGACAAAATCACTTTGAAATTGGCACTAGAAAAGCAAGGCATAATTTGCGAAGAAATTGTTGACAACGAAACTTGTTTGAATGTCAGAAAAACCTCGCAACTTGCCAATATTCCGCAATTTAAGCAGGGACATTTTTTTGTAATGGATTCGGAAGCAAATGCTGTATCTCACGAACTTTTGGCGGATTTTAACAAGTTTGCAAACTTTTCAAACTTGGCAAAAAATCCAAATTCACAAAATGCCAAAAATGCCAAAAATTCTGCTAGCGAAAATTTGCCGCATTTTCCGCAAATTTTGGATTTATGTGCCGCACCTGGCGGAAAATCGTTCGCTTGTGCTGGGATAATCCAAAATAAGGGAAATATTACCGCTTGCGATATATATCCTCACAAAGTGGAATTGATAGCCAAAACATCGGCGCGATTAGGCACAACGTGCATAACAGCCCAACAAAACGACCTTCTAATATTTAAGGAAGATTGGCGGCAAAAGTTCGATTTTGTTTTGCTAGATGCTCCCTGCTCGGGGTTTGCAACCATTCGCAAGCGCCCAGATATAAAATATAGCAAAACTGAAACCGACATACAAAGCCTGGCAAAGTTACAACGAGAAATGCTGACCATTGCGGCGGAATATGTAAAAATTGGCGGAACTTTGCTATATAGCACCTGCACAATCACAAATGAGGAAAATGACGATAATATTAACTGGTTTTTGGGCAAATTTCCTTTTGAAATTGTAATTAAACGGCAGGTAAATTTTGGGTTTTATATGGCTCGTTGTGTTAGGGTGAAATAATTTAATGAAAAAATTGCCCCAATTAAAAATGCCGATTAAAAAATGCCGATTAAAAAATGCCGATTAAAAAACAACGGGCGGATAATATCCGCCCCTACAATGTCGACAAACGTAGGGGCGGATATTATCCGCCCGTTTTCCCAAAATTGCCAATTTTCCCAAAATTGCCAATTTTCCCAAAACCGCAAATTTTCCCAAAACCGCAATTTTCCCAAAATCAACCTATCTTGAAATTATCCGCCAAATACAAAACAATTCGGCATTTTTTCGCCCTAAATTGTGTCTGCCAACGTCAAATCATCCAACAACTGAAATTCATTCAAATTGTCGGGAAATTCAATTTCAACATCTCCGATTTGCAATATTTCAACGAAAGTTGTTATGTCCACCAAAAAAGTTGTATCGCCGTGCGTTATTGTCATTGTCATTGCGGTTGACGTATAAATGGGAATTTGATTTTCGTCTATTCTAATTGTGGCTTCGATGTTGTTTGGCGAAAGGTTGGCTGTTTCTATAGTGCCGCCGAACAGTGCAAGAATGCCGTCGGCAACCGTTTCGACAAGATTAGTTAGCTGCGAACCGTTTAATGTAAACGAAAGTTCCGCTCCGTTGGCTGATTCTCGGGCAATTTGACTAATTATTGCACTTTGAGGAAACTCCAAAAGGCTTGCGTTGGTTTGTTCCAAAACCTCGTCCAGCGAAAGAGGCACTCTAAATTGTTCTCCTCTTATGTCAACATAATATACGCCATTACGAAAATATGAAGTCATTGGTATCGAAAAGCCGTCTAATATTGTGTTTAACTCGATTCGCATATGTACATCGGTTGGACTATTTATAATTTGTGCGACATTGCTAATCGCCAATAATTCCAACTGTTCGCCGTCCAAATCGCCGCCGATTACTCTTATCCTGGATAGCATGGAAGAATCCATTAAAATGGAATCCACCTGCCGAAAGGTTTCGGCGGCTTGCGTGTACAAAATATAGGCTGTGTTGTCCTGTTCGTCTGCTCCGCAACTGCTGAAAAATGCTAGCAAAACAGCCAAAAAAAATATTTTTTTCATGTGATTTCCTTTCTTTATGTAGCAACATTTTACAAATGCAATTTTTCCGCCAAAATCTCCAACCCAGTTATTTTGCTAGCTTGTTGGTTAAATTTGTCAACATCTCCGCTGACGTAAAATTTACTGGGAAGTTTTTTTTCGCTGTACATTTTGTGAACCGATAAATATTGATTAGTTGCTAAAAGTGCCGATTGTGCCATATCTATTAGGTGGACATTTGGCAAAATTCGCTGTATTTGCTCATTTAGCAAGGGATAATGTGTACAGCCAAAAATTAGAACATCTATTAAATTATATAAATCGGGGTTTTCGGCGGATTTTGCCCAGTTGTACAAATATTCTTCCGCAATTTTTGCCGATATTATCGTATTTGCAAGCCCTGCTTCGATAATCGGCACAAACAGCGGACAAGCCAAAATTTGCAAATCTAAATTTTTTTCTAAGGCTCGCTGAAAAAAGCCACTTTTTACGGTTGCGGTTGTTGCAATTACGCCAACTTTGTGCTTATTGTTGCGTTCGCAAAACTGCAAACAGGCGGCGATTCCTGGCTGCACAACGTCAATTATTGGAACGCTAAATTTTGCCTGCAAATAATCCATTACATTTGTGCTTATCGTGCCGCAAGCGACAATTATTAGCTTGACATTATGCTCATTTTGCAAAAATGTGATTATTTGGTCGCTGTAAAGCCGCAAAGTGTCAACATCTTTTCCGCCGTATGGAACGCGCGCGGTATCTCCCACGTATACAAAATTTTCGGTTGGCAAAAGTGATTTTAGTGCGTTTACAGCGGTTAATCCGCCCAAACCAGAGTCGAATATTCCTATCGGTCTATTATCCATTATTTTATCCTTTGATAAATTTATATTTGTTCGGATATTTCTATCAATGTATCGAGCAAATTTGGCAACGAAAGTCCGCTTGCCGCCCAAACCATCGCAAACATACTTATCGAAGTAAATCCTGGAACGGTGTTAATTTCGTTGAACAAGATTTTACTGCCGTCCCAAAAGAAATCGACACGCGCCAAACCACGACCGTCAACCGCAATAAAAATATCTTTTGCCATTTGCTGAATTTTTTCGGCAATATCCTTGGGAATATCCGCAGGTACAACCGTTTGCGAGTTCGGATTATTATATTTTGCATCGTAATCGTAAAAATCCGCAGCTGGGACAATTTCGCCAACCACCGAAACTTTAATATCGTTGCCATAACCAATAACGCCACATTCCAGTTCACGAGCCTTTACAGCTTGTTCTACAACAACTTTATTGGAAAACGCCGAAGCAAAATTTAACGCTTTAATCAACTCTTTTTTGTTGGTTGCTTTGCTTATCCCAACGGAAGATCCCGCGCTGGCTGGCTTTACAAAACACGGATAACCTAAGCTGTATCTAATTTTTTTTGCAATTTCGTTGATTTTGGCATCTTGACTTTTTTCAGCTTTTTCGTCATTTTCGCCATTTTCGCCATTTTCACTATTTTCGTCATTTTCATCAAGCTCATACAAATCGTGGTTGCTAAAAGCGAGATATTTTGCCTGGGGCAAACCTGTTTGTTTTGCGACAATTTTTGTCAAGGATTTATCCAAGCAAATTGCGGAAGTTGCGACATCGCAACCAACAAAGGGCAAACCAGCTAATCTGCACAAGCCTTGTATAACGCCGTCTTCGCCAGTTTCGCCGTGTATAACAGGAAAAACTATATCTATTGGAATTGTTCGCACTTTTTCGCCGACTATTCTCAACAATCCTTTGGTTGACCTATCGGGGCTTAAAATTGCGGTTGTGCCAAATTTATCCCAGTCAATGTTACTTAACTCGGAGATAGGTGCATCGTATAGCAACCATTGCCCAGTTTTTGTTATGTAAACAGGAACTACTTTATATTTTTTGACCGACAAATTTTTAATTATCGTGTTTGCCGAAACTATCGAAATGTCATGCTCTGGCGAAACTCCGCCAAACAGCACAAGAATATTTTTCTTCTCCATTACAAAATCCTTTCGTTTTCGCTATTGACAATTTGCAAATATAATATTATAGTAACAGATAAGAATAAATTTTACAATAGCATATTGACGAAAGGATGCAAAACATTTTCGAAATGTTAAAAAGTTTTGCAGGTAAATTTACATGAAATATCTGAAAGATATACGAGAAAACGACAGAATCATGGAGCATTATTTGTGCAAGCAAAAACAAACGTTAAAATCCAAAAGTGGCAACGCATATTTCTCCTTGAAATTACAGGATAGAACCGCAATAGTAGACGCAAAAGTTTGGGATTTGCACAACGACATAGGCTCATTTGAAGAAAACGATGTAATTAAAGTTGACGGCACAGCGTTAATTTTCAACAACGAGCCACAAATAAAAATAAGCCGTCTACGCAAAAGTTTAGAAAACGAGTACGATTTAGGCGAGCTTATTCCACGCACCGAAAAAGATGTTGACGAGTTATACAAAAAATTGCTCAATTTCATAGCTGAAATTGAGCAACCGCAGCTAAAGCAAATGTTAAAAAACATAATAACGGAGCATCCGACAATATCGGTAGCAATAAAAACGCATTCGGCGGCAAAGCAAATGCACCACAACTACATGGGCGGCTTATTAGAGCATACAATAGCAGTAGTAGAAATTTGCGATTTTTTAGGAAAACGCTACAAAGATGTTGACCACGATATTTTAATAGCGGCGGCAATTTTGCACGATATTGCAAAAGTATTTGAATTATCGGCAATGCCAAGCAACGAATACACAGACGATGGGCAAATGTTAGGGCATATTTACATGGGAGCAGAATTAGTAGCCATCGAAAGTGCGAAAATCCCCAATTTTCCGCATACCTTAAAAAGTTTGTTACAGCACGCAATTTTGGCACATCACGGAGAATACGAGTTTGGCTCGCCAAAGCTACCAATGACACTAGAAGCCCACATTCTACATTCCGCCGACAACCTAGATGCAAAAGCCAAAGTATACGAAGACACCATAAACAGCAATAAATCAGGAACTCCATGGGCTGGCTACCACAAATTATTAGGGCGGTACATTCGCAATTCGGAGCGTTAGGACCTTGGGGCTCTGCCCCAAACCCCGCTGGGTACGCGTACCCAGACCCGCATTTTTGGGTTGGTTATTGTTGGGGCGGGTATTATTCGAACAACTTAAAAATAGGCTGTTGTAGAAAAACGGGCGGACCCGCCTGCCCGTGTATTCCGAATCCGCAATATTTCGAAATTTTGCAATAATTTACGATTGCTGACAACAGAAGACTGGCGACCGAGACGGTCGCCCCTACGAATTAAAATATTTGAATGTAAAAAGGCAAAAAGATTGAAATTTCAATCCTTTTGCCTTTTCATTATATAAACCCATACAAAACAAAAGTTATGGGGTCAAGGGGCGAAGTCCCTTGCGGGGTTTGGGGCAGCGCCCCAAGGTTTTAGCCCCAAGGTTTTAGCCCCAAGGTTTTAGCCCCAAGGTTTTAGCCCCAAGGTTTTAGCA
>WRKG01000283.1 GCA_009778185.1 Bacillota bacterium
AATACGCAAAACACGCCGATTTGCTAGTGATTGACGAACTAGGCACAGAAAGCAAAAACGCATACGCATATTCGCAAATTTTAAGCCTAATTGATACACGCTATCGTGCAAAAAAGCCGCTTATTATAACCACAAACCTAGTCGATGCAAAATTGCGTAACAACCTAAAAACTATCGACCAAAAAACCAATCTAATCGACGATGACGAACGCATATACAACCGAATTTCCGAGATGTGTTCAACAATAAAGCTAAATATCCCAAGCTACAGAATAGCACAATCTAAGCGAAAAGAAGCTGACTTCTTTGAAGCGTTAAATTTATAGGAGGTATTATGAGTTGGATTAGCAACAAAAGCAGCAAATACGGCAACATTCGCACTACAGTAGGTAACATCACATTCGCCTGTCTGCCGACAGGCAGGCAACAACTGGAAAACAAAAAAATTCCTGCCGATTACAGGGCAAATAGAACTAATAGAGGTATTAACATGAGTAAAGAACCATATATTCCAGAAGAAAAGCACCATTGTTGCGATAATTGCAAGCATTACGAATACGAATACAGATACTGGGCAAACTTCTGCAAACTGCACAAAAAGTTTAACGCTATCGATGCACTTAACGAAAAATCCGCTTGCAATGACTGGGCAAGCCTAAAACAGAAAGCGGGGGACTAGAAATGCCAAAAAAACACAGACATAATAAACATAAACGCAAAAAGCTAGCAAAACAGTCTAAATCCTTGCCAGTAGATTTAACAAACTTGATAAATTATCCTAAATCAAAGCCAACTGAAACAAGCATTTTGCCCCACGAAGAACCTTTTGAACAAGCAATCGAAACTGCATCACTTAAAACTACCGCTTTGTACAATGAAATTCCGCAAAAGCCGATTCTTGACGGACTTATTAAAATTGAATTTGCTGCTTGTAAAAATCCACGTTGCGGCGGCAGACGACGCGGATATTGCAGTAAAACTTGCCAAGATAGGCAATAAATAAAATAAATACCACGAATTTAGAAAGGACAAAAAGAATGATAACGAAAAATCAACAAAACGTAAGCAACCTGCCCGCCAGGCAGACGGGCAAAAAGAGTTGCAACGTAAAATGGCAAAAAATGAACTTCACGATTTCGATTTGGGAACAGAAATAAACTACCTAAAGCGAGAATGTAAGCATTTGCGAAACGAATACTATGATATAAAATTGCAGCTAAGGGAAGTATGCGATTACACGCTCGATGCGTTGGGGTATAACACCGATTTTTGTAAAGAAGTTTTCAGTATGCAGCAGAAGAATTTAACAGGCTATGCGAATGGTACAAATTTTGGAAAAAAGGGAGCGAACCAGAAAAATTAAAAAAATATAGAGAATGGCTAGAAAGTCGAAAGGAGAAAACCCCATGATACCAACCATAATCGCAACAATAGTTGCAATACAGTTATTTAACATGATTGCAATAGGGCTAACCGAAAATGAAGATGACAAAATGTTGCTTGCCCTAGTTTTAAGTTCATGGGCGTTTGTTTTGCCTATAGCACTAATTAAATATCTAGTGCTGTTCATTAAATGGGCATTAAACGCTATAATCCCTGTAAAGGAGCATAAAAAATGAAAATACAAATAAACACTAATATGCAGATAACCACTAACAAGCAGCCAAAACCGCCAAAAGACCCACTAAACAGGCTAACTTACGTAATTCTTGTATTAGTAACGATAATAACAATAATTTCAATAATTTGCGAACCATCCAGTGGCAACGCCGCCAGAGAAATAATACTCCTATTCAGCTTTATGTTCGGCTTGTTGCTTACACGGATATTGCTAATGCGATGAAAAATCCTCCAAAGCAGTCGAAAATATGACAAAACATGAATTATTAAAAGAAAATGCACAACTTATAGCAGAACTGTATGAATATAAACAAAAATTTTTCGACCTTGACATGCTAATAAGACAAATAAGAGCTATGGTTTTCGATGCAATGGGCTACAATTTAGACTTTCTCAACGAATTTACAATATTCTCGGCAAACGAAATGTACAAACTGCACGCTCTGATTCAAGATGACAAAATAAACAGTCTTAAATCACTGCTAAGGTGTACACCAAGCGAAATTGACAAGATGTGCGATTTGGTTAGTGGAAACAACGATAAAACAAACTAAGGAGGAAACAAAATGGCAAAAAACAGCAAAGCAAGAATAAAGGCGAACCAAAAGTACGCTGAAAAAACTTATTACAGGGTTGTTACCTACATACCCAAAGCACAGGAACAGCTAATAAAGCAATATGCAGCTGATAACAAAATAACGGTAAATAAGCTAATTTGCAACTTTATAGCAGATTGTTTAGATAAACCGCCAGAAACAGGAGAATGCGAAATGACAAATGCAATAGATTTAGAATTTGAAAAAGGCTTGCAAAGCCTATTAGAACAACAAAAGACCCAAATCACATATCGTCCCAAAATATATACATTAACGCAAGGTAAAAATATCAGATATGTGATAATTGACGGAGAACCATGGTTTGTGCAAAGAGATTTGGTTTTGGCACTTAACATGGAAAATCATCATTTTAACTATCCATTACGCAAAACCAACAATCGCCGCAAAGTGCGGATTGATGCAAGAGGTTATTATACACAAACTTTTCCCGATATGGTGCTGGTAAACTTTGAAGGGCTTTCAATCGCTTTACAAAAAAGACCCTCCGACTACCAAAAACACTACAAAAATATAGCTAAAATGTACGAAACAATAACAGGCAAAGCCACATTAAACGCAGAGCAGCTTGCAATCGAAGAATCCGCAGCAAAAACGAGAAATTATGCAAGAGAACACGAATTATCTAGCAAAAAATACACTCAAATTAAATTTCACATTGAAAAAGAATTGTTGAGTGAATTAAAAACTTTTTTATCCGACAATGGAGTGGGCCAGGCGGAATGGTTTAGGGGAGCGATTTGCGACACTATAAAAAACGGACGGTTGCCAGTAGCACACGTTACTCCTACTACCTACTCATTTGTAAATGTGCCTGGCAAAGATGAAGAATCCAGCACAACAGTCGATGCACGCATTAAAACTTTGGAGCAGCTTGTCAAACACTTGCTGACAGAAAAGGAGACTGAACATGAATAATTTAACAACCTATGAAAATGCCAATTTTGGCAAAATACGCACGGTAGAAATCAACGGCGAGCCGTGGTTTGTAGGAAAAGACGTGGCAGAGATTTTGGGGTATGAAAGACCCACAAAAGCTATATTAGATCACGTAGATATGGAGGATAGAGATGAAGTCCCAATTCAGGACTCCATCGGTAGAATGCAGAACACCCCAATTATGAACGAAAGCGGATTATATTCGCTAATAATGTCAAGCAAACTATCAAAAGCAAAAGACTTCAAACGGTGGGTAACTTCGGAGGTCCTGCCCCAAATCCGCAAGCACGGCGGCTACCTAACGCCAAGCAAAATAGAAGAAGTTTTAGCAGACCCCGATACAATAATTCGCTTAGCAACCGACCTTAAAACCGAACGCCAAAAACGTCAAGAATTGCAGGAAAAAGTTGAAGAAATGCAACCAAAAGCCCTGTTTGCAGACAGCGTGGCGGCAAGCGATACATCAATCCTAATTGGCGAAATGGCGAAAATTCTAAAGCAAAACGGCGTTGAAAATATGGGGCAAAACCGCCTATTTGAATGGTTGCGAGTGCATGGCTACTTAATCAGCCGTAAAGGTAGCGATTACAACAGCCCAACCCAAAAATCAATGGAACTGGGTCTTATGGAAATCAAATTGGGAAGTCGCATAAACGCCGACGGCACAGTTATAACCACAAAAACCATGAAAATTACAGGACAAGGGCAAATTTATTTTATCAACAAATTTGTTGGTAAACTTGCCTGTAAAGCTGCATAAGAAAGGAGCAAAAAAATGTTAAAAACACAGCAAGAAACAGGGTTACACGATTCGCAGGGAAAAATAATAAAAAACGGCGACATTATACAAAATATGAACCATGCCGATACAATAAATGAACTTAAAGAAATAAAAGAAATATATGATGCCGAAGATTCAACATATCACATGGAGCGGATAAAAGACGAAATAAGACTTTCAGCCCACAGAGGAATTGTATACTGGGATAACGGTGCATTTTGGGTAAAACTAATAAACGGATACGGCGAAACAATCGACAAAGAAAAACTTTTATACCACTCATTAAAAGAACGCAAGGAAAAATGGCAAATTGAAGGAAATATTAACGAAAATTTCCAACTTTTAGCCGATTGCAAATGGTGCATGAATTGCGTTTATTACATGGATGGCTGTTGTACTTCCAATTTCTACGAGGGACACCCAGACTATGTACCCAACGTACCCACAAAATATGACCATAATTGTTACGATTGGAAGGGCAAAAACGGCGAACGATTGTCCTATTACGAAACGGTTGAGGAATACGAGGAAAGGCTAAATAAAGTATTTCCCATTTCAGAGTTGTTTGCCTAAACATAAAAATAAGAATCGGCAGGAGCGGTTGTCAAGTTTTGCTAAATTTTACCAAAACTTGACAAACCTCATATCAAAAAGGAGTGAACAAAATGGAGTTACCAACATTTAATCTGTCTGCCGTTGGTAGACAGGTTAGGCAGGTGTAATTATTTCAAAATCAATCACAAAGAAGACGGCAAAAATTTTTGCGAAGAATGCCAAAAAACAGTCAAACAATGGTAAAAAATCTACTCTAAAAAATGGACGCAATCTTTGCTAAAGTGCTTGCTTTCGGAGTGGTTAGCTTTCGTTCAATGCGGCTGATTGTTGTGTGGGCAACGCCCACTAATTTTGCCAACTGCCGCTGGCTTAACTTCAGTTTTGTCCTTATTTTGGCGATATATTCAGCCGCTTGTTGCCCGCCTGCCAGATGGGCAGGAGCGGACAGATGTGGTGCGTTGGAAACGTTTTTGCGCACCATTTCCATTTGTGGAAAATTTATAACGCTCGACCGCTTGCAATGGGTGCAATACAGCGGAAAATCTTTCAAAACGGTATTCAAATTATACGCAACTTTTGTCTTGCACTTGCATTTTGGACATTGAATGAAATTTAATTTTTCCCTCATAAGATTCCCTCCACACATAAAAATCCCTGTCTGCCCTGACTGCCGACACCTGCCCGCCGGCAGGCGGGGGCAGGCGACAGGCAGGCAAAAAATAAAAGCCAATATAAGTAGCAAAATAAGGCAATAACAACCCAGTTTTGCTATTTTATACGGCTCGATGGCTCTCACTTGTCTATGGTTCTTTTGCAAGCGGTATATTTACTTTATTATAGCATATTTTCGGCGGTTTTGGGCAAATTTCAAAAAAATCCCCTAAAATTTCAAAAATTTTTTTGTTTTTCCCACTTGCAAACAAAATATTTTTGTGCTATAATCTGTACATAATTAAAAAGCAATCAAAATAACCAAATAATCAAAACAACCAAATATCCAACCTAGAGCCAAGAGCCGAAGAATCGTATAAAATACGGTCTTTCGGCTTTTTGCTTTTGGCCTGCCTGTCGCCTGCCTGACCTGTCCGCCGACACCCGCCTGCCGACGGGCAGGGGCGGGCGGCAGTCAGGGCAGACAGGTTGGAAATTAGAAAAAGCCAAAACTAACAACCGTTGAAGGTAGAATACTTCAAGGGAAATAATCAACCGTTGTGGGTAGAATACCACAGCGGAAAAAAGGAGATATTACCATGAACGAACAAAATCAAGCCCGCCTGCCGGACGGGCAGGCAACACAAGAAACGTCTGAAATCAAGCAACCAAACGAGATAGCAGATACACAAAGTGAGCCGACAGCAGACGTGCAATCGGAGCAAGCAC
Organism: Bacillota bacterium; assembly: GCA_009778185.1. Classification (GTDB taxonomy): domain Bacteria; phylum Bacillota; class Clostridia; order Lachnospirales; family WQUN01; genus WRKG01. The sequence continues at coordinate 5,890 of WRKG01000283.1, forward strand.
TGCCACCGCAAACCCTCGAAGAGTTGCTAAATAGCAACCCAACCTTGAAAAAGGAATATTTGAAAATTCTCGACAAAGAAAAAACTAACGCCATGCGAACCGCCACGCAAAAAGAGCAACAACGCCAAAAACAAATAAACGCCGCAAACCTAACCAAAGCTGAACGCGACAAGCTGATGGACGACAAAGAACGTGCGGCATTTTACCAAAGAATGACCGAAGAACTTGAAGAACGCATTTCAAGAGAGGGCGAAATCCGAGAATTAACCGCCGAAATCAACGAAATTCTCACAGAAAGCAAAATCCCAGCCGAACTGTTCAACCACAATCTCGATTACTTCAAACAGTCGCCAGACGAAATCCGAGAACGTGCCTTACTGTTCGCAACGTACGATTTTATCCCAAAAGGCGAACTTAACAAACTAGTCGCAGAGGGCGTAAAAGAGGGCTTAAACGCCAAATTAAAGCAAACGCAACCCGAAACCACTCAGCCCAATAAACCCTCAACAAGCGGCGAATTAATCTCACGAGTATTTTTTTAACGCACCCACAATTTAACACAAAAAAGGAGTTGACATAATGTCAAATACACAAACACCAACCAGCAGAATCCCCTCGCTAAACATAACCGACCTAAATACAGGGGTAAACAGCCTTTTACCAGAGGCTTACAATAGAGTTTTGGAAAATTTTCAACGCAGAACAATCTCGCAAGTATTCCGCAATCAGCAACTTTCGGGCGATATGAACAGCGGAACGGTCGAAGCGGCACGTTTTGCAAATGCACTGTCGCAACCATACGGCACGGCACGCGCGGCTGGCAAAGGTAACGCACTTCGCAAAAAGCCTGTACTTGTCCGCCTTGGCGAGCCGCTAGAAATACCCGAAGAATACGAAGCATTCGACCGCCTTTTATCCGACCTTGAAAACGTTATCAACAATCGGAACACAAATTATGAGAGCGAAATGGCTCGAACCACCGAAAATGCCTTTTTTACCGTGGCACGAGATGCAGGAACGCAAGTCAACATTCCAAGCGACCTCGACCCTGTAAATCGTCTTGAAACGCTAATTTTGAAGTTGACAACTTTGAAAAATGAATTTTTCCACGGAATCGACCGCTCAATGATAACCGTTATAATGTCCGATTTGGAATATACTCGTTTTAGGCGGTTTTTGAACATAGATACACGCAACGCCGCCGCCCAAACAGCCGCCGAAGATTACACGCAATACGGCAGCACTCGTGTTTATCCGTCAATCTACTTGCCCGACAACGTGGGAATTATGGCAATGGCAAACGGAGCGGTAGCAATGCCTGTAGTTACGCTACCTTTCCAAATAGCACAAGATCCATTTAGTTATGCGTATATTTTGAAATTTGCGTACAAACACGGTGCTACAGCCGTTATGCCCGAAACAATTTTTTGGGCGGAAAACGATGGAACAAGTTTTTCCTCATTGAGTGGTTTTTTGCCTGTTTCGACAAATGTTGCACCAATGCCAGTAAGTGCCGATTTTGGCGGAATATCAACTGATTTACAAACTTTAACGGCGGCAATTAACGGTTTCTCGGCCCGCCTGCCGGACGGGCAGGAAAAAGTTGCAAACAACGAAAAAGCTGACAAACCTGTTGAAACAGCCGATAAACCTGTTGAAGTAGCCGATAAACCTGTTGAAACAGCCGAAATTGAGGAAAAAGTTGGCGAAAAAGTCAGCAAAAAGAAATGACCATCGAAGAACAATTAGAAACACTGAAAACCCTACTAAATATGTCTGATAATGCAAACGATGCAATCTTGAAAATATACTTACAAATGGCTTTGCAACGCATTTTGAACTACATCAACCGCAACGTTTTGCCACAGGAATTATATTTTACGTTGATACAGATAACCGCCGATTTATGGGCTTTTGCCAACCCCAATATCGGAAATGATAACGGTGGCGACCAAACCGCTGAAAACAGCATTTCTAGTATATCGTTGGGCGGAGCAAAAATAAGTTACGGCGGCAACGCCCAAAAAGCCAAGGGAACAGCCGTCCTGCAAGCCAAGCTGGACGACCGCATTAAACAAACCGCCGAACTTAATCAGTTTCGCAGTCTTTTTAGGGTTTTGCAATAGGAACACAGGGCGGAGCGTTCGACCGCCTGTCTGCCCTGACTGCCGCCCGCCTGTCGGCGGACAGGTCAGGCAGGCGACAGGCAGGCTCCGCCATATCTTTAATGAAAGGAATTTTGATATGGAAAAGAGGAAAACTAAAGATAATAAAGCTAAAAAATCATTTTTGGCGTTTGCATTTGAATTTTTTGGGATAAAACTTACCTTTGTTACATTTACAGAAACTAGTAGCAACTCCGCAACTTCTGAAGTTGCGGAGCATAAAGAAAAAGAGCCGAGTAAGCCCCTGGACAAGGTTACACAACTCTTAATAAAAGCATTTGCTCTAGTGAAGCCGCTTATTGAGCCGCTTTTAATACCAATATTTGTGATGTTGCTATCAAGATTAAATATAGTATAACAAATACAGGAGGTCATGTCAATGAAAAACAAAAAATTTTTTTCACGATTTTTAGGATAATATAGTAACTTCGCTAGAAAGGAGTACAAAATGGCACTATTAGGCATAAAAACAGAAATATTAGCCCACGCAGTAACACAAGCAATACAAACCGCACAAAATGCACAAAACAGCCAACCTGCCGAGCGGGCAAGTCTTGAAAAATTCATAGAAATCAACATAGAATACAAGGGCAACCAACTAATTTTTCCCACAAATCCGCAAGAAATCAACATTTCACGCCAAACGGATAACATAACACACCACGTATTAAAAACTGGAGAAATTGTATTGCCAAACACGCCAAACTTACAGCGAATCAACTTTACAAGCCTATTTTGGGCAGAACGAGCACCAAAAACTAGCGGCGAATATCTCGAATGGCTGAACGATTGGCGAGCCGAAAAAGAGCCAGCTAGGCTAATTGTGGTAAATCACGACACGACAGAAACCACATACCACGGCTTGAACTTGCTAGTGCTATGCAATAATTTCGATACCAACGAGGGCAGAGCAGGAGCGGAAAACGAAATTTATTATACGCTAGATTTAATCGAATATCGAGAAGACGAAAGCGAAGAGGAAATTTATTTAGAAGAAAACGGCTTTTACGAATCCGAGCCGAAACGCATTGACGAACGTCCAAAACCGCCGCCAGTTTACGAGGTGCAAAGCGTTCACGAGCTGCACGAAGTAGTTCGAGGGGAAAGTTTGTGGGCTATTACAAAGAAACATGGTCAGCCAGGAACGTCTTGGCGTGAATTGTTCGCAATTCCCGAAAACAGAGCAATTATCGGAGAAAATCCAAACGATATACGTCCAGGGCAACAGCTAATTATTCCAGATAGTTGGCGGTAACGAGGTACAAAAATGGAAAAACTAAAATATCGAGATTATGAAATAATCTGCATTCTGCAAAACGTTGACACAGGAAAGCAATACGACATCACAAAAATCATAACAGAAGCCACCTACACAACCGAACTAATGACAGGTGCGGCTGGCAAACTGGAACTATTCCTATTAAACAAACGAAATGCCACCGACCTAAATTTTCTCCGCATGGCTCGCCAAGGGCAGGACGAAAAGCACGGACACGCCGTAACCCTAACCGTTGACGGCGAGGGCGTTTTTATGGGATATGTAACCAACGTTGAAATAACGCAAGAACACATCTTCAAAGTAACCGCCCAAGACAGCATTTTTTGGCTAAAATCCAAGGATATTCTCTACACGGAAGAAATGACCGCCAGCGACATTTTCTCGGACGTGGCAAGCCGAAAAGCGAACATTTCGCACAGCGTAAAAACCGCCGCAAGTGCCATTTTAACGCCGTTTGATTACGCAAACAATTACACAATGTTCGCAATGATCGAACACGCAATAAACCTCGCAAATGTGGAAGAACGCAAGCAATATCTAATTAGAGACGAATTTGGAACGCTGGTTTTTACCGAACTTTCCGAACTGCACAGTGGCTTAACTTTGGGCGATTATGAATACATGACAACATACAAATACAACAGCACCATAGCAGAACGCAGTTATAATCACGTTCGTGCGTATCGCCCTAATGAGGATTTGGGTATGTTTGACACATGGCTTGCCAAAGATTCCGCCAGCATTGAACGTTGGGGACAGCTAAATTTCCTGTTTGAAGTGGATAAAGAAAAAACCGATGCCGAAATAATGGATTTAGCAGAGAAAAAACTAGCATTTTTCAACGTTCCAACCGAAACAATCTCAATAACCGCCCTAGGACACATCGGCGTATACGCAGGAAACGGTGTAAAATTAAAGATAGACAGCATCGAACTAGTGGGCAACTTTTGGGCAACAAGGGCAAAACACACCTTCCGCAATAATTATCACACAATGGATTTGGAAATGTTTTACGTAGCGGATTCATAGAAAAGGAGAAACCCATGATACAGGTAAAATCAACCGTTCACACGAACATCGGCAATATTGCATTTGATGCACAAGTGCAGGTTGGGGGTTAAAATTAAATGCAAATCAAACAGAAAGCCCTCGAAAACTTTGGAATCGCCGTGTTTCCAAGTGAAAATGAGTGGGGCATTCCACATTTATTGCCACAAACCGCAAATTTTAGTGATTTTAACCTGTCTGCCGACAGGCAAGGCGGCATAAACTGGATGAGTTTTCACGAACGCAAAAGCACAAAAAACCTTGTAAATACGGCGATTCACTTGTTCAATGACGATTACAAAATTAGCACCGTTTGGGAAGACCCAAGTCGCTATATTTCGCTATTTCGCAAGGCAAAAGCAGTTGTAACTCCCGATTTTTCAATGTATACCGATATGCCAAAAGCCTTGCAAATGTACAACGTCTATCGCCGCCAATGGTGCGGCAGATACTGGCAAGAGTGCGGCGTAAACGTGATTCCCTCACTATCGTGGGCGGAGGGACAAATTGAACCGTGGACATTCGCAGGAATCCCCAAAAATTCGGTGGTGGCACTATCGGTGGCTGGCAAAAATATCGATATGCAACAAGAAATGGCGGATATTCAGCAAATTTTGGAGTTATTAACGCCGTCCAAAATTTTTATAAAGGCAGAAAAACGTAAAGCAAACATTTTGAAAAAAATGTTTGACTTTGAAGTTATTCCGTGTTATGCTTGGAAAGGTGGCAAGTAATGGGAAAGGGCGTTAGTGGTATTGGCAACCGTCCCAATATTGTCAACCAAGCCAATTTGAGGGCTTTGACCAAAGTTCAGCGTAAAATTGCCGCACAAGATTTTGAATCCGCACTCATTTTGAACGACAGAGGGCGTGTGCTTGCCAAATTGGACGGCGACCGAACCGAGGTAATATTTACGCCAGAGTTTATGCAACAGTTGCAAGGCAAAAATTTACTGCACAACCATCCAACCGATTTGCCGACTGCTCCAAGCCGTGCCGACATTTTAGGAAATGGGCTTACTTTGCCCAAAACTTCTACTATTGTCAGCCAAATTGGGCAAAAGGACGTTATGACTTTTAATGAAAATTGGAACAGGGAAAACTCCCAAAAATTGGCGGCTCAAATGCACTTGCCAACAGAGCATTATAGGACTGGCGGTTATAGGCGTGATGTCAGAAACGATATTGCAAATAATAAATTGCCAAATATGACAGCTAGTCAATTCGGAAATTTGTCGCCGACTCAAATCAAAGATTTTATTGATAGGCAAGTAGCAGAACGGCACGTGAGAGATATTCAAAATATTTTGCGAAATCCTACGTGGCAACAACGCTATGGATTTACTTTTGAATCAACGTATATTCCTAGATAATAAGGAGCAAAAGCTATGAAAAGAAAGCAAAAAAATATGACCTCTGTAAAACAAAATAATTTAACAGATTCAGCACCAGAATATTTGATAGATTCGACAACTGGTTATTTAATAGAACCTGTGACAAATTATTTAATAAATCCAGTAACAGGAAAATACCTTACTCTTTGTGGCGGAATGCGTCCGCCCGAATTAACTATACGTGATATATTGCTACCAGATGACCTTATTATCTACGAAAAATTTGTAATACATACTGAGGAATATAAAAAAGGTATGTCGGATGATGAAATTTGGGATATTATAAAAAAACACAGGGAAAAACGGAAAGAATCGGAAATCGAAATAATGGAGTTAATATACGCTAAAGACGGAGAATTTTCTCAAATATACCGTAAATTACACCCAAATATTATTGCTAATCACGATATTCTTGACATGGCGGTATATCAAGGGCTTTCACACGAAGAAATTTTGCAAATAATTCAATCGGATATAGCAGATCTTGAGCAACAAGTCGCAATGAAGTGTAAAAAGCATGAAAATATATGAAGAAGTTATAGCCTGTGCAGGGAAACGTCCTCCCAAATTGACAGACGAAGAGTTTGAAAAAGAGTTAAAAGAATATGGACTTAAGTTTAATCCCCCAAAACAAGCTAACCGCACCAAATTAACAACCAAAAAACCAAAAAGAAAATAAAAAAATCTGCAACCGCAAACCGCCAGGCAAAAAAACTTCTGTCGGCGATTGTAAAAGCATTTATTGAGTGTTATCGGTGTTTTCGCCGATAGTATGGCGTAAAAATCGCATGAAACCACCAATTAAACAAAAAACTGCCCTGCACGAACAGGGCGACACCCAAAAGGAGAACCCCATGAACGAACAACAGGCAATAAAATTAGAACAAAAACGCTACGAAATCCTTAATAATCTAGCAAACTTTATAAACAACGCTTGCAACGAAGAAAAAGCAACCGCTGAACAGCAAAAACTCCTGCCAGCGGTTGTCCAAGCATTTACTGATTGCTACAGGGGTCGCCATTGACATCTTTAACGTGTTTGTAAATAATACGGTAGGCTTCGCCGATAAAGTTTGCAGCTTCATCCGCTTTCGCAAAATGGTCGTTTGGAATTTCAAGCATTTTATTGTTAATCATAGCCCAAGAACAGTACAGCGGCATTGAAATGGGTAAACGTTGCCCACCAAGCAAAGTTCGCACAGAAAAAGCAATAGCCGAAATTTTAGGTTTCGATTGGCAACTGTTTTTTGAAGAGCCTAATTAGGCGAAAGGAGACCGCAATGAGCGAAATAACCCTAAACCTAGAAATAAATGGCATTGAAGAAATGGAAGAGAAATTGTTTGAACTATCTGAAACAATAAAAAAAGCCAAAACGTTAGCAAGCGAATTGGCAAATCAAAAAATAAGCGTATCAAATCAATCAGTTAAACTTGACCGCAATTAGAAAATTAGTCAAGGTATCATTTAATTAAATATCCACAAAGAGCCAAGAGCCGAAAGCACAGCAACCGCCGTGTTTATCGGCTTTTTTATTACAAAAAGCAAAGGAGAACCCCCATGATACAAGTAAAATCAAGCTATTTTTCCGAAAACGGAGATTTCAACGCAGACCCAAAAAAGCAAATACAAGAACTATTAACAAAAGCCGAGCCATATTTCAAACACCGCACCGACTTATACGACCGTTATCGCCGCAAAACAGGCGTAAACAACTTTATGACAGGCAAAATGGGAACGCTAGTCGCCTTTGAACACTCCATAACAGGAATAGCAAAAGGATTTTTAGGCGGAAAAACCCCAGTTTACAGCTTTGATGAAAATACCGAAAACTACATGGAATATGAGCAATACGTTTCGGAAATTCGCAAACACAATGACGACCCAAGCACTTTCGCCGAACTTATCCACGATTTTATAGTAACAGGAGCGGCGTATATTTACATATCCGAAAACACCGAAAAACAGGTAGAATACACAAAATTAAGTAGCCGCAACACGATTGTTATTTACGATTACAGCGTAAAACCCAAACCGCTTGCACTTTTGCGAAAATGGGAGCAAGACAGCGAAAAACGCATTGAACTAATCACAGCCACAAGCAAGCGGCAATTCAAAGCGGACGGCGAACCGCTAGAATTTTACGATTACAACGAAAGCGGAGAATTAGATTTAATCCAAGAAAAGCCGCTATATTGGGGAGATGTTCCAGTTGTCGGAATAGAACACCCAGACGGAATCGCCGTTTTTGAACCTGCTCTCGAACTAATTGACGCATACGAAAATATGTTGACTAACATGAAAAATATGACACAATACAACGATACCGCAAAATTGGTCAGTTATGGCTACAGTCAAGTAAATCAGCCAATGTATCTTGACGAAGAGGGCAACGAACGCCCAAATCCTGCATGGCAAGCGGAAATGGATTTGCTGTATCAAACTCCAGCCTTATTTTTGCCCAACGGCGGCGATGTCAAGTGGCTAATAAAAGATGTCAACTATGTGGGCATGATTAGCGTATTAAAGCAATTAGAGGAACTTATTAGCATGACAACAGGCGTTCCAGGCATGACGGACGATATGTTCGCAGGAAACTCAAGCGGCGTGGCGTTAGAGTTCAAAATGTACGCACTTTCGCAATACGCAACCACAGTCGACCGTGAGTTTAAGCGAGGTTTCACGAGATTGTGGAAAATTATCACAGACCGCATAAATATGCGAAAAGACACAACTTTTGACCACACAGCAATCACAATCACAAGCCAGCACAACACGCCCACAAGAGACGGAGAAAAACTCACAGGAGCAGTAAATGCCTTCAAAAATGGGCTTTTTTCTCACGAAACGGCAATAAGAATCAGCGGTGTTGAAGTTGACCCAATCGAGGAAATAGAAAGAATACAAGCAGAAAATGCGGCTTTGCAGGAACTAGAAACAGAAATGGTCGAGGATTCCGAAAATGACTTATAAAAAATACTGGCAACAGCCCGACAACGCCCAAAAGCAAGCCAAACGAGAAGTAAACAAAATTTTTGCTCGCTTGCCAATGGAATTTCAGCAAGCAATAGCGATAATTCCGCCAAATGGCGAATATTTGTCGCCAAAAAAGGTGCAACGCTTACGCACCAAAATTGAAGTGTGGCAAGAGCAAAACTACTGGCAACCTGCCCGTCCGACAGGCGGGTCCGCAGAATTACAGCAACGAAGTGAGGTGGTGCATAACGCGCACCACCGAGTTAATGCAAATACAGCCTTTGAATTGTTACTATTTGCTATTTTGGTACAACAATACAGCTATTTAGGGGAAAATTTGCAACCGATTTACGAAAATGTTTTTAGGAAAAAATTTCAGCAACTTACAGGCGAAGATTTTCCGCAAGACGAAAATTTGCCGTATAATTGGCAAACGCCGCTCCCAAATGGACGGACAATGTTGCAAATGCTGCACATCGAAGCCGCCTACCGAGCCGCCAGGCAAGCAAAAATTATCCGAGGTTTATATGATGAAAATTTTGAGGATTGCGAAGAAGAATTTTTGATAATGCAAGAGTTGCAACGGAGTAATTCTGCACTTTTAGCACCAAGCAAAACAGGCGGCTGGCACGGCATTTTGGATAAAATAATGGCGTTTTGTATAGGGTTTGCCGTAGTTTATAGCCTTGCAAAGCAATATTTTAAAAAGTATAAATTTCACGCCAAAATTGACCAATATACAACAGAAACGTGTTTGTCGCTTGACGGTATGATTTTTAGGGGAAATGAGGCGGTTTTGGGGGTTAATGTGCCGCCGATTGTTGAGCCGCCGCATCCTTGTAGGTCTTGGATTGAGGTTTATGATAAAAATAACGAAAATAATTTTGACAAATCTGAAAACCATGGTATAATAGAATCAAGTGGTGGACGAAGAGCCAAAACAAGGCAAGAAAAAGAAACCCATGCCGAAATGTTCTACGAATCGGTACGCAAACGTCCGCACGATTACAAACGAATAGCCGCAAACACGCCTTTTACTGAGCAAGCTATGTACGAAATCAAGCAACATATGTTCTTTAGAGAGCATGATTTAGGCGGTGGCGATGTAGGTAGATTTGACCCTGATTTTGAACAGGCTTTAGCATGGCAACGTCTCACACAAGGCAATCACAACGAACTCGATTTAATGATGTTGCGGCACGAATTTGTGGAACTTACCCAAATGCGGTTACATGGTTACGATTATGCTACAGCACACATTATATCCAACAGATACCATGATTGGGATGCGGAATTAAGAAAGTTAGGACGGTAACTGAAATGAATTGCAAATTCAAACTAAAAGAGAAAACGGATAAAAAAGTGGTATACTATTATAGTGCCGATATTTCACGATATGAAGAAAAACTTGCTGATATAGTGCCTGACGGCATAATGGAGTACCTAATAAAAGAAGACGAGTTGCGAGTGGTAAAACCAGCCACGCATGACGAAAAAGGACTACACGGCGAGCGATTTTTAGGGAAGATGTGGCGATTAGCAACAAGGGAAAATTGTCCGCAAGAGCGTTTTATAGCGTGTGGCTAGGAAACTAAACCCACGAATACCGCCCTAAACAGGCGGTATTTTTGGCTTAGGGTAAACGTTCCGCCGATTGTTAGTCCGCCGCACCCTTGTCGCAGTTGGGTTGAGTTGCTTGAAAAAAATGAAAATAATTTTGAGCAAGGTATTGACAAAAACGGAAATGCTGTTATAATGGAAGATGTAAAGGTTGAGGGGGAAGAAAATCCGACAAAGACCGAGGATATACCGCCAAAAAGAGGTAATTTAATGGGCGAATTAAAACGTAAAAACCTTGCTGAGAGAAAAGTTGTTGAAGATTTACTTAGTCAAGGCAAGAATGTAGAGATTGTAGAAGAATCTAAAATACAGGGCGTGCAAACACCCGATTTTATAATTGACGGTGTACCGACCGAGCTAAAAACCCTAAACAGTTTGAACACTGGTAGAGGTGCAAAGCATATTGAAAACGGTTTTAAGCAACACGCTAGTGTGGTAATTTTGGATGCAAGACCTGCAAATGCAAGTAAAACACACGCCGATGAGATATTTGAACGTGCAAAAGGGAAATACCCAAACAAAGAACTACCAGGTAGTATTGAAATATGGACTAATGTCGGAGTATTTAGGTATCCGTAAAATGGAGGAATTAACATGGCTAGTATGAAATGCAGATGTGGCGAAATATTATGTAATGCTACAAATGAAGGCACTGACTCCAACGATATACAACTTTATTTTTATAATGACCATGAATGGGACGAAATAATTGGTATGGGCGTAATGGATACATTTAACCTGCCGTCTCCTACTGACGTTTGGCGTTGTCCCAAATGCGAGCGAATGTATATATTTGAAAATGGTAACAACGCACCAATCAAAACCTACGCCCTAGAAACCTAACCAAGCCGAAAGGAGAACCTCATGAATTTATCAATTTTGGCAATAATAATGAGCGGTTCAATTGTAATATACGAAACCGTGAGGTTGGCAATAGCATTAACGCAAAAAAGCAAGCAAACCAACCCGCCTGCCGAGCGGGCAGGCAATAAGACTGCCCACAGCTATTGCCCAAAGTGTGGTACGTTCAACGGTTGAAATAGCTTTTGCTACTTTGCTAGGTTTCTGTTTATCTCTTTGCAAAAGTAATTGCCGTGCCTCAATAGAACAGCGTTTGTTAAGGATAATTGAAGTAGCATAGCACATTTTATAAGTACCGCCTAATTCTTTGCAGATAGCTAAACATTCGCAATCTTGCTCATATGTGGGCATTTTGTAATCGTTAAAATTTTTATCGTTTTCTATACCGCTTAACATAATTTAACACTCCCTCTCTGTGTAAATTTGTCGGCAAACAAAGTATACCACAACGAGGGAACAAAGGCAACAACAAAAGTCGCCCTGCTGTAACAGGGCGACACCCGAAAGGAGAACCCCATGAACGAATTAAAAACCCTAGCAGAGCCAATATCCAACTACATAATAAAAAAGCACAACACCCACGCAATGGTAATTATAACAGCCGAAAACGTGCAAGTTGTGCAAACAGTGCAGTCTACACCAACCAAACAACTAAATGACAGCGAAATCGATATATTGACGGATAAAGTGCTTGACAAAATTACGGAAAAAATTACTGCTTGCCTTGCTCCTTGTGATACTTTGCAATAGCCATGGCAATTAGTTCTGACATTATTATTACATTTAGCTTTACTATCCCAATAGAACCTGTATCTTTGTTGTAGTGTGGGTGTATTTTGAAATAGTCTTCTATTAGTTCGTCGGTAAATCTTTTAATATCCATATTTTAGAAACTCCTCTCTGTGTGGATTTGTCTGCAAACAAAGTATACCATACGAGAGGAACAAAGGCAACAACAAAAGTTGCCCTGCTGTAACAGAATAGGGTGGGGCAGAAAGAAGAACCCAATGACAGCAACTGAACTAAAAATCCAAGCCGACCAAGAGGAACAACTATCAAACTTATCCACTAAATTAACCGCTTTGCATAACGCAGAATTACAAAAATATGTGGCACAAATATTCATAGATTTTGATACCTATTACACAAACGCAGGGTTTCAAATAATTGCTACCGAAACAGCAAGCACAGCCATCTACAAAACCGTAAAAATCACATTAACCAAGCAAGCAACCGACAAACCCTACTACCACATGGGAGTGATGTACCGCCTAGATTTGAAACTAACGAACGGAAAAATGACCACTCTAAACTTGTTGGTAAACCCAATAACCACTATAACTAGCTTTCCAAGTAGTGATTACGCTACCAAACTAAAGGAGTTGCAAGCCGAGATAGCAGAAAGTGCCGACATAAAATTTGATATTTCCGTAAAAGCGGACTTTAAGTCGCCAATCCAAAAATACACAAACATAGTGGATATTTTGGAGCAATACCAATCCTAAAAACTAAATAACCAACCCAGAGCCAAGAGCCGAAGAACCGTATAAAATACGGTCTTTCGGCTTTTTTAATTTTAGAATCGCATAATTTAGAAAGGAGAAGGCAAAATGAACGAAATAACAATAAACCCAAGCCAACACATAATACAGGCCTTTGACGGTGTTTTAGAGAGAATTTTAGCACACAGCCACACAGATTACCTCTTCACAGGCGGACGCGGCGGCACAAAATCTACATTTATACCAATCGCCATAATTTTGTTGATTTTGCTGAATCCGCAAGCCCACGCAATAATTTTTCGCAAAGTGGGAAACACAATCCGAGACAGCGTTTTCGCTAACATCTGTTTTGCCGTGGAACTTTTGGGCGTTTCGCAACATTTCAAAATAAAAAAATCTCCGTTAGAGGTTATTTTTACGCCAACAGGACAACGCATAATGTTTCGTGGCGGCGACGAACCCGCCAAAATAAAATCAATCCGACCGCCGTTCGGTTATTTTGGAGTAACCTGGTTTGAAGAACTTGACCAATTTCGCAATCGTCAAGAAATCCGCACAATTCTACAATCGACCATGCGTGGTGCTGGCGGCAAATTTTGGAATTTTGAGAGTTTTAATCCACCAAAAAGCCGTGATGCGTGGGTAAACGAGGAACTTATCAAGGGCGAGCGAGATTCCGCCCTGCACACAAAAGTAAGCTACCTTGATGTGCCTGTCGAGTGGCTTTCGCAAGAGTTTTTCGACCGTGCAGACGAACTAAAAAAGTTAAATCCAACCGCATACGAGCATGAATATTTGGGAATTGCAACAGGAAACGGCGGCAGCGTTTTTGAAAATTTAGAAGAGCGGTTTATCACAAATGACGAATTGAAATCCTTTGACCGCCTACATTTTGGCATAGATTTTGGTTTTTCGCTAGACGAATTTTGTTGGATAAAATTGCATTTTGACAAGCCACGCCGCATTTTATATTTTTTAGACGAAATCTACGAAACACGACTATTAAGCCGCCACGCCGCCGACAAAATCAAACAAAAACACAGTGGCCCAATGCTAATAAGCTGCGATAACTCCGATGCAAAAAGCATTGCAGAGTTACAAAGTCTAGGAATTAACGCCCAACCTGCAAAAAAAGGTCCAGATAGCGTACGGTTCGGCACAAAGTTTTTGCAAGACCTCAACAAATTAGTTTTCGATAAACGCCGAACGCCCAACGCTTACAAAGAGTTCGCAACATACGAATACGCCACCAACAAAGACGGCAAATTTATTTCCGCTTATCCCGACAAAAACAACCACGCAATCGATGCAACTCGCTACGCCATGGAATCCGCTATGTTGGAAAGCCGAATTGGCGTGGCGAATATAAGATTATACTAAAAAAGGAGAAAACCATGCTACCAAGCCACGCAAATCAACTAACAGCCGCACCACAACGGCGAGTGTACCCGAGCCGAACATATAGGCACTTTGTACACGAACGCACAAGCGAGCGGCAACCACACAGAACACGCATAACCACGCCCATTGACGGACTTGAAGCAATGGAGCAACGTGTCCGCCATATTTTAGGCACAGAACGCTACCAATACGCCATTTATCCAGATTGGTACGGCATTGAACTAGAAAAATATCGTGAACGAGATTTCGCCTACTTTAGAGCAACAATATCCCAAACCCTAACAGACGCACTAACCACAGACGACCGCATTGACAGCGTTACAATCCACAATATTTACAAAACTGGCGTTGACGGTGCTGGCGTGGATTTTACCGTAAACACCAATATCGGCAACATCGCATTTAACGCACAAATTAGCGTGGGTGCTTAATATAAATATTGAGATTTTGAAAACTTGAAAATTTGAAATTTTGAAAAGGAAGTGAAAAAATGAGCGGTGGAGGAAGATTTAACCAAAACATGAACAGCCGCAGCAATCGCCGCCCTGGCGTGTATATCGACAAATTTAGCATACCACGCCCCAACATTTTCATGGGCGAACGTGGCACAAGTGCAGGGCTTGTAGAAATGCCTTGGTATATCCCAGACGAGGTTGTTACGGTAACAGCCCAAGATTTTATTAACGGTCGTGCATTGCGACACATCGGCACAACAGGCAAACACGTCAGCTTGCTGTTGAGCGGCTGCATTCGCACAAGGTTAATGAGTAGCAACGTAGGCGGCACACGTGCAAGTGCAACAATCCCGCTGATAGGTGGAAAATTGATTGTTACAGCAAGAAAATTTGGCACATTTGGCAATGAATTGCTGATTAGCATTCAACGGCAACCTGCCTTATTTGGCGACATTCCGCAATATATGGTGTCAACGCATATTATAGGACACGAAACCAGCGACAAGCCCAACGCAAACCAAACAGTGGGCTATCCAACCGAATTGAACGACAACGATTTTGTAACTTTTACGGTGGTAAGTGATTCCGCAAGTGTGCCAGTTTTTCCCAGTTTGCCGCCTGTTAATGAGATTCCGCCTGTTGACCCAGTAACAACGCCAACTCCGCCGATTGCTACAATTCCGCCCAATATGGAGTTGCCGCCGATTGACGATATTGACGAAGTTGACGAGATTGACAACGAAAACGGCGAAAATAACGAAGAAAATGACAACAACAGCGAAAAAGAAGAAGAAAACGAGAGCAATGAAAACGGTGGAAATAACAACGGCGAAGACAACGAAATCCTCAATTACAGCGGAGTTGAACACCCAACGGCGACAATTCCGTCTGAAGAAATTCCACAAACGGACGAACAGCTGATAAATCCGCCAATAGGTAATGTCGACCCAAGCGAAATTCCGCCATTGGACGAACTTCTAATAAACCCACCAATAGGAGAAATCGACCTAAACGACTTGCCGCCAGCAGGTTTAACAGGCGAGTTTAAGACGATTTTAACGCACCTTGAAAGTATTGCGTACGGCAACCAATTTACCCGCCTGCCGGACGGGCAGGTAAAACGCTTTAGGGCAGATTTTGAACATCAGCCACAAGCAGGAAACCGCCTACTTTACCGCAAATATTCCGAATTTTTGCCGATAACCGTAGGAATTACCCAAATATCCGATTATATGGTAGATAGCGGACTTTGGTCAACCGCTTTTACAGCAATGACCATTGACCAAATCGGCGGAAACTATACTCTCACAATCGCCGAAATTAACGAAAATAACACGATTGTTGCATACAGCAAAAACGTCTTCCCTGCGGTTGACGTGGACGAAAATGAAGAAGACGATGAATCAACAGGCGAAACCCACCCAGGCGGGCAAGCAATTACACCAGATTGGATAGATTTCCCAAATAATGAACGCTTTGCAGTAACGGCAACATGGACACGGCACACGCCGCAAGTGCCAGCAACTTTCTTAAATCCAAATGGAACTCCTTCACGGCATTATTTTAGGATTGCAACCGACCACGTACCAGCAGAGGGCAACAGGCTAGTGCTTCATTGGCAAAACCGCACAAATGCCGATGTTTCGCCAGCCCAGGGAATAACAATAGGTGCAAGCAGTCCTGGAACGGGCAATTTTACAAGCGGTAACGAAATAAGCCGCACATACGCTCAATTAAACGCAACACACGGTGCATACGCTAGAGTTTTGGAACTTAATCCGCAAAATTTAGTTGTCCGTTTTGGTTGGGTTTGGGTAATGCGAAATAGCGTTCCTGTGCAGGTGCAACCCACGATACAACTAACAACCAAAATAGCAAGGTTTAACGCAGTTGACGAATCGCAAAACGAATCGCAAACCGAACCACAACCAATCCGTTTTGTAGAAGTAGCAGGAATCGTCCTAACAGGCGGCTCGAATGGCTCGATAGATATGCAACGGCGAATCCCAAACTTTTTGCGAAAAATCAAAAATTACAGCTGGCAATGTTTGGGTTGGCAATACACAGATGAACGCCACAAACAGCTAATACAGCAATCCGTGCGGCGTATGCGAGACGAAAGTGGAAAATATGTGCAGGTTGCAATGTCAACCGCCCACGCAAACCATGAAAGCTGCATAAACGTTGAGCAAGCCCAAGGCAGAGCCACAAACCCTGTAACAGGCGAGTGTTTCACGATTGACGAAATCGCTCTAATGGTCGCAAGCATGACCGCAGGTGCAGATTTAACGATAAGCAATACGAATCGTCCGCTACCAATACAGCTTGAATTTGAAAACGAATTTGACAACGAAGAAATCGTTGACGGCTTGCATCTTGGAAAAATTATGTTTAGTCGCCGAGAAAGCGGCATTCTCAAGATTGAGCAGGACATCAACAGTTTGCACACGTTCACGCCCACCAAACAGGACGAGTTCGCCAAAAACAACATTTTGCGGACTTTGGACGAAATCGCTACAACGATGCGTGTTTCATGGGAAAATCGTTTTACCTGCCCGTCCGGCAGGCGGGTGGGCATGGAAATAAATGACGAATTTGGACGAGAAACCTACAAAGCCAACGTACACACCTATTTTACACAGTTGCAAAGCAAGCGAGCTATACAAAACCACCATATTGACAATTTGCAAATAAGCCAAGGCAACAAGCCAGCCGATGTTGTTCTAGTGGCAATCGTACAGCCAACGGACGTAATGGAGCGGTTGTTCCTAACATTAAACGTAAGTACAGGCGTGTATTTTGCAGAATAATTTAGTAAGGGCGGATTTTGTCGAAAATATAGCAAAATCCATCCGCAATAAAAAAGGAGTGAATAATTATGCAATTACGCAGACAATACGATTATTTTGACACAATAGACGGCGCGCAGGGTTTAATTTACACAGTCGGCGAAAATGGTCGCAAAACCGAGCGTGGTGAAATAATTAGCCTAACTGTAAACGGCGGTCGTTCGGTGGAAACAATAAATATGCTAGGGCAGGACGTGCCAGGCAAAAAGCCAGGATTGCCCGAATTTACGGCAAGCATGACCTACTACATGGGATTGGAGCAAAGCCAATGGTTTAGGCTACTGGTATCACCGCCACGAGAGGGCGGCAGCCGCCGCAACCGTGTGGAACGCTTTCAAATATTGGGTTTTATCCATGACCGAGAAGTGCCACACGCTTTAACGCAAAAAGTTATTCTAAACGAATGCTGGGTTAGTCAAATAACAGCACCGCTCGCCGCCGTTAATGACCGAATTTTACAAGGTTCGGCAGAAATTCAAATTGAGTGGGTTGATTTTATTGACCATTTTGCAGAACTGGAAAGCGGCGTGCGTGGACCCGCTCCGAATCCGCTAATTTTAGGATAATTATGATAGATTTAGCAAATTTAATATCCCAATTTGAACCACTAGACGGCTTGCATTTCGTGGAAAATAGCCGAACAGGCGAGCGTTCCCGCTGTTTTATTGCTCCACGTGGCAACGACAGCCCAGACGGCTTAACAAACCTAACGCAACCAATCCACCAAACCATTGAAATTTACACGTTCAACGAAACCGACATACAAAACGGCGATTTTTTAACCGCCACAAAAGAAACGCAACACGGCACGGTTTTTGCGGAATATAGGGGCATTTGCGGCGAATCCACTAAATTTAAGCCTTTTCAAGTGGCAACGTTGAAAGTGCAAGCATTATAAATAAAATCACAAGGGCGGAATTTTCGATAAGTTCCGCCCACAAGGTTAGAAACAACCGAAAAGAGGGCAAAAATGGACATAACAAGCTATATCAAGCAATTAGAAACCTTTGCAAATGCAAAAGCCTACCAAAAAACCACAATGGAGCGTGTAGGCGAACGGTTCATTGAACACGCAATCCCACGAACCCCTGTAGATACTGGGTTAAGCAAAAATTCATGGCAAGCCGAAGCAAGCCAAGAAAAAGTTACAATCACAAACAACGCCGAACGCAACGGCGTTCAATACGCCAGTTACTGGAATTACGGCACGCACAACGCAGACGGCAGCGTTCGTCAACAAGGAACACACACGCTACAAAACGCCGCCAATCTCACGTTGGACGAATTTCCGCAAATAGCACAAGAGGAGATTATTTTAGCATGGGAAAACAAGAAATAAGTTTGACAGAATTGCCAGCAACCGCAATAAAAACGGCAATATCCGCCGAATTAAAACGAATTTACCCAACTTTAGAAGTTTATACCGAAAATTTGCCAACGACAGCAGACAATGGCGGCAAACCGATTGATTTTCCACATTTTCACGTTATTTTACTACAAACAACTAGCAAACAAGCCCCTCGCCTACAACATAGAGACGAATGGGATATTCACAAGTATTTTTGCACAGTAAAATACAGGGCAATGCAAGGCAAAACGCCACGCCTAGCCACTTTTACCGAAGAACTTAATACTGTGGGTTTTACCTTGTTGAGTAATTTCAAAACCTTGCAACTGCCCAATTTTCGGCACAAAATAAAAAACGCCTACACCGAAATTGAACCAGAGCAAGGCGTGGGAATCCATATTTTAGGCTTTTATTTCAATGTGGAAGTGCTGTTGCTGATTTACAACGAACGTGCACCGCTACAACAACGCCTAGATTACACGATTCGTACGAACACGTTACCTGCCCGTCCGGCAGGCGGGCCCAATGTAACAGCGAACGGCGAAAGCACAGGTAACGAACGCACAAACACCGCTCCAAACGCTCCAACTCGTCCGACGATTGCCACATTATAGGAGGAAAAAAATGACAATAGAAACCATAACCCAAAACGTCCTACAGGAACTGCAAACCCTAGCCAACCCACGCCATCGCAACCAGCTAATAACAACAATCCTA
>WRKG01000284.1 GCA_009778185.1 Bacillota bacterium
CCATGTTCTCGCAAAATATCCGCCAAAATATTGTTGTCTATGCAATGCTTTATTGTTTCTCTTACGGCTGTGGTGTAATCTTCGTGTATATCCTCAAATTCGCACAATTTTGCGACAAATTCGGAGTATTCCCGTAATGGGGGCATTTGCTTAATAATTCTTCGTTCATTCCCTTATTTATGTTGTAAACTTTGGCTTTTAATTCTAAATTACCCAGCGTTTCGCTTGCGTTTTCAAACGCATCTGATAGTTGCAACGTTTCTTGCTCTGGGCGTTTAGTTTTGCCGTTGTATAACACCACAAACTCTGGGCTTGGAATTTTATACAGTTTGCTACTGTATATTTTTTCCTCGGCACTTTGGGTTTTAACCCACTTTTCATACAAAAGTCCCAAATATATCAAAAATCTAAACGGCATATTTGTATACGCACTGGACATATGCTCAAACAGTGCTATTATTCTGCCTTTTGCCACTATTGCTAAATCGTTTCGGCGTTTGCCCGATATTACTGTTTCTATCGTGAAAATTTGTATATCTTGTGGGCGACACGGTTCGTTGTGTAATGCTGAATATAACGCCGCTGCATTCGCTAATATGCTGAATATTATTCTGAATAAGCCGTCTTTTACTTCTCGTTTGGCGGCTTGGGATTTTGCTTTTTGTCGCTTTTTTCGGTTTGTTCACTTGGGTAACAATTTGATTGCTCCTCTCGGTATTTTTTTATTTTGGCAGAATTAGGTGAAATTGTCAAGATTGTTTTGGTTCAAAAAATTTTTTCCCATAAAATTACGGTTTTTAGAATAAATTTCAAAAACACACAAAAACTAAAGAAAATAGTAAAAAATAAGCAAAAAAATCAAATATAAATTTTATAAAACATTATACAGGATTTTTTATTCAAAAATTGTGTATAATGTGCATAAATTTCAATTGACAATATATATATATATATTAGTATGGTTAATAAATAATTCAAAAATTTTATCAACGAAACAAATTAACAATTATTAGATAAAATTCAATGTATAACGGAGGATTTATTATGGCAGAAAATTGGGAAGCAGAAAATAACCGCTTAGCTGAAGAATATTCTAACTCGATACCACAGCCACAGTTAGGCAAATGCCATGGAGCAATACAAACTGCTTGTGTAGCGGCAGGAGCAGCAGGTTTAATACCTTTACCTTTTGCAGATGCAGTGCCGATAGTTGCCGCACAATCTGCAATGATTATTGCTTTAGGAGCAATATTTAATATTCACATTACCAAAAGTGTAGCAAAATCGGTCATAATGGCAGGTATAGCAACACAAGGAGGACGGCACATTGCATCCAATTTACTAAAATTTATTCCTGGTTTGGGTTCGGTTGCAGGTGCTGCTACAGCAGTAGGAGTTACACAACTATTAGGTTGGACGACTGCGGATGACTTTTATAGAATTTCAGTCGGCAAAGATCCAAAATTTACTATGGATCTTCTTAACCTAATTCAGCGTCCATAGAGATTACATTTTGCCAAATAGGCAATCCATTTTTTATAAAGATTGAGACAAATTTTCTAAATCAATAGGCATTATGTAGGGGCGGATATTATCCGCCCGCATTTTTTGTTAAACTGATTTATAATAAAATTTAATATACAAGCAATTCAATCCTAACCCCTAAAAATAAAATAACCAAATTTATTTGCACTATTTTTTATCCTATGCTATAGTATCATATGTAATAATTTTTTAGTGCAAGGAGCAGTTTGTGTGAGGGTTTTGGTACTTGTTGCAATTTGGGTTATTTTACGTGAAGAAATAACCGCTTTTGACTTAATTTTAGGCTCTGTTATTGCGGTGGGCTGTATGGCTTATAGCCACCGATTTTTGCCTGTCAAAAAAATCGAAAATGTTGACGCTTTTCGCCTGTTTTTATATTTATGTTACTTGCTTGGACAAGCCTATATTGCAGGGTTTCAAGTAATTAAAATGATTCTGCTTGGCAATGTTCGTGCCGATATTGTTGCAACTCAAACTACCTTAAAAAATGAATCCTTGCGTATAATGCTTGTGGATTCCATTGCAATAACGCCTGGCAGCGTTCCTCTCGATTTAAGCGACGATATTATTACTGTTGTTGTTCTAAAGCACAAAAACGATCCAAAAGAGGAAATCGACGACTCCGTTAAAGGTCGCCTGGAAATTGAATTGCTTAAAGCACAAAAATAGCAAAAATATCACAGAAATGAGATTAAAAAATGTACATCAACGGAATTTTATGGGTTTTATTGGCATCTTTGATTATATACATACTTTATGCAATTCGCGGCCCTGCAATTTGGGATAGACTTCTTGCTATGAGCGTTATATCCACCAAAATCATCATCATAATAATATTTTTTGCCACAATCAACGATGTATCCTATCTGCTAGATTTTGCGATTATATACGCATTATTTGGCTTTATTGGAACAATTTTTATTGCTCTGTTCTTATCTGAACGCAGTAGCAGAAAAAAAGAATAGCCAGAAAGGCGGTTGAATATGAGCGAATTACAAATAATTTTGGGCAACATAATAATCACAATCGGCGTTATATTTATGATGTTTGGCGCTTTGGGCGTTTTTCGGTTCAAAACCTTTTACACGCGCTTATTGGCGGTTGCCAAAACCGATACTGTCGGCGCATTAACAATTATCATAGGATTAGCTGTTCGCCAAGGATTAACTTTTTTTACAGGAAAAATCCTGTTGTTGGCAATTATTTTGCTAATGTTTAATCCTCTTGTATCGCATATTTTGGCACGTTCGGCGTATTTAAGCGGCTATAATGAGGAAGAAAAATGACACAAATACTTTTGATTTTTTTAATCATAATGGGAATTATAACCGTCCTAGAGCGAAATATTGCCCGCATAATCATTTATCTTGCGATATTTTCGCTAATTGCCTCCGTTGGCTATATGCTTATGGGTTCGCCCGATGTTGCTATGGCAGAAGCCATTGCTAGTGCATTTACGGTAATTTTCTTCATAATCTGCTTCGAAAAATATTTTAGCTTTACCGATGCCGTTATCGGCTCGGGCGGAATCGCTCGGCGGCGGATAATTCCATTGATTTTTACGCTAGTTTTATTTGGCGCAGTTATGTACTTCCGCCCAATTTCGTACGATACAATGTACTTGGGAGATTTATATATCGCCAATTTTACCTACGATGTCGGCGGAACTAATCCTGTTACCGCAATTTATTTGGGCTATCGAGTTTACGATACGCTTTTTGAGGCATTAGTAGTTGTAATTAGCGTGGTTGCCGCCATTCACTTGTCCGCATTTAGCGATGAGCAAATGAAAACGGGCAAAATTATCACAAAGGAAACCCACAGCGAAGTGCACGATTCTGGATTGGCTGTTTACGCTATACAAATTATTTGTCCGCTTATGTTGCTTTACGGCGTTTACTTGGTGCTAAATGGACACATTACTCCAGGCGGCGGCTTTCAAGGTGGACTTGCCATTGCATCTTTCTTCATTTGCAGATACATGATTTACAACGTAACCGATTTACCTATCAGCAAAATTATCCGCATGGAGGAAATTGTTTTTGTATCGATAACGATATTCGCCGTATCTATCGTATTTTTGGGAGCAATGGCATATTTACCCGAACATTTATATCTAAATTTTCAAATTGGATATATGCTAATTATGAACGCTCTAATCGGCTTAAAAGTGGCTTGTGGCTTTATTATCCTGTTTTACAGGTACATTGTAATAGAACATGACGGAGTGGAGTTGTAAAAATGGAAACAGAACTAATTGAAATATTAACGCTTGTCCTATTTTTTGTGGGATTTTACGGACTAATAACAAGCACAAATATTGTAAAATCAATCGTATTTATCAGCATCCTAGAAACCTCGGTTGTACTGTTTTTTTTGGGAATCGGCTATCACACGGGAATAATGCCGCCAATCGGCGCAGATTTAGATCCCACAGCTGTAGCGGATCCGTTGCCGCAAGCCCTTATGATTACAGCGGTTGTAATCGGTTTAACAGGCACAGCGGTAAATATTGTAATGTTTATAACGTTGTTCCGAAAATACGGCACAGCTAGTTGGGAAAATCTTAAAATTAAGAATGCGGAGCAAGATTTATGTTAATTTATTTTGTAATTGTACCTGTTGTAGTTGCGGTATTTTTGTATTTGTTTCCGTTTCGCAAGCTAGCGAAAATAATTGCGTTGCTTGTGCAAATTGGATTATTGGCGGCTGTTAGCTATTTATTCTACCTAACGCGCTTGCAAGAGGTAATCACAGTAATTGGTCCATACGAGGAAAATTTGGGAATAATCCTGCGAGCAGATTATCTTTCTGCCGTTTTTGTGCTGTTGACAGCGTTTATTTTTTTAATGGTTACGCTCTACAGCTTTAAGGACGACATTAGCAGGCTTTTTTGGCTACTGCTATTTATTTGGGAAGGCATAATAATTGGCGTTTTTTTGACAAGCGATTTATTCAACATTTTTGTGCTTATGGAAGTCGCAACTTTGGCGGTTACAATTTTGATTATGTTCAACCAGCAAAAACGCTCCATGTACGATGGGCTTATTTATCTAATGATAAATTTTGTCGCAATCCAGTTTTATTTAATTGGATTGGGATATTTATATCGAAATGTCGGAATATTAGAAATTAACGCCGTTACAGCCGCCGTAAATCAGCTAGATTCAAATCAGCTTATTTTGCCGTACGCATTTATTATGACATTTATAGGATTAAAATGTGCCGTTTTGCCGTTGTTTAGCTGGTTGCCAAAAGCCCACAGTACGCCAGGAGTTTCCCCTGGTGTTTCGGCTGTGCTTTCGGGATTGCACATAAAAGGCGGCGTGTACCTATTTTTACGCTTTCAAGAAATTTTTCAAATAATGAATATGCAATGGTTTTTTGTAGCAATCGGATTAACCACCGCAGTTGTAGGAATAATCATGGCTATCTCGCAAAAAAACATTAAGCGAATATTGGCGTACAGCACAATCGCGCAAGTTGGCTTAATTATCGCAGGATTAAGTTTGGGCGGCATTTACAACCATATCGGCGCGTTATATCACATAATAAATCACGCATTATTTAAGGCAACCCTATTTTTAAGCGCGGGAATAATCTCGGATGCGTACGCAAGCAAAAATGTTGAAAATATACGTGGCGTAGTTAAGCAACTGCCCATTGTCGGAATCGCCGCAGTTTTTGCCGTTTTTGGCATTATCGGAATGCCTGGCTTTAACGGAAGTATCTCAAAATATTTTTTGATGTACGAAGTTGGCTGGCTGTTAAACGCAATTATGGTTACAATCAACTTGGGAACAATAATAGTATTTGTAAGATATTCCACAATATTTTTTGGCAAGCCGCAAACGCCGCTGTTATCCGAAAATTTGGCAACTTACAACGACAAATTAAAACAGTTGCCAATCGCAATTTTGGGCATCTTGTGCTTAATATTTGGGATTTTTGGCAACAGCATTATGTCAACATTATTCAACATGGAAACCCAAATAAATTTTATGGGTTATCTGGAAAAATCGATAATATTCGCCGTTAGCTTAACTTTGGGATATTTTATTTACAACAAACTGCTAAAAGGCAGGGCAATCCTAAATAAAATAAGCGAAATAGATTTAGGCTTTAGAGGAATGTGTGCCGCATTAGGTGTGTTTTTTATAGTATTTTTGGTAGCAACAGGGTTTTTGAGTTGACAAGTTTTAATTTATAGCAATATAGCGGACGACCGAGGACGGTCGTCCCTACGGTTGTAGGGGCGACCGTCCTCGGTCGCCAGTTATTTATTTCTAAAATTGACGATGTTTGGATTTTCCTATATTTTCCTAAATGTAACGGTGCTATTGTTGTAAATTAAATTGCTAAATAATTGCCAATTTGTAGAAAACGGGCGGATAATACCTGCCCGTTCGGCAGGCGGGTCCGCCCCTACGTTTGAACAAACGCAATTTTTCAACCATTGTTAATTTATATTTTTACATAATAAAAAGTCAAGCCCCTAAATAATCTCAACACAACAAAATAAAAATAGCGGGTCAAGGGGCGCGCTCCTTGCGGGGTTTGGGGCAGAGCCCCAAGGTTTTGTATTTTGCTAAAGTCGACGTTCGAAATTTCCGCTTACGTCTACTTTGTTGGTGAATACTATGAAAGCGTTAGGGTCAGCGTTGTGAACTATATTTTTTAGACGTTGCGTTTCGTATTTTGAGATAACGGTTGTGAAAATGTGGGAATGTTTGCCAGTGTATGCACCTTGACCTTCCCAACAGGTTGCGCCGCGTCCTAAATCGTGTACAACCGATTGCACCGCCGCAGGATTATGCGTAAAAATTAACGCACTCGTTTTAATATTTTGAAAATGTGCCTGATCGATGGAAACTACATAAAACGCCGTAAACATCACGGAATAAATGACAACATCAACATCGTAAACAAAAAACGCATAGGTAAAAACTACGCTACCTATTATCATTGGTATTTTGCCAACCGTAAAATTGGGAAATTTTACCGAACAGTAAACGCCGATTATATCCGAACCGCCAGCCGAGCCGCCGCAACGCAAGGTAAATCCCGCGCCAAAGCCAGCGATTGCTCCGCCGATAATACAGGCAGTAAGCGGATCGTGAATAAACGGCTCCGAGGGAATCGGCATTAACGACATTACAACCGAGGTAAAAGTTATTGTAACAATGGATTTATACAAAAATACCCTGCTAGTAACTGTTTGAGCAAGCACAAGCAACGGAATATTAAGCACCAAAACGGCGATTCCTGTAACATTCGAGCCTTCTGGAATTTGCAACCCAGCAAAAGTTACCAAAATGGATTCCACCATTTGCGCGATTCCTGTCATTGTTCCGCTAAATAAACCGTGCGGCACAATAATCAAATTTATGGATATTACAAAAAGAAACGCCCCAAACAAACAGCCAGCATAGCTTATTACATTGTCAAATTTAGACTGTCCCAAGTTTATTCCCCCTTGGTTAGATTCGCAATTTTGTCAAGTTTGCTTAAATCTAGCGTTTTTTGGATATTTTCGTAGGCGGCAATCGTGCCAATATCGTAACATTCGCCGTTCATAATGTAGGCGTAAACATCCTTTTTTTTGTGCAACCACTGTATAAAATACCCTGGTGCATCGGGAATATTCCCCTCTTTGATGTACTCGTTAAATAACGGCAAAGTCTCCTTGCGGTAAAAATAGGTTGCAAATATGGCTGTGTTCGATGGCGGTTCTTTGGGCTTTTCGACCAACTCCAACACTTTGTTCTCGGAATTTAATACCGCAACCGCAAATTGTGTCAACTGCTGTTTGTCCTCGATTTTTAAGGCACAAATTGTGTCGCTTTGTTTTTCCTTAAAAAATTGATATTGCTCTAAAAGTGGATATGTCAAAAAGTTGTCGCCAGCAATTACAACAATGTCTTCAGAAACATTTTTTTCTTGCAAGGCAAAAATAATATCGCCGATTGCACCAAGCCTGTCGTCTTCGTTTGTGCTGCCGTCGTTTAGCAAACTTATTGGCACAGCCGATTTTACTTGCTTGCTCCAGTTTTCAAAGTGCGTGTAAAATTTGTGATTAGATATTGCAATTATTTCATTGAGATTTGGCAACGTGTTAAGCTGGTCAATAATATAATCCAAAATGGGGCGATTGCCCAAAGTTAGTAAGGCTTTGGGCTGCTCTTGTGTTAGCGGATACATTCTTGTGGCGTATCCAGCCACTAAAATTAGTGCTTTCATGTAATTTAGCTCCTGTTATAATTATTTTGAAACTACATTTGTAGGATTTCCCTCTAAAAAGTTTTTGAGATTTTGCACAACGGCATTCATTAGCCGAATGCGAGCCTCTTTGGTTGCCCAAGCGATATGTGGCGTTATTATGCAGTTTTGGGCTGTCAACAGCGGATTATCCTCTGGCGGAGGTTCGGCAGCAAGAACATCCAGTGCCGCACCTGCTAATTTATGGGAATTTAGAGCATCGGCTACATCTTGTTCAACTAGCAAGCCGCCGCGCGCGGTATTTATCAAAAATGCGGAAGGTTTCATTTTGGCAAGAGCATTTTTGTCAATCATGCCGTGGTTATCCTCTTTGAGAGGACAATGCAACGATAAAATATCCGATTGTGCCAAAATTTCGTCAAAAGTTACCCACGAAAAATTTTCGTGGCTGTAGCTTGTATCGGGATTAGGCTTATATGCGAGAACGTTCATGTCGAAAGTGTAGGCAATTTCTGCCACTTTGCGACCTGTTTCGCCAAATCCGATAACGCCAAGCGTTTTGCCAGCTATCTCGGTCAACGTTGATTTGCGGAACGAAAAATCGATTGACTTTGACCATTCGCCAGCTCTTACAGCGGTGCTGTGTTCTTGTATTTTTAGGCAAAGTTCTAATAGCAGTGCAAATACGTGCTGTGCAACCGAAAGCGTACTATAAGCAGGGACATTAGTTACAGTTATCCCTTTTTTTGCGGCGGCGGCAACGTCAACCACATTATGACCAGTCGCAAATATTCCTATGTATTTACAGTTTGGCAGTTCTTCAAAATGCTCGGCTGTAAGCACCGTTTTATTTGTAAATAAAATATCTGCATCTTTTGCGCGTGTAATCACTCGTTTCGAGCGAGTGCGCTCATAAACGATAAAATCTTCCACGCCATTTATACTCGCCAAATCTTCCCAACTTAAATCGCCAGGATTAAGCGTATATCCATCTAAAACAACTATTCTCATAATTTTCCTCCTACAAAATTTCAATATATAAAACCTTGGGGCGCTGCCCTCCACCTGCCGGCGGACAGGCAAACCCCGCTGGGTACGCATACCCAGACCCGCTATTTTTATTAGAAACGTAGGGGCGGATATTATCCGCCCGCAAGACATCACTGGCGAATAATACCTGCCCGTTCGTCAGGCGGGTTCGCCCTTACGAAACGTCTGCTGATTGGCATTTTTATTATTCATAAAAATTATTTGGGATTGGTGCTTGGTATTTTTGGTTGGTTAGGTAGTGCAGAGGGCTTGTTGTGGGGATTTCTTTGAAGATTAAACTTTGGCAATGCAATTTTTGCCCTGTTTTGGTTGTTTCTGCACCATATTTTTTGTCCCCCACTAATGGATGCCCAATATTGGCTAAATGTGCCCTTATTTGATGGGATTTTCCTGTATGTAAAATTATTTTTAGCAGGGATATTTTTTTTCCGTTTGGTTGTGTAATAATTTTTTGGCTAGCGTATTCTGTGTGTACGGCGATTGCGGATTCGCTGGGATAATCCAGTATATACGAGCGGTTGGCGGCTGTATCTTTTATTATGTAGCCGTGCAAATTGTCGTTGCCTTGTAATTCGCCTTGCACAAGTGCAAAATATATTTTGTCAACTTGCCTATTTGCAAAAATTGCATTCAAAGCCTGTAAAGCGGGCATATTTTTGGCACAGGCGACTAATCCGCTGGTGTTGTAATCTAGGCGATTGCAAACGGACGGCGTAAATTCGGCATTTTTTAGGTAGCCAATAATGCGGTCAACTAAAGTATCTTGTTCGCCAGGTTTATTTGAATGAGTCAACAGTCCTTGCGGTTTGTCAACTAATAAAATGTTGCTGTCTTCGTAAATTATTTTTATCGGCTTTTGCAACGTTTTTGTGGCGGTTTTCGGCGGTTTTTGCAAAGCCGCAACGGTTTCAGACGACATATAAAAGGTTACAACATCGTTAATATTGGTTATCTCGTTGCCAGCGGCTTTTTTTCCGTTTAATTTTATGCGTTTTTTACGCAACAATTTTTGTATAAGAGATTTTGGTGCGGTGGATAAATATGCCGCCAAAACTCTGTCAAAACGTCTGCCAGATTGGTTTATTGTCAAAGTAATTTGCAACACTATTCTTGTCCTCGTTTATGTTCCCAAATTAGATAAGCGTTAATAAAAGCGTCCAAACTGCCGTCCATAACACTTTGCACATTGCCTGTTTCTTCGTTTGTGCGCAAATCTTTTACCATGTTGTACGGATGAAACACGTACGAGCGAATTTGACTGCCCCAAGCGTTATCCTTAACTTCGCCGCGGATTCCTTGCAATTTAGAAAGTTGCTCTTCCTGTCGCAATGCGTAAAGTTTGGCTTTTAGCATTTTCATGGCACGATCGCGGTTTTGAAACTGGCTGCGTTCGTTTTGGCACTGCACAACAACGCCGCTTGGCAAATGCGTTATGCGAATAGCGGATTCCGTTTTGTTTACGTGCTGTCCTCCTGCGCCGCCCGAGCGGTATGTGTCAATTTTTAGGTCGTCGGGATTTATGTCAACATCTGTATCGTCATCTAATTCTGGCATAATATCGCACGATGCAAAAGATGTGTGCCGTCTGCCAGAGGAATCGAACGGAGAAAGCCGAACAAGCCTGTGAACTCCTTTTTCGGAACGAGAATAACCAAAGGCGTTTTCGCCGCTTATTTGAAAGGTTACCGATTTTATTCCTGCCTCTTCGCCGTCCAAAATATCCAAAATTTCGAAGGTAAACTTACGTTTTTCCGCCCATTTGGAGTACATTCTCATTAACATAGCAACCCAATCACACGATTCTGTGCCGCCTGCGCCCGCATGGAGCGTAAAAATGGCGTTATTTGCATCGTAACGACCGCTCAACAAAATGGCAGTGCGAAAGTTTTCAAAATCGGTTATAAAAGTTTTGGTTAAATCTTGGGCTTCGGCAATAACGGATTCTTCGTTTTCTTCAAGCCCTAACTCGATTATTGTGGTTGCGTCATCGTACAGGGTTTGCAAGCGTTCAAAGTTGGTTACTTTGTTTCGCATAATTTTTACTTGTTGCAATAATTTTTGCGATTGGTTGGGATCATCCCAAAAACCCGCACGGCTCGTTTCCGATTCCAAATCGGTTATTTTTTGCTGTAATTTTGGCAATTCAAAGAGAGTTCCCCATTTCTGCCAAACGTTGTCTGTATGGTAAAAGCTGTTTTTGTAATTCTTCTAGTGCTAACATTTTTTTACTCCTTTTTCGGATTGTTTATTTTATGATACATTATTTGCGGAAATAAATCAAATTTTTTAGATGTAAAATAAATTTATCGAAAACCTTGACAAAGCCAAAATCTTGTTATATACTGAAAATAATGAAGGTGCGTATGTTTTCATACGATAATAGGGAATCAAGTGCGAATCTTGTACAGTCCTGCTGCCGTGTTGATTTGCAACGTTTTGTAACACCATTGAGCCGTTGCTTGAGAAGGTAAAATGTTGCGTTAAATCTTAGTCGAAAGACCTGCCTCATTGTTTTTGGATTTTATATCCTCGCAGAGTACGCGGATATACATTATTTGTCGTGTTTTTTTGTCTACCGATAATGTGTATCTCAACTTCTATCAGATGTTGGGATTTTTATTTTTCGCAAATTTCCCAAATACACAAAAAGGAGAAACTTATGAAAAAATTTTTTGCAACTTTTTTAACTTTGGCAACTTTTGCCTTAATTTTGGCGTTTTCGACGGCTTGCGGCAACTCGCAAACGCCAGCAACTGCTCCGCTTGCACCAATAGAAATTTCGCAAGCAACTGAACAAATCGAAACAACCGAACCAACTACAGAAACCGCACCGTTGGCGGATTCTCGTACAATAACCAACATTGACGGAACTTTATTAACCATTCCGACAAATATCGAAACGATTGTATCGATAATGCCGTCAAATACTGAAATGTTGGCTTTGTTAGGGCTTAGCGACAACATTATTGCAACCGATACATTTTCTTCAGATGTAGCAGGCATTTCCCAAGAAATAGCTGTGCTTTCTACAGATAATATCGATATGGAATATATTATATCGATAAATCCAAATATTGTAATTGCATCGGATATTTTACGGTTTATGGATGACGATCCGCTAAGTGCATTGTCAACCGTTGGAATCGCCGTTGTGTATATGCCAATGAGCAACACAATTTCCGAAATACAGAGAGATGTCCGCTTTTTAGGCGAGTTAATGAACGCCGAAAATATCGCCGAATCGTTAATCGAGCAAATGGACGAAACAATTTTGCAGATAAGCGAAATATCCGAAACGATAGCAAATCCGCGAACGGTTTACATGGAAATTGAACCTGCGCCGTTTATGTTCAGTTTGGGAAGCGGAACTTTTTTGAATGAATTGCTAGAAATTGTTGGAGCGGTCAATATTTTCGGCGGCGAAACTGGCTGGATTTCCGTAACTGACGAGGTTTTGTTGGTCGAAAATCCCGACGTAATTGTAACAAATGTCGGCTGGCTAGATAATCCCATCGAAGAAATAGCCGCAAGACCAGGCTGGGAAGTGCTTTCAGCCGTGCAGAACGAGCAAATATTTCAAATTGACACAAACGCAAGCAGCCGCCCAACTCCGCATATAATCAACGTTTTGGTGGATTTAGCTTTGGCAATATATCCAGAATATTTTTCGCAAATTGAACACGTAACATTTTCTGAATGAGAACAAAAGCGAAAATTTGGTTGACAATAATTGCAACCCTTGTTACGCTGCTAATGGCGGTTGCCGTTGGCAGCGTGTACATATCTCCCGCAAACGTGTTTCGGATTATCCTGTACAGCATTTTAGAATATTTTGAGTTGCCAAATTTTGTCAACATGGAAAATATAACGGTTGCCAATTATGCAATAGTGCGAAATTTGCGATTACCACGGGTTTTGCTTGCATTTTTGGCAGGTTCGGCGTTATCCGTCAGCGGTGCAATTATGCAGTCCGTTTTGAGAAATCCGCTTGCGTCGTCGTTTACGTTGGGCGTATCTTCTGGTGCATCGCTAGGAGCGGCTTTTGTAATATTTTTGGGATTTAACTTTATCTCATTTTTTACGTTGCCATTTTTGGGCTTTACTTTCGGAATGCTGACGATTCTTTTAGTTGTGGGATTTTCCGCCAAAATTGGATTAGACAACAACACAATAATTTTAACAGGAATGGTTTTATCGTTGTTCATAAATGCGATAATAACGCTACTTTTTGCGTTGTTCCGAGAAAACGCGCAACGTATGATATTATGGCAAATGGGCAGTTTTTCCATGCGAGATTGGCAAACGGTGGTTATTTTAGCCCCGATAATTTTGGTTGGTTCGGTGCTTGTTTTCCGCTACAAATTCGAACTTGACATACTAACCTTTGGCGAAGAACAAGCACAAACAATCGGCTTAAACAGCAAGCGAACGAAAATTATCTTGTTGACGATTGCCGCCGCTTTAACTGGCAGCACAATATCTTTTGTCGGGATTATCGGCTTTGTCGACCTTGTTGCACCGCACGTTGTTCGCAAAATTTTTGGAGCGGCTCATCGTTACGTTATCCCAATGAGTGCCATAATTGGCGGTAGTTTTATGGTTTTGGCAGATTTAGTAGCGAGAACAATCACCGCACCAACCGAATTGCCCGTTGGCGTTATTACTGCAATTTTGGGCGCGCCATTTTTTGCATATGTTTTTTTTGCTAAACGGTAAAATGATGGTTGTCAAAAGTTGGGAATTGAAAATTGTATTTGTTCAAAATGTGTGGGCGGACAATACCTTCCTTTTTGATATTGCAGGTGGATATACTCGAACAACTTAAAAATAGGCTACTTTATAAAAACGGGCGGATAATATCCGCCCCTACAACGCCGCCAAACCGTAGGGGCGGATAAATCCTCGAACAACCTAAAACAGGTTGTTGTATAAAAAACGGGCGAACCCGCCCCTACAACGCCACCAAACCGTAGGGGCGGATATTATCCGCCCGTCCGTCCGCCCGCATTTTTATTAAGTTAAATTGCTATATTTTTTTGAAACCCCGCTAACTAGCCAT
The DNA here is from genome assembly GCA_009778185.1 of Bacillota bacterium. GTDB lineage: Bacteria > Bacillota > Clostridia > Lachnospirales > WQUN01 > WRKG01. Next base: position 13,874 of record WRKG01000284.1, read on the forward strand.
TCCAGAAAGCAAAGTAACTTTAGTCATTAAAGGTAAAGCACTCAAAGTTTTCGCCAAACTTTTGTCAACTTGTTCGTCCAGTTCGATAATCATAATAGCTTGTCCACCTTTTTTTGACCTGTACATTTTCATTTCGGCGATATTTATTTTTTCCACTGCCAAAACGTTACTGACTAGCGAAACCGCTCCAGGCTTGTCTTTGTGGATTATCACGAGCGTATCGTGGTAGCCATCGAAAAGCACGTCAATCTCGTTTATTTTTTGCACTAAAATATTGCCGCCGCCCACAGATGCCGCTTGCATTAACAAGGTTTTTTGCAATTTTTCCGAAAATAGTTCTAACAGCACAGTATTAGGATGTGCGTTTTCCAGTTCGACAACTTGAATTTGATAATCCAAATCGGTGGACAGGGTTAAGCTATCGCGAATACGCACGTCATCGGGCGGAAATCCCAGTAAACCTGCAATTATTGCCTTGTCGCTGCCGTGTCCTTTGTAAGTTTTCGCCAGCGAACCGTGAAATTGCACCGTTGCCCTGTTTGGAGTTGCTCCCAAAATGCGGCGTGCAATGTTGCCTATTCGCACAACGCCCGCTGTATGCGAACTTGATGGACCTATCATTATTGGCCCTAAAATGTCAAAAATATTCATGGTTACCTCTTGAAAAATAAAATTGATTTAGAATTTGTATTCAATGGCGTTAAAATGCCGATTTTTGGATTTTGAAAGAACGGATATTATTCGCAAATTTAGACTTACGGGCGGATAATATCCGCCCCTACGTGGTTGTTGAACACAAAAATTTATCCCTTGACAAATTCATTTGCAAAATTTTTGGCAAATTCTTCCGCCTTGTCAATATTCGCTAAAGATTCCACTTGCTCGTATTTGTAGTTTGCAAAGGCTTTTTTCAGATAATTGCTAATATCGTAAAAGCCGATTTTGCCGTTCAAAAAATCCGCTACTAACAGCTCATTTAATGCGTTCATCATTGCGGGTAACGTGGTTTTGGTTAATTTTGCGGCTTGTTCGGTTATTTCTAAACATGGAAATTTTTCAAAGTTTGGCGGTTCGAAAGTTAAAGCCGTTGACATATTCCAAAAATCCAACGCTGTATGCGGACGTTTTGGGCGATTGGGAGCGGTTAATGCGTATTGTATAGGCTGTTTCATGTCGGGAGCCGCCATTTGAGCCAAAACTGCACCATCTTCAAATTCTACCATCGAATGAATTACACTTTGCGGATGCACCAAAATTTTGACCTTGTCATAAGACAAATCGAACAAAAATTGTGCTTCAATCCGCTCCAAGCCTTTGTTCATCATGGTTGCAGAATCCACGGTAATTTTTGCTCCCATGTTCCAATTTGGATGCTTTAGTGCATTGTCAACGGTTGCTTTTGCTATTTCTTCGGTTGACCAAGTGCGAAAAGGTCCGCCCGATGCCGTCAAAATAATATTTTTTACGGCGGATTTTTCCACTAAATTACCGCTGTTTTCGCTTGCTTGCAAACATTGCCAAATAGCGGAATGTTCGCTGTCGATTGGACGAATTGTTACGCCATTTGCCTTTGCCGCCTGCATTACAAGCGAACCGCCAGCCACAAGTGTTTCCTTGTTCGCAAGAGCAACCTCTTTTTTGGCGTTAATTGCCGCCAAAGTTGGACGTAACCCAACGCTACCAACTAGCCCATTTACTACAATTTGCACATCCGCAAGGCTTGCCGCTTGCAATAAGCCGTCCATTCCTGCGGAAATCTCAAATTTATGTATTTTTGATAAATCGGATAACTCTAATTTTAGCTGATTTGCGGCGGTTTTGTCGTACATAGCTATAAATTGTGGCTTTAGTTTTCGTGCTTGCTGTGCCAAAAGTTTGTAGTTAGAATGGGCTGTTAGTACTATTATGCGAAAGTTTGGCAAATTTTGCACAACTTCCACAGTTTGCACGCCAATCGAGCCAGTAGAGCCTAAAATGCTTATGTTCATAATAAAATCATTACCATGTAAACCATTGCGGCAGAAACCATAATCCCGTCAAAACGGTCTAAAATGCCGCCGTGTCCTGGTAATACCTTTCCAAAATCTTTTATGCCAACCGAGCGTTTTATGGTGGATGCGAATAAATCGCCAAATTGTGAAAAAATTGCTCCAACCACGGAAATTACAACGGCGTTAAAAGCATTTATTTCAAAATTCATGTTGACAGCAACCATGGCGTAAATATATCCGATTATCGCCGCACCGACAACTCCCGCAATACAGCCTTCCCAGGATTTGCCAGGGCTTGCGGTATTTGTCATTTTGTGTTTACCCCATTTTTTTCCTATTAAATAGGCAAAAGTATCACTTGCGGATGCACTTGTGAAAATCAGCCAAACAAACGAAATATTTTCGCTGCGGACAAAATAAATAAACGACAGCAAAAACGGAACGTAAAAGAATCCGCCAATGGTAACAATACATTCTTTTACGTCAAATTTTTGGTAGAAAATGACAACCACAAAAATAATCGTCAAAATAAAGGCGGCGAACACAATCAGATACATATCTATTGCCAAAAAATAAATTAAAACGAACAAATAACCCACAATATGCACAGGCAAAATTTTAGCACCCGAAAAAGCACGATAAAACTCATTCAGTCCCAAAACAGACAAAACAAGCAATATCATGCGTAACCAAACGCCGCCAACCGCAACAACCAAAATAAGCAATGGCAGCCCAACAATCATTGTCAACCCTCGTAATAACATTTTATCATCCAATTTCTAAAACCGTGGGCGCCCGCCTGCCGGCGGGCAGGCGGCCCACACCCGCAAGGAACGCGTCCCTTGACCCGCTATTTTATTTAGGTTAATTTGACTATTTAACCAATTTGTTATTAAAAATTTCGGCATTTTGTAGGGGCGGATATTACCTGCCCGTCCGACAGGCGGGTCCGCCCGTTATTGCTACATCAATTATTGCTACATCAAATTATTTTTAAGTTGATTGAGTATATTTTTATTTCCGTTTGCCAAAACGGCGATCTATCGTGTTGTACCAGGTTATGGCGGTTTGTAGGGTTTTTGCGTTAAAATCTGGCCAAAGCACATCGGTTGTATATATTTCGGAATACGCTGATTGCCATAACATGAAGTTACTTAACCGACTTTCGCCGCCCGTTCTAATTAGCAGTTCGGGATCGGGCATATTGGCGGTATCTAAATGTTGGGCGAAAGTGGTTTCGTCTAGTTTGTCAAGTTGTTCTAAAAAAGTTGCGGTATCAGAGGAAAGTTCGGCGGCAAGTTTGGCAATTTTGCGAGCGGTACGAATAATTTCGTCTCGTCCGCCATAATTTAGTGCAATGTGTACATTTATACCTTGTTTTTCGGCTGTAATTTCGGTCATTTGCTGTATAAGTTGTTGCAAATCGTCATCAAATTTGGAAATATTGCCCAAAGCCGACATTCGCATTGTGTTTTTTTTGGCATCTTCGATATTTTTTTTGATAAACTCGCGTAAAAGGTTCATAAGGGCGAAAACTTCGGCAGTTGGGCGATTCCAATTTTCTGTACTGAAAGCGTAAACCGTTAGGTGTTCGATTCCCATTTTTTCGGCGGCTGGAGCTAATTTTCGCAAAACTTCCGCACCAGCGCGATGTCCCAAACTAATGGGCAAGCCACGTTTTTTTGCCCACCGACCATTGCCGTCCATGATAATTGCCACGTGGCTAGGAATAATTTCGGTATTTGCGTTTGTTTGGGATTTTCTCATACAGTTAAAATTTCTTTGTTTTTGGCATCAATGCGTTTGTCAAGTTCGGCGATGTATTTGTCGGTTAATTTTTGTATTTCGGTCTCCACATTTTTTAGGTCGTCTTCAGTTAGTTCGTTAGATTTTTGTTGCTTTTTGAATAAATCCATTGCTTCGCGGCGAATGTTTCGCATTGCAACTTTTGCATCTTCGCCCTTTTTTTTGACATCTTTTGCCAATAATTTACGGCGTTCTTCGGTAAGTTCAGGAAAAGCCAAGCGGATAATTTTTCCGTCATTTCCTGGGTTTATTCCCAAATCGGACGATAAAATCGCCTTTTCGATAGCTTTTATGGTAGACGCATCGTAAGGTTGAATTTGCAACAAACGTGCCTCGGGAACTGTAATGTTTGCAAGTTGATTTAACGGCATTTGTTGCCCATAACAATCCGCCGTAATTTTGTCTAATACACGTGGATTTGCTCTACCAGCACGAATCGTGTCAAGTTCCTTTTCGAGCGCCTCGGTAGATTTTTGCATTTTTTCCTCAAAAGGTTTAGTGTGAGTTGACATAAAACTCCTCCTCTACGGTTGAATTTAATATTGTTCCAAAATTTAGGTTGGTATCGCTGCAGGCTTTAACAATTCCGTTGGGTTCGTCTAATCCAAATACGAACGATGGCGTGTTTGCTTCGATGAGAATATTCAAAGCCGCACCGTCCACAAATTGCAGTTGTTTGGCTATTGCTGTGTTGTAGTTTAGCGTTTTGTACATTTTGGCTTCTTTGCCAAGTTTATCCGATTTATCGGGAAAGCGGTCATAAACGCCCGAAACGCCGTTTTTTGTGTACAGCACGCGGTCTACTTCCAATTCAGCACCGCGCAAAGCGGCAACGCTGTCGGTGGAAAAAAACGGATGACACAAACCAGCCGCATGAAATACAGCGATTCCGTCCGCCATAAGAGCCAACGCACGATATTTATCGTAAACATCGGTAATATTGGCAAACGGCATAGGAGTCATCACAGCGGAGCGGATTCCACGCCGTTTGAAAGCCTCGGACATATAAATTGCGTTCATTACGGTTGCAAGCATTCCAATTTGGTCGGCGCGTACTCTGTCCATTACGTTTTGTCCAACTCTGCCGCGCCAAAAATTGCCGCCGCCCACAACTAGCGAAATTTCTGTACCTGCCTCTAGCGCCGTTTGCAAGTCGGCAGAAATAGAATCAATGGTTTCGTCGCAAAAGCCGTGATCCGATTCGCCTGCAAGTGCTTCGCCACTTAATTTTATTATAACTCTCTTCAGCATAACTTCTCCGTTACTTAAAACTTATAAAAAGTTATAAACCAACCCGCCTATCGGGTAGGTAACTTTTACGTTTAATTCCTAATTCAATGCGTCCGATTTCGCCTGTTTATAAAACACGGCTAATTTCGTTTGATGTAACGCTCCAAAGGCTAACTCCGTCTAACGCACGGTTTTTTAATTTAGCTAAGCTATTTTATTCCTGCCCGTTCGGTAGACGGATCCGTAGTGCTTAAGATTTATTGCGGCGTTATAGTCTCGGTCTATCACCAATCCACATTCTTCACATTTATAAGTGCGTTCGGATAGTTTTAGGTTTTTCTTTAGGTTGCCACAATTAGAGCAAATTTTACTAGAAGGGAAAAATCTTGGTGCTTTGATATATTCAATTCCGTTCCAGTTACTTTTATATTCAAGTTGCCTTGAAAATTCAAAAAAGCATTGCTCTTGTACAGCTTTTGCTAAATGTTTGTTTTTCATCATTCCCTGCACATTCAAATCTTCAGTTACAATGTACGATGGTTTGGTTTTCACTATCGTATTTGTTGCTTGGTGCAAGTGATTATAACGGATACCTGTTAAACGTTGGCTTATTTTTAATAATTCATGTTCACTTTTTATAATGTTGCTTGTTTTAATGTAACTTTCATCCTCCTTATTCATTTCATATTTTCTTGAAATACTGCGTTGCAACCTACGCCACTTGCGTTTTAATCGTCTTATTTCGTGCTTGTTGTTAATATTTGGCGTTATGTTGTTGTTTGAATCGATTGCTAAATTTTTAATACCTAAATCTATCCCTATTCCTGAATTGCTTGTTGGGTAGATTTTTATGTTAACTTCAATGCTTACGCTAATCCACCAATTTATGCCGTCGAAAGTGCAACGTGGGTTTAGATAACTTGCATTTAGTGGTATTTTATTGGTTTCGGCAAGTTTAATCCAGTTGGCTTTTGCCTTGTTTTGTTTTTTGTTTTCTGCTATTTTTTCCAGTTTTACGTGTGTTTCTGTGAAAATAATTTTTTCGGTATCAACATAAAATTTAGGTTGGGCTTTGCTACGTTTTTTGAACTTTGGATGCCCATTCATATCGTAACGAGTTAGCTTAAATTTCTTTTTTGTTGAACGCAAAATTTTTTTATTGCTATATGGTACGTAATTTGGCTGTTTCTTTTTTTCTGTGAATCGCCAAAATGCGTTGCAACAATCTTTTATTGCTTGTTTTGTTGCGTCGTTACTTGTGTTATAAAGCCACTCTTCTTGCCTTTTGTGCTGTGTAAACAGTTTTCGACATTCGGAATCAGTTAAATATTTTCCTGTTTCGTTGAACGTTTTAATTTGCAGGGCAACAGTCCAGTTGTAGGCGTACCTTGCAGCGTCAGATGTATCAAGCATTTTTGTTTTTTGCTTGTTATTCGGTATCAACATTATTTTTATGCTTTGAATCATTACATCATTACATCCTGCATTTTCAGCTTAGTTTACAAGCTATTTTGAACTGTTAGCTAATTCTATGAATGTTGCTAAAACTTTTTTATTTATTATATCTTATTTTTTTGTACGGTGCAACAAAATTTTCTTGCGAAAATTGACAACTAACAACTAAATGTTATAATTAAATAAATATCCGCAACTAAAGGAGGTCATTTTGATGTTTTTAACAAACATTCTTCGTAACAGCCTAATTTTTACCGAAAATCTACGCCGTTCACGATACCTACCTTATTTTGTCGCTTGGATTATCGCTATTATTTTAGCAATTACTCCAATTTTTTCTAACTTAACAACTTTTGCCAACGAAAATTCCAATATTGTTGTTTACGAAGACGAAGAAACCCTACAAGATTCAACTGAATTACCAACCGAGGAAATTACAACCGAACCACCAACGGATGAAATCTTCGAAGAAGAGACCCAGGAAACCGAAGAAGTTTCGCCAGATCCGCCATTTGTCGAACTTCCTGAAGAAATTGAGGAAGAAGAAGAAACTTCGCCCGATCCGCCATTTGTGGAATTTCCCGATTATGAAGAAGAAATCGAGGAAGAGGAAGAAGTTTCGCTAGATCCGCCATTTGTCGAACTTCCCGATTATGAAGAAGAAATTGAGGAAGAGGAAGAAGTTTCGCTAGATCCGCCATTTATCGAACTTCCCGATTATTATGATGAAGAATCCAACGATTCAGAAATCTCGCAAGAAGAGCAAACCTTTCAAGATAGCATAATGGTAGAAGAAGGCTTGTTATCTGCCGATTATACAACAGTTTCGGTTGCCGAGCAGATTAACGCAGCAACAGGTTTACAAGTTGCCGTTAGCGGAAACGTTGTTACCGTGCTAAATCAGCCAACTTCGCAAGTTTATTCCACTTTAAGAATAGACATTCCGCAAGGCGTAATTGTGCGGTGGGCGGCAAATTATCGTGGCGAAATTACAAACGGCGGACCATTGATAAATTTGGTCGGCGAAGGACTTTTCGAAGTTGTCGACGGCGTTTGGATGGAAAATATTAGCACAGGAAACACGATACTTTCGGGCAATGTTAGCGTTCACGTTAGCGGCGGAGCGGTGCAAGCCAGTACAGGCACAGCAATCCGAGTTGACGGCGAAACTGCAACTGTAACAGTTAGCGGAAACGGCTCTGTTTTCACGGATTCTAATACAAATTTGCACTTGGCAATATCTCTTACAAACCCTGCAAATAATGGCTTAAATGTGATTATTCGTGATAACGGTAGCGTTGCCGCTTTGTCGTATCAAGGAAACGGCTTTGCAATTCAAACTTACGGCGATGTTTCTGTTTCGGGAAATGCTCATATTTTTGCAGATACAGGGCGTGCAATTAACGCATTAGGCGAAAGTTCCAACGTAACAATCACGGGCGGAATTGTGTGGAGCGGCGCAGGAATGGCGATTCACACAAACGGAGCAAACGCTGCCGTTACGGTAACTAATGCTCACGTATACAACGAGGGTGCAGACGACAGCCACGCAACCATCGACATGAGCGGAACAGGCACAGTTACAATCGGCGAAAACGCCGTCATTGAGGCACAATATCGTGGTACAGCAATAAAAACGGCTGGTGCAGTTTATGTACAAGATTCCGCCGAAGTTACCGCAACAACTGGCAGGGCGATTCATACAACAGGCAACGGCAGCGTAACAATTACGGGCGGATTTGTGTTTGCTTGGGGCAACGCATTAGCAAGTGTAGTTGACACAGCCAATTTTGCTCCACCAACGGGCGACGGCGTTGTTGTAGCTTGGCAAACAACCACAGGACAAGGTGCTTATTTAGAAATGTCCGATTTAGCCCTGCGTTCCTGGCCAGATCACGCAACCGATTGGCATTCAGACGGCACGCAAGCGGGCGTTTTGTTTAATGACAACCTATTTTTCCCAATTCGTGGTGTAACTGTTAATTTTGATGAATCCAATTATGGGCTAATTTTCAACACAACAGACGGCACTTTTTGGCTAGATACCGATAATTCTGGAACGGTAACTCCGCGAGATATACGCTACAGAGGACAAACCAGTGCATGGCGCTGGGCTTCTGGCACAAGAACTCTTAGCTTGGATAATTTTAATTGGAATACATCCGCAGAAACCGCATTAACAATCGTCGGCGGAGATATTACCATAAATTTGAATAATCGTAGCACATTCACGGCAACCACCGCAAATAGCGGCATCGGAATCAAAGCAACCGCAATAGTAACATTATCTGGTGCAGGAGAACTGGCGGGCAACGGCTCTCAAACGGGAATCGCTGTTGACATTTTGAATTTAACCAACGGAGCAGTAATTGCAAGCGGTGCAAACAACGCAATTATCGCCGATATTACTTTGCCAGGTGCTTATATTTATTGGCAAAACGAAACTCCGACAAGCCCAGGTGGCGCAGGTACAGAGTTTACAACATTAGCACAGGAAAATCCTTTTGTAAACACAGCACAAACTCGATATGCACATATACAAACAAACGCCGAGGGCGTGGATTTGCTAAACGTTGCAGGTAGCGATGTTTCTCATTTAAGCAACACAGGAACAGCGGCAAACCCTGTAACTACAACCGTAAACGTACCAAACAGTATGGCGGATATTGCCTTGCACGATATTACTTTTCATGCCGCAACAATGGCACTTTACAGCGACAATTTGTTTTCGCAGCAAATAATCGGATTGGAGACGATTCCCTTAAACGAGGGTTCGATAACGCCAATTTACATATTGCTAACGGCTGCAGACGGCACAACTGCATATTATGCAATTACTATCCAACGCGCCGAAGGAGTTCGCTTTAGCATAATGTTTGATGCAACTGGCGGAGAAGTTTCTTCAGATTTGTTGCAAACCGAGCCAACTTCGCCTGTTTTGTCAACCTTGCCAATCGCAACACGCACGGGCTATAATTTCGTGGGTTGGTTTACGCAAAGCGACAACGGCGAACAAATTACTGCTGATACTTTGTTTACATCTCATATTATTGTGTATGCTCATTGGGAAAATGCTTGGGAAGAACCAGTCGAACCAGTAGAAGAACCTATTGAAGAGGAAATCGAACCAATCGAAGAGGAAATCGAACCAAGCGAACCCGCCGAACCAATCGAAGAAGAAATCGAACCAGTTGAACCTACTGAACCTATCGAAGAGGAAATCGAACCAATCGAACCTACTGAACCTATCGAAGAGGAAATCGAACCAAGTGAACCCGCCGAACCTACCGAAGAAGAAATCGAACCAATCGAGCCCGCCGAACCAATCGAAGAGGAAATCGATCCAACTCCACAAATAACTCCAGTAATACATAATACAAACGCGAGCATTCCGCAAGAATACAACAACATAATAGCAACGGGAGATACAGCAATCTCGTTTCATCCAGGAAGTTTCAACTTGGTAGAAGTGCAAGCAAACGGCGAAACCTTGCAACGTGGCACAGATTACGCAACCAACAACAACCAAATAATTTTGCTAGAGACATTTTTCGCAAGATACACGATAACCGAGTTTCACATTACTTTTGTAATGGACGGTGGGACAAATCCGCATTTTGTGGTAATTGCGCCACAAATTCCTATTGCCAACGAAGTTACGGTATTATTGCACAACACAAGTGCAGAGCAATGGCAAACCGAGCCAAATTTATCAACCACACGCGGAACAGTTGTTACTGTATTATATCGCATGGCTGGAAACCCCGATATTACAGGCTTGCAAAATCCATTTAACGATGTTTACGAGGGCAGATATTACACAAACGCCGTTCGTTGGGGTGCATTCAACCATATTATTTTGGGATATGGCAACGACAATTACGGTCCAGAGGACAACGTAACCCGAGAGCAACTTGCAGCGATACTTTTCCGTTATACAAACTTTATGCAACTAAATTTAGGCACAACCGCAAATGTAACTTTTTCGGATTATTCCGAGATATACGAATACGCCCGTCCTGCGGTTACGGCTTTAACGCAAGCAGGTATAATTTACGGCAGAGAAAATGGAATGTTTGATCCCCATGCAGAAATAACTATTGGCGAGTTAGCAACTATTTTGGAGCGTTTTACTGATAGGTTTAATGAGTAAACGAGATTAAAAATTTTTAACGATAAAAAAGCAACTTGCTAAAAGTAGGTTGCTTTTTTTGTTAAATTTAATTTTATGAAAGTGTGGGCAGGTAATAGCCGTCCCTATAATATGCTAACCGTAGGGGCGGATAATATCCGCCCGTATTTCAACTAAGAAATATTTTGTACTTTTATTCCGTTAAAATCCACAAAACCTTTTTTAGCTTACGCAAAGGATTTGTAATTTTCCAAGATGTCGATGTTTCCAATTCGGTAATGCGACTTTTTAGGTGGTCGATTTCTTCGTTTTTGTGGTGGATTATTTCGTTTATTTGATGGATTTCATTGTCTTTAAGGTGGATTATTTCGTTTATTTGATGGATTTCGTTATCTTTATGGTGGACAATTTCATTTATTTGTTGAATTTCGCCGTCTTTTTGTTGGACAATTTCATTTATCCGCTGAATTTCGTCATTTTTTTGCTTGATAATTTTATTGTTGGAATTATGCACAACAGCGGCAGTAACTGCATGATTATAGGCTTGTTGCAACCAACTTTGGGCGGTTTCTTCTGAAATTGGCGAAACATTTAGCAATTTGATTAAATACTAAAAAATGCTCCATGCTATAAATTATCATTGGTTTTCCAACTTTCTGTTTTATTTTTCGCTGTCATAAACAGACGGCGTTAAAAATTTTAGGTTGATATTTTCGCTTGCTTTTTGCAAATGCCGTATTATCGCCGCATTATTTTTGTCAACTTGTGCCATATCTACTGGATCGGATTCTAGGCTATTCGCCGTCATTTTATAGCCAAATCCATCAAACCCCGCTAAAATCAGCTTGCGAACGCCCAATTTGCACATTAGGTTGATTGACATCATTCCTGCGTTGCTTTCAATCGGCTCGTCTTCGCACAAATAATCTTTATAGTTGACAATAAAAGTGCGTTCGTCCTCGGCAATGTGCAAATTGGACGTACATATTAACGGCGGCGTTTCTGCGGTTTGCTGCTCGGCAAATGCAATGTGGCGGCGGCGATTCGACATAAAAATATAGTTGACATTGTCGTAAATATGAGCAATGCTTATTGCAATCGTCTGCGGATTATCCTGTATATACGCCAAAATTGCGGCTTTCTCCGTTTCGCTAGATTTCCCAGGGGCAATTAGCAAAACTGTTTGGTTGGCGA
>WRKG01000285.1 GCA_009778185.1 Bacillota bacterium
AACTTCCGAATCTGTTGAAACTGGCGAAACGGCTGAAACTTCCGAAGTTGTTGAAACTGGCGAAACGGCTGAATCTTCCGAAGTTGTTGAAACTGGCAAAACGGCTGAATCTTCCGAAGTTGTTGAAACTGGCGAAAATGTTGAAACCGCCGAAAATGTTTTGTTTGAAATTTTTCCAAAATTGGCAGATTTGCCTAATCTCGCTTGGTTGCAGGATATTCCCATAAATTACGCCGCTTTGCTGTACTATGCACACATTGCCGAGCCGCCAAAAGTCGCCGAAAATGCCGATAATGCTCCTGTGAATAAAGCCAATCTTGTTTACATTGCAATAAATACGTTGGATTTTTTTGTGATACACGCAAAAGCCTGTACTTGCGAAATTTTCGGTGCGGTTGTGCGTAAATTGTTGGGCGAATCGGAAAATTTTAATCCGCCAGAAATTACATTTGAGCAGTACAAAAAAAAGTTGACTTTTCTAAATCGTCCCACTTTTGCTATATTGGACAAAATTTCGGATATTACAACCGAAATGGAAAAATACGCAACCACTTATTTTGGCACGGTCGCAAGCATAAATGAAATTTATTTTGCGGCGATTGAATATCTCACGAATGACGAATTGCGCAACATGACAACCTTAATTACCGCGCTTCGAGTGGCTGGTGCAAAACAATCCTACATAACAAAAGCTGATAAAACCGCCGTTGTTCGTATGTTCGACAAAATAACGCCAATTTTGCGTAAACGCATTGAGGAAGAATATCAGAGAAATAATCCCAAAATGTACCAATCTTTGGAAGAAATGACTCCGCAATCCATGCACAGCCAGTTGCGACCGCTCGACGGCACTCGGGCTTTTTTGCACAATAACATTGCAGTAATCGACCTTGATGCTTGTGATGAGATTCCTGTTGCAGAAAAATATGTAATAATCGGCGATAAATCGGCAAAGTTCGAACTTTTCGCAAAAGCGGCAAAAACTCAAAAAGATGGATTTAACCGTTTTGCTGAAATTGGCACTGATAAATCTCTGAAATTTAAGCGGCTTAATAAAAATAATATTCAAGCCCACATTATGACCACTAGTCAACAAGGTAACAAAATCGGCATTTTAACAGCAACAAACGCAAGAAAAATTAAAGAAATTGAGGAAATTGCTAATCTTGAACTGGAAAATCTACAAATTGGCAATATCTCAAATTTGTATAGACACAATTTTGATGTAATTTATCTAACGCACGAGCACGAAAAACTCCTAAATATAGCCAACGCGAAAGCCAAAAAATCACTTTTTGTGCTAGGATAAAAATTTATGAAATTTGAAAAATTGAAAGGGGTAACAAAATGGCAGGCATTACAAAAATGGTTGACGAACGAATCGAACTAATTAAACGAGAACGCGCCGAATTAGATGCTTATAAAACTGAACTTGACAACCGTGCAAAACTTTTGGCACAACAGGAATCCGACTGGAGCGACGGCTCTTTGGCGTACCTGGAAGAAAAAAAGCAACAAATGAACGACGAAATTACCGCTACCGCACTAGAACTGGACAAACTGCGTTCTGAACGCAAGCAGTCAATAGACGTTTTTAGTAGCGAAATTGACACGATTCACGCCCAAAAAATGGCTGAAAGTGAAAAAGAACTAAAGGCAATGCAGCAAGATGTCGCTTTAATGGCGAAAACCAAGGAAGAATTGGAAGATCAAGTGAACGCTCTTTCGCAAGAAATTGAATCGTTAAACGATAAAAAAGATGACGAAGAAAAGCGAATGCAACGAGAAAATGACCAATATATGGACAAATTGCGTTTGCAAAGAGAGGCCGATTTGAAAGACGTGCAACAAGTGCATGATCTGGAATTGGTCGCTTTAGAGGCCCAAAAAAATGAATTAGAAAACGAAATTGCTAATTTAGACAAGAAAAAAGATTTAGAATGGGAAAAAATTCAAGCCGAATTAACTCGCTATCGTGCCAACCAAATGTCGGAAATGGAAACGAAAAAAGAGAAACTTTTGGCGGAAGCGGAAGAAGAACGCGGCAGTATTTTATCCGATGCAATCGATCAATCTAAAAATGAACTGTCCAAGCTAAAGGAACAGGAAAAGGAATACGAACGCGAATTTACAAGGCTAGAACTTGAACAGCAGGAAATGCTCGACAAAATTGAACTGCTCCGCTTTAATTACGAAAAACTTGAGGCGGAAAATCTCGTAAAATTTGAAAAACGCCGCCTGGAAGAAGAAAAACAAATTGAAGAGGCTCGCGCCCTTTCGTTGGCTAGATTACAGGAAGAAGAGAACATTGCACGCCGTGAAATTGAAGAACGCCGCGCGGGCGCAATTATTTTAATGCGTGAAGAACGTGCATCTCACGAAAAAGAAATTGCGACTTTTGAAAGCCAAAAAGCCAAGCTGCAAAACGAAATTAGCAAAAGTAACATTCGGCTTGCCACGTTAAAATCGGAAAACGATGCGATTATGGAAACCGAAAAAGCCGAAAGATTACGAGAAATTGATACGCTCCGTATGCGTAGAATGCAGGAAGTTGAAGAAATGCGCCAAGCAAGAATGGCGGACTTGGAACGTGCCTATTTTACCAGAGTTGACAGCCTGGAAGCCGCTCGTAACGAAAAATTGGAAGAGGCTCGCCGAATGGTCGATAAAGCTAACCAAGAATTAGACGATCTAAAATTGGAGAAAATGACCTTAAACAAAGACCTTGACCGCTTGAAATCTCAAATTTCGAAAACTACTAAAGAAACCGAACAATTAAAAGAGCGACTTTTGGCGGAAGTTCAACAAGAAATTGACGAAATTCGCACAAAAAATAAACTCGAATCGGAACAACTTATCGCCGAAAATGAACGTATCAAAACGGAAAATACCATCGAAATTCAAATTTTGAAAGACGAAAAATTCAAACAATTAGAGGAATCCCGCTTGCTAATGCTAGAAGAGCTGGAAAATTTGCGCCGTGCAAAAATCTCGGAAATTGAAAAAGAATACACGCTAAAAATCGAAACATTAGAATCCACCACCGAAGACAAAATTGTAGAAATGCGTTTAGCAAAAGATACCGCAAAAGCCGAATTACAGCAAATGCAAGCCCAAAAAGAAAATATCAACGCTCAAATTGAACAGCTAAAATCCAAATCGGTACAGCTAAAATTGCAATGCGAACAAGAACTCGAAACCATGCGAACCGCCAGTACACACGAATTGGAAGAACTAAAACTCAATAAATTAAAAGAACTAGAAGAACTTCGTCAGCAACGCCACGACGAAATTGAGAAAATGTACTTCGAGAAAATTTACAGTCTCGAAGGCGTTCGCACGGAAAAAATGGACGCAATAAATCTATCGATTGACGGTGCGGAAAAAGAGTTGACAAATCTTAAACAAATGTGCCATCAAGCAAAACAAGAATACGAGAAACTTTTGGCGGAATCTAAAAAAATTCAAGCTGAAAACCGCTCGTTGCTAGAACGCGGCACTTTGGAACGCCAAGCGGAATTAGAAGAATTAGCCGCCAAACGCATAAACGAGATTGAAACAACTTGCAAGCAAAAATTGCAAGAATTAGAAGAAACCAAGCAAAAAACCTTAAAAATGCTAAAAGACGAAGAGCAATCCACCGAAGACCGCAAAAAAGCCCTAATAACGGAAATCGAAGAGTTGGAAAAAGAACGCGACAGCATCGAATCGGATGCATCGCTGCTAAAAAAAGAAAACGCGCTAGAAGTGCAAGAAGAAACCATCGAAGCCATGGATAAATTTGCCAAGCTGAAAATTCAAAAGTTGAACGAAATTGAAAAGTATCTCGAAGAATATCGAGATGAAAAATTAGCGCAAATTGCCAACGAAATCGAGCGGCAATCTTTGGTTGACCAAAAAAGTTTCGAAGAGTTGAAAGTTCTCAACAAGGATTACACAAAACGAGTCTCCGAATTGGACGATTTGCAAATGACTTTGGAATCGGAACGCAAAAGTTTGGCTCTCAAAGAAAAGCTGATTAACCAGGAACAAGCCGATCAGAAAAACCTGTTGCAAAGCGAAATGGAATTTAACACCAAAGAAATGACGTTGCTAATCGAAGCAAAAGATCAGCAAATTGAGTTAATGCAGGGCAAATTAAAAATCTACACGCAAGAACTTAACGAATATCGTGAAGAAGAATCGGCAGGTGGCAAAACCAAGCAAGAACTCCAGGAAGACATCGAATATTTGCGCCGACAAATTTCCACGCTACAAACCGAACTGCAAACTCGCCCAGCGGAATCGTATTTATCCAATTTACAAGAACAGCTAAAATCGTTGGAATCGCTGGAAAACGAGAACAAAGTATTATCCTCAAAACTAATAACGCTAGAAAACGAACGCCACAACCGCCAAATTGCGGTAAACGAGATAAGCCGTTTAACTGAACAAAACGCTATTCTCGAGGAACGCCTTAAACAATTAGAGGGTAAATAAAATTTGTTGAAATATTCACAAGATTCGCAAGATTCGCAATAGTAAAAAAATGGGTGGATAATATCCGCCCATTTTTTATACTTCAATTCAATTTTTAATCTGTTATAATATATTCACAAATATCACATACATGAAACGGGCGACCGTGGACGGTCGCCCCTACATATTGCCAATAAATCAGCAAATGCTAAAACAAAATCATTACCAAATTAGCGGGTCAAGGGCGCGCGCGTCCTTGCGGGTGTGGGCAGCGCCCACGGTTTTAATGTTTAGCCCTTTCTTCCTCAACAAGTTCCCATTTTTCTTTTGGCAAAATTTCTTGGATTATTTGATCGATTTGGTCGATGTCTAGTGGCTTTGAGAGGAAACCGTTCATGCCACTGCTAATGAAAATTTCGCGCATATCTTCTACTACGTTTGCGGTTAGGGCTACTATTGGCACGGTTTTGTACTTGTCGCCGTCTAATCCTCTTATTATTTTGGTTGTGTCCAAGCCGTCCATGTCGGGCATCATGTGATCCATGAAAATTATGTCGTAATCATTTTGTTGCACGAGATTTATCGCCTCGGGCCCAGAAAACGCTATTTCAACCTCTGCACCGCGCGAGGCTAATGTTTCTTGTGCTATTATTAGGTTGATTTCTAAATCGTCTACCACTAAAAAATTGGTGTTTGTCAACTTTAATACTTTTTCCTTTGCCGATTCGTGGCTACGTAACGATTCCTCTAAATTGCCAGTTAGCAAGCGTATCATGTTGGAGTTTGTCAACGGCGAACGTACTTCTTGCAAATTGCTGGGACGCTTTTTTGTCATTAAACTTTGTTTTCCGTAAAATACCGCAAACAATGATGTATCTTCGTCAATGGGAACATCTCGGATGGTTGTGTACATTTCGGCATCAAAAAATATGTGCGTGTATTGCTTTAGATCGGCGGGCAATTCTGCGATTATGTCGCATTTTACGCCCATTTTTTGTAGCTTTTGCTGCGTTATTTGCGATTTCACTTCGTTGCTGAAACGTAACGCAACGTTGAATTTTTTGTCCGCCAACAGGTTCTCATAAGATGTCAAATTTTCAACTTGCTGTATAACGTTAAAATAAAAACACGTTCCAACGCCGTACTCGCTTTTTATGCCGACTTTTCCACCCATTAACTCGACCAAATTTTTAGAAATTGGTAATCCTAATCCTGTTCCCTCAATGTGCCGATTTTTTCGTGTGTCAACTTGCACAAAATGGTCGAATAAATTTTTTATGTCCTCTTCTTTTATGCCGATTCCTGTGTCGTCAACTGCAACTTTGATATTGTATTTTTGTACATTTGAAGAGGTTTCACTTTGATTATGTTCAGCTTCGGCGATTGGCTCGGCGCTAATCGATAGCATTATATGTCCCTTTTCGGTAAATTTTATTGCGTTTGTTATAAGGTTGACGATAACCTGTTTTATTTTTGTAACATCGCCGATTATCTCGTTTGGCAATGCGGGATCATCGTTTACAATAAAATCCAAAAATTTTCCGCCTGTTCGAACGTACGTCATTGCGACAACATCGCCGATTAACGAGTGCATATGAAATTTCTCCTGCAAAACGTCAACCGCGCCCGCTTCGATTTTGGAAAAATCCAAAACATCGTTTATTATTGCCAATAATTGCTTGCCCGCTCGTTTTATATCTTTCAAATATTCAGTTACTTCGCGTTGCGTAGAAATCCGCAAGGATAAATCGGTCATTCCCAAAATTGCGTTCATTGGCGTACGAATTTCGTGGCTCATATTTGCCAAAAAATTGGATTTTGCCTTGTTTGCGAGTTCGGCGGCTTCTAATCGGCGTTGCTCGGTAATATCGTTCAAAAAACCCTCGATTATATACGGGCTGCCGTCTTCGTTAAACTCGATAACTCGGCTGCGTTCCCAAATCCATTTAGTTCCGCCATTTTTGGAATTTATTCTGTATGTAATATCAAGCGGTAAATTTCTATTTAACGTTTCGTTAAATTTTCCCATTAGTATGTCAAAATCTTCTTTGTGCGTTAAATCTAGTAATTTTACGTAACTTTGCCCAGTAAGTTCGTCTGCGTGATAGCCAAATAAATCATAAGAACCCTCGCTGACGAAAATTATCGTATAATCGGGCGGGTCAAAATAATGCTGAAATATCATACCAGGAATGTTGTCCATTATCGTTTCGATGCGGTGAATTAACGCGCGATGCCCAGAATTTATTATTGCAATCGTCATAAAATCGGCTAACGAAGAAAAAAAACTTTGTTCGGCTGTCGTCCAAATGCGATTGTGCGGATAACGCTCGGTGCTAAATTGGTCAACGCCAATAATGCCAACCAACCGCCCGTTAGAAATAATCGGAGCATCCATTGCTGCACAAATTTGCGAATTTTCATATCCCGGCATATTTGACAGCACATTGGGGATTCTTGTGGAATTTACTACAACTTGCCGACCGTTTAACAAAGCATCGATATACTCTGAACTTTCCTTAATTTCCAAATCATCTTGTAACGTAAAATCTTTTTTTTCCAAATCATAACTAATTATGCACTCTAAAACTCGATAATCCATAGAAATATCCCAAACAGTTACGCGGCTAGCGTTTAAGGCAACACAAGCCTCGTGCGCTATTAACGCAGCCGCCTCTTTTATATTGCCCGCCGAAAACTCGGGCTTTTTTGCAATACTTGCCAAAATTTTACTAAACTCAATATTTTTCATGATTTCACCTCTTGATTATCATTTTTACCTTCGCGATATTCGCTGGGAGTTACTCGTTCGTACTGCTTAAATATCGATTGAAAATAACGAACATCTTCAAAACCTACTTCTGTGCAAATTTCTTCTTCTGGTAATTCTGTGGTAGAAAGCAATCGCCGTGCGGCATCCATGCGAACGCGCATAACGTAATCGTACAGGCTAATGCGTTCTCGTTCCTTAAAAATGCGGTTAAGATGCTCTGGCGTTGTGCCGAGCGTTACCGCCATTTTTGCGGTCGAAAATTGTTCTTTATAAAGGCGATCGATGTACTGTTTTGCGGCACGAAACAGCCGCTGATGGTTTTCTTCCGTATAATTGCGAATGTACGCACAAAAACTGCGAAGTGCTTTGTCGAAAACCGTTAAGCCATCTTCCAAATTTTTTACAGCCAAAATTTCGGCAGTAGGAAACAACTTGGAAACCTGCATAGCAACAGGAATATTCTGCTCCGAGATATGACGGCTAATTCTCAAAACAATATTCATTAAAATTTTAGAAATCAATCCTTCGGGAATGTAACCACTTTGTGCTAGCGAGTCAAAAAGCTCCGTTAAAACCTGCTTGCAGTAAGGATAATCTCCCACAACAGCCATATAAACAAGTCTATCTTCGCGATCGCTTGGATAACGATATGTAATATGGTTGTTCGGTTCGACAAATTCCAGCGGAATAACCGAATTATAGCCAATGCGATTGCGGTACAAAATAGCGGTCATCGCCTCTTTATACGAGATATTTATCTCGGTTATTAAATCGTACGTGCGTCCCAATCCTATAGAAATGCGCGTGTCGGTTTTTTCGTAAATTGCCTGTTTTATCTCGTCAAAAAAGCTAACTTTTTCCTCAATGGAGGAATAACCGCCCATAACGATTGCCACAGAGTGAAAATTTATCATAAAAATCAAGGCTTCACGTTCGGACATTCCCTCAATGGTCGCCTGATAAATTTTGAAAATTAGCAAATGTTTTTCGCTTTCGGTTAAAGTCAACGCAATTTGCCTAAAATGGTCAATATGTACAATGGCGACTGTGTAACCTTGCGGCAGTTTAATCTCGAAATGCGAAAAGCCGTCTAAAATTTCGTCTTCGTTGATAATATGCCCCTCAACCAAACCACGCAAGAAAAACCCTTCGTAATGCGAAATATTGTCTTTCGAGCGTTGTTCTTGTTGCTTAACTTGCTGGCGAATAACGTCATCTTTTTTGAATTGCGACAGCGCCAATTTAAGACACCGCGCTAATTCTGTGGGTTTAACAGGGCGAAACATATAATCGATAACGCCAAAATCGCGCGCGCGGCGCATATATTCAGTATCGTTAAACGTTCCATAAACGACAAGCCGCATATTAGGAAAATTTGAATGAATATCCATAAACCGCATAAACCGCACGCCGCCGAAAAATTTTATATCGGCAATAATCAAATCGGGTTTATAATTTTGTATACTTGGGATAATATCTTTATTTGGGTCGGTAAAAGTACCAACAATTTTGCACTCGGAAAACGAGCGGCGTATGTAGGTTTTGAAGTTTTTGATATTATCATTATCAGAATCAACTAACATTACGTTCATATTTCAACGCGCCCTTTCAAGGCTCTTGCGAGAGTAACTTCGTCGGTATGCTCCAAAGAGCCGCCAACGGGGATTCCGTGGGCTATGCGAGTAACTTTTACGCCAAGCGGTCGCAACAATTTGCTTGTGTACATTGCGGTTGCCTCGCCCTCCACGGATGGACTAATTGCTAAAATTATTTCATATTCCACATTGGGATTATTTTGCAGACGTTTAAGTAGTTCGGCAAATTTCAATTCATTTGGACCGATGCCATTCATTGGCGAAAGTACGCCGTGCAGCACATGATACAGCCCAAAAAATTCGTTAGTGCGTTCGTAAGCCGCCATATCTCGGGGATCTTCCACAAGCATAATAGTTTGGGAATCTCGTTTGGGATTAGAGCAAACAACGCAAGGGTCAACATCGGTAATATTGCAACAGATAGAGCAAAATTTAACATTATTGACAGCGTTAATAATGGAATTAGCAAGCGTTTCGGCTTGTATTTTCGGCATTTTCACGATATGAAAAGCAAGCCGCTGGGCAGATTTTCCGCCTATTCCAGGCAAGCGAGCAAGCTCTTCAATCAATTTTGCAATAGTTTCGCCGTACATTAAAATAATCCAGGCGGCAAACCCATTCCGCCAGTCAATTTAGACATTTGCGAGTTTGTCATTTCTTCAATTTGGCGCATTCCCTCATTGACGGCACTCATAACTAAATCTTGCACCATTTCCACATCGTCCAGTACATCGGGGCTAATCTCCAAACTTTCCACAAAACGCTCGCCGTTTATTACAACTTTAACCGCACCGCCGCCAGCCGACGATTCTACGGTCTTACTTTTCAACTCTTCCTGCATTTTTTCCATTTGCTTTTGCATTTTTTGGGCTTGTTTCATCAAATTATTCATCCCACCTGGCGGCATTCCGCCAAATCCTTTTGCCATTTTTATTCCTCCTCGATTAAATATAAAAACCTTGGGTGCTAAACATTAAAACCTTGGGCGCTGCCCAAACCCGCAAGGATGCGCGCGCCCTTGACCCGCTATTTTTCGTATGTTATGGGCATTTTTATTTTTTGGGTTAGGTCGGTTTTTAGGTCGTTAATTGTTATTTCGTTATTTTCGGTGTTTTCGTTAATTGTAGTATTATTATACACGTTTTGTACGGTAAATACAATAGCTGTTTCTTGTGGTAAATTGTAATATTCTAGTAAAGATGGTTTTATAAAATCTTTTCGCATTTGCAAAGTTTGGATTCTTTCTTCGCTTTCGACGTATATATAAGCGTAATTTTCTTTTATTTCGAAGGTGCATTTTTTTAACATTACTTTTGATGCTGTGTCGGTAAGTTGGTTGCAAAACGTTTGCCAATCGTTGCCTGCGGTTGTTGTTGGCGATGTTGCTACTGTTTGTGCTGTTTGTACATTTGGGATATTTTGCGGTTTTTGTACAGTTTGCACAGTTTGCGGCTTTTGTATATTTTGAATTTCTTGTATATTAGATGTCAATTTTATTGTACAAACTTCCAAAGCAAGGCGTTCTTGTGGCAGAAAGCGGAGTTGATTTTGGAACTCCGAAAATTCTTTAATGTAAGAAATCAGTTGCAAAGGATTTTGTGCTTGATTTTTGTACAACTGCAAAGTTTCCGCCGAGCAATCGAGAATGTCGCTAGTTGTTATTTGCGAAGCAACCAAGATATTTCGCAAATGCTGAATAATATCGGAAATCATCCGAGATAAATCTCTGCCTTCGGTAAAGGCTTTTGCAATAATTTCTAAAGCCGCTTGTGTATCTTTATTAAAAAGGGCGTTTGTGTATGCAAAAAGGCTGGCTTGATCCACCGCACCTAGCAAATTTTGAACTTGCTGTAATGTAATGGTCGTATTTTCGGCGTTTATGTACAGGGACAAACATTGGTCAAGAATGCTCAAAGCATCTCGCATAGCACCGTCAGAAACACTTGCAATGTATTCCAATGCGGGCGTTTCGATGGCGACATTATCGGCTTTCATGTAATCCAACAGTGTTTCCACCATGTCAATTTTAGAAATTCTCTTAAAATCGTAGCGTTGGCAACGAGATAAAATAGTTGCCGGCAATTTTTGCGGATCGGTGGTTGCGAGTATAAAAATCACGTGTTGCGGCGGTTCTTCTAGCGTTTTCAGCAAAGCGTTAAAGGCGGCAACGGTCAACATATGAGCTTCGTCGATAATGTAAACTTTGTGCGTGCCACTTGACGGCGGATATTTAACCTCTTCGCGCAATTCGCGTATGTTGTCCACGCCGTTGTTGCTTGCGGCATCAATTTCGATGACGTTAAGACTGCGTTCCGCAAGAATATCCTGGCAAGTTTCGCAAACATTACAAGGTTCGCCCAGTTCCTGCGATTGCGGACAATTTAACGCACGTGCAAAAATTTTGGCTGTAGAAGTTTTGCCTGTTCCTCGAGTGCCAGAAAATAAATAAGCATGAGAAATGCGCTGCATACTCAACTGGTTTTTTAGCGTTGCCACGATTGCTTTTTGCCCAATAACACTGCCAAAATCTTTAGGCCGCTTTTTTCGATACAGGGCTGTGTACATCAAATCACCTCTTTTATAATTAGCTGTTTCAATTATATCATATATCTATTTGATTGACAAATTTAATATGTTTTGTTAGTCTTATTTGGTAATGTGGAAGAAAAACGCTGTTTTTAATACAGTGGTTTTGCGAAACGTATTTGGATATTGCTGTATTCGATACAGCGTTTTTGTGAAACGTGTTTGGAAAATGCTGTTTTTAATACAGCGTTGGGGGAAATGATAATAATCGGATTGTAGAAAAACGGGCGGATATTATCATTTTGAAAAAAAGGAGAAATTAAAATGCAATGGATTGAAGGAAAAATTACCACAACATCGCAAGCGGTGGAATTAGTAATTGGATTTTTAATGGTACACGATGTAAACAATGTACGCATTGTCGACGACGAAGAAGTCAGCCGATTTTTATTAGACCATCCCTTAAATTGGGATTACAAAGATGACGAAATTTTGAATCGTCCAGGAGCAGAAATAATATTTCATGTGCAAGCGGACGAAGCGGGCGAGCAAATTTTGGCAAATATTTCTTCCGATTTGCCAAAATTGCCGCAAAATATACCCGAAGTTGATTTTGGCAAATTAAATTTTACTTTTGGCGATGTTAATGATGACGATTGGCTCAACGAATGGAAAAAAACCTACAAACCTTTTAACATTGGCAAAAATATAAAAGTTGTTCCTGTTTGGGAAGAATACGCACAAACCAACGAAATTATTTTCAAAATTGACCCCGGGGCGGTTTTTGGCACTGGATTGCACGAAACCACGCAGCTGTGCGTTGAAACTTTGGAAAATATGAATCTCAAAAATAAAACTATCTTGGATATTGGTTGCGGCAGCGGAATATTATCGATAATATCAATGTTGTTGGGTGCAAATAAAGCTGTCGCTTGCGATATAGATCCATCGGCGGAATCTTGTGCGGAAAACAACGCATTGCTTAACAAGGTTGATAATTACGAAGTAAAAATTGGCAATATTTTTGACGAGAATTTTCTTTCTCAAATATTAAAAAATGCCGAAAATTTTGAAAATGCCGAAAACGCCGAAAAAACGCCGAAATTTGACATTGCCATTGCCAATATTGTTGCCGATGTTATAATCGGATTATCCGATTTGGCGGAAAAATTTGTCAAAAAAGGCGGATTTTTCCTTGTTTCGGGCATAATTGCCGAACGTCTGGAAGAAGTATCTCAAGCTATAATCGCCAATAATTTAACGATAATTCAAAAATTGGAAAAAAACGGCTGGGTTTGCTTGCTTTTAGAGGTATAAATTATGCCAAAACATTTTGCTAACATCTCTGGGGAAAAAATTTATCCTACAAACGAAACTTTGCACCATTTAACAAAAGTTTTGCGAGTTCGTGCTGACGAACAAATAATTTTTTGCGACGGCAACGAAACGGATTATATTTGCAAAATAATTTCATCAAATCCATTTAAGGTTGACATTTTGCGAAAAGTTCCAACCGAAACGGAATCGAGCCATAAAATTACGCTGTATCAAGCCATTACAAAAGCGGATAAATTGGAATGGATTATCCAAAAGTCGGTAGAATTGGGCGTTTGCGAGATAATTCCCGTTAATACAAAATATTCAATCAAAAAAAATTGCAACATTGAGCGCTTTGCAAAAATAGCGGAATCAGCCGCTGGGCAAAGTATGCGAGGAATCATCCCCAAAATAAGCCAATCTTTGGATTGGGAAATTGCAACGCAACACGCAAAAAATTACGACATCACAATAATTGCCCACGAAAAAGAGGAATCTCAAACTATAAAAAATATTTTAACCGAGCAGCATAAAAAAATTGCTGTTTGGATAGGTTCGGAAGGCGGTTTTGCCAGCGAAGAAATATCTGCAGCCCAAAAATTGGGCTTTTGTGCGGTAACTTTAGGTAAACGCATTTTACGTGCCGAAACCGCAAGCATTGTCGCAATATCTCAAATAAATATGCTTTTGGAAAATTAAAATATCTCAAAAAATACTTTCTTTTTGATTGCAAGTATGTTATACTTAATTTGCAATGTTTGTGAATTAAAAAATACGCATACTTTAATTGAGGTGCTTTTATATATGGAATATATCACCATAAAAGGTGGCAAAAAATTAGTTGGCTCTGTTGACATAAGCGGAGCAAAAAATGCTGCAGTGGCTATTGTACCAGCTGCGATAGCTGCACAAGGGGTTTGTATTATTGAAAATTTGCCCGCTATAAAAGATGTAAATGTTTTGGTGGGCGCTTTACGAAATTTAGGCATAGATTGCCAATTTATTGATACTCATACTTTGAAAATAGATAGTCAAAATATAAAAAGTTGTGCTATAACTTACGACCAAGTAAAAGATATGCGAGCATCGTATTATTTGCTAGGTGCTTTGCTAGGACGTTTTAAGCACGCACAAGTACCATTGCCGGGCGGTTGCAACTTTGGACTTCGCCCAATAGATTTACACATGAAAGGCTTTGAGGCTTTAGGTGCAAAAATCAACATTGAACACGGAATGGTTACTGCAACCGCCGAAAAACTTACAGGCACTAACATTTACTTGGATATTTCTAGTGTTGGTGCAACAATAAATATAATGATAGCCGCTGTATACGCCGAAGGAGTAACTCACATAGAAAACGCCGCAAAAGAGCCGCACGTAGTAGATACAGCAAATTTTTTGAATAAATTAGGTGCAAAAATTAAAGGCGCAGGAACGGACATTATCCGAATAACTGGTGTTGAACGCTTGCACGGCGGCGAATACTCGATTATTCCCGACCAAATTGAAGCAGGTACTTACATGATAGCCGCCGCAATTACCAACGGCGATGTTCAAGTTAATCACATTATACCAAAACACATGGATTCATTAAGTGCCAAATTAACCGAAATGGGCTGCAAAGTCATCGAAAACGGCGACACAATCCGAGTTATCGGCACGGAAAATTTGCAAGCCTGTAATGTAAAAACTATGTTTTATCCAGGGTTTCCAACCGATTTGCACCCGCAAATGTCGGCGTTGCTTTCTGTTGCCAACGGAACCAGCCTTATGACCGAAGCCGTCTTCGAACACAGGTTTCAATATGTAAAAGAACTGCTCCGCCTTGGTGCAAACATAAAAGTTGAGGGACGCGTTGCTATCATCGAAGGCAAAAATACTCTTAGCGGAGCACAAGTAACGTCAACCGATTTGCGAGCAGGCGCGGCGCTTATTGTCGCTGGCTTGGCTGCGCACGGCACAACTTCTATCGGCAATGTCAAATATCTCGACCGAGGTTACGAACGGTTCGAAGAAAAATTGACCGCAATAGGTGCAGATATAAGCCGTGTTCACATTGACGAATAAAAAGTAAATGGAAGAAATGTTATTTTATCCAATAGCGAGTGGCTCGAGTGGCAACTGCACTTACGTTGGCACAAAAAGCACTCACATTTTGGTAGATGCAGGAATTAGTGGCAAAAAAATTGAGACCGCTTTATCGGAGTTAAAAAATCCCAATATATCGGCTATTTTTGTAACCCACGAACACGGCGATCACGTTTTGGGAATTGGCGTTATGGCTCGCAGATACAACTTGCCAATTTACGCAACGCCCAAAACGTGGCAACATTTGCCAAACTCGGTTGGGGAGATTCCCAAGCCGTTGCGACACAATATTATCCCCAACCAAACCATATTTTTACAAGATTTAGCCATCACCGCTTTCGATATTCCGCACGATGCCGCGCAACCAGTCGGCTACTTTATCGAAACGAAATCTCAAACAGCCGCCGTTGCTACCGATTTAGGCTATGTAACCGATACAATTCGCAATATTTTACGAAACGCCCAAGTTTTGCTAATCGAAAGCAATCACGATGTAGATATGCTAAAAAATGGCAATTATCCCGCACATTTGAAAGAGCGAATTTTAAGTAGCACAGGACATCTTTCGAATGTAGCGGCAGGTATTTTATTGGTAGAAATTGCCAATCCAAAATTACGCCACATCTATTTGGGACATTTAAGCGAAGAAAATAATCATCCGCAACTTGCTTTTAACACAGTTAGCAATATTTTAACCATAAATGAGGTTTCTTTGGATATTTCGGTTGCAAAATATAATGATAGGTTGTTTCGTTGGTAAGGGAAAAATTGCTGATTTGGCAAAAATGCAGGTTTGAAAAAATGCAGGTTTGAAAAAAACGGCAGGTTTGGAAAAAACGGCAGGTTTGAAAAAAACGGCAGGTTTGAAAAAAACGGCAGGTTTGAAAAAAACGGCAGGTTTGGAAAAAACGGCAGGTTTGGAAAAAATGCGGATTTGGAAAAAACGGGCGGATAATATCCGCCCCTACAAATCGCAACCGTAGGGGCGGATATTATCCGCCCGTATTATCATAAAATTGAATCCCCTTACCTCACAAAATTTTTATTGCAATTTATTTTATTGTATGTTAAAATATGATGTAAAGGTTATTTTTGCTATGTTCAATTTTAATAGCTAAAAACAATAAAATAAAAAGGGGAAAATATTATGCAATACAGAAATTTTGGCAAGTTGGGCTTTGAAGTATCGTTGCTCGGTATGGGCTGTATGCGTTTACCGTTCATTGACGAAAACGACGGCAGCAAAGGCGTTGACCGTGATAAAGCCTACGAACTTATTAAGTATGCTGTAGATAACGGCGTTACCTATTTCGATACGGCTTACGGTTATCACGCAACAGACAGCGAGGCAGTTTTGGGCGAGGCTTTGCAAGACGGCGGCCGTCGCCAAAAAGTGAAAATTGCCACTAAACAACCGTTTGGCGTAATGGCAACTCAAGCCGATATACGCCGCAATTTGGAAAATACCCTAAAAAAGTTACGCACCGATTACATTGACATATATTTATTACACTGCATTATGCAACCAACTTGGGACGAAATCCAAAAACGTGAAATTTTTGCAGAGTTTGAAAAGTTTAAGGCGGAAGGCTTGATAAAACACATCGGCTTTTCTTACCATGGGCAATATCCAACTTTCAAGGAAGTTGTCGAGCGGTATCCTTGGGAAATGTGCTTGGTACAGCAAAATTTGCTTGACGTAAACCGAGAAGCAACCGAACAAGCCATTTATACCGCTCACAAGCACGATTTAGCCGTGGTTATTATGGAACCATTGCGTGGCGGCGGTTTAACGAAAGCTCCGCAGGTTGTCGCCGATTTGTATGATAATTTTCCAATAAAACGAACGCCTACAGAATGGGCTTTTAGACATCTCGCAAATTATCCCGAAGTTTCGGCAATGATTAGCGGAATGTCAACTTTGGAACAGCTGAAAGAAAATTTGGCAATGTTCTCACAAGAAGACATGAAACCCAACTGCTTATCCGAAGACGAGAAAAAGCTAATTGTTGCGGCACGAGAAGGTTACGAATCCATTGTTACAATCCCATGCACAGGCTGCAACTATTGTGTGCCTTGTCCGCACGGCGTGGAAATTCCGCGAGCGTTTGCTCTTTACAACGATGCTCACCGCTTTGGACATTTTGACCAACCGCGCCGTTCGTATATGTTCACGCGCCGCGCCAAACACGATGCCAGCTTTTGCACATCTTGCGGCGTATGTTTGCCAAAATGTCCACAAGAAATTGACATTCCAAAACAGCTGCAAGTTGCACACGCCGCTCTCGATGGCTGGGAAGAATAAAAAATACCAAAAAATAATTGTGGGGTAGATATAGCGGGCGGACTCGCCTGTCGGACGGGCAGGTAATATCCGCCCCTACAAACCGCCCAAACCGTAGGGGCGGATATTATCCGCCCGTTTTTCAACACATTTGTATTTTTTACTCCTACTGGCTTTCGCTACATTAAATTTTGGAAAATTTATTTGGAGATATTTTTCGCTACGTTAAATTTTGAAAAATTTATTTGAGGATATTTTAATGGATAACCTAAACAAAATAAACACTTTTGCGAAACAACACAACTGCATAATCGGAATTTGCGATGCGTTGCCTTTGGAAAATGTACAGCTAAAAAATGCCAAAAAACCGCCATTTGTAACGCCAAACTTGGAAAAGCGGATAAATCCGCTACTTTCGTTGCCAACGGCAAAATCGGTTATTGTGCTTGGAAAAAGTTACTCGCCTTCGCCTTATAAAAATTTGTCTAGTTTGGGCAACGGCACGGATTATCACAATACAATAAAAACACTTTTGCAAAAATTGGCGAAACTTCTTGCTTGCCAAAATGTTATAATGGTAGATAGTGGCGTTTTAGCAGAGCGACCTTTTGCAATAAAGGCTGGTTTGGGCTTTTGGGGACGTAACAATATGGTAATTTCTCCGAAACTTGGCTCTTTTTTTAATATTGGCTTGCTTTTGGTGGATATTTTGCTACCGCCAACCGAAACGCAACAATCCGCCGATAATTTGCAATGTCCCACCGATTGCAACATTTGTATGAAAAGTTGTCCTGCGGGGGCAATAACGCCGTATTTTGTCAACTTTGAAAAATGCGTATCTTATATAACGCAAAAAAAGGGCTTGCTAAATTTACGAGAAACCATTTTGTTACAAAAATCACAGCAATTATATGGTTGTGATATTTGCCAAAATTGTTGTCCGTTCAACGATTTTTCCCAGCAACAAACTGAATACAACACAGCCGAAATTTTACAAATGCAACAAGAAGAATTTACCAAAAAGTTTGGCGATACAGCTTTGGCGTGGCGCGGGCTTTCGCATTTGCAACGCAACGCCAAACTAATTACAAGAAAAGAGGAAAACTATTGAATAGTTTCAGAAGATTATTTAAGGCGGTTGACATGACCGAAGGACCGCCTTGGAAAAAGTTGCTAATTTTTACCGTTCCGCTGTTGATTGGCAACCTGTTTCAGCAGTTGTACAGCACAGCGGACGCTATTATTTTAGGGCAATATGTCGGCGATGTTGCTTTGGCGGCTGTCGGTAGCACGGTTGCAATATTTTTTTTGATAATGGTTTTAATGATGGGAATTGCAATCGGAGCAGGCGTTATGGTTGCACAATATTTTGGTGCAAAAAACCGCGACGCACTTTCCTTTACAATCGGCTCTAGTATAACGTTGACATTTATTTTAGGATTAGTTATAATGATTTTTGGCCCGCTTGGCACTCGACCGCTGTTGCTATTGCTAAACACGCCGCCAGAAATTTTAGAGGATTCCATTATTTACATAAATATATTGTTATGGGGCGTTTTGACTATGTCCTATTTTAATATACTTTCGGGAATTTTGCGCGGCTTGGGAGATTCATTTTCGCCGCTTATTTATTTGGTAATTGGGACGATTCTCAACATTATATTAAGTTTAGCTTTCGTAATTGGGCTTGGTTGGGGCGTTGCGGGCGCGGCTATTGCAACCGTTATGGCACAAGCCGTTACAGCAATTTTGTGTCTTATCAAGCTGTTGAAAATGACGGGCATATTTGAGATGAGTCTCAAATATTTGCGGTTGAAAAAAGATTACGCTTTGCAAATACTAAAATTGGGCGTTCCAACAGGAGCATCGCAAGCAATAGTTGCGATTGCGGTAATGGTTGTTCAGCCGTTGGTAAACGATTTTGGATATTTATTTATAGCAACGCACGTTGTAATTATGCGGATTGACGGCTTTGTAATGATGCCGAATTTTTCTTTTGGCAATGCGATGACCGTTTTCGCAGGTCAAAATATGGGCGCAGGAAAAATAGAACGAATATCTCAAGCCACAAAACAATGCGCAATATTAGCCGCTGGCACAGCAACCATTTTGATAGGCGCAATTTTAATTTTCGGCAGATATATAGCGGGCTTTTTTACGTCAACACAAGAAGTAATCAGCTTAAGCCAAGAAATGCTGTTCATTTTAGCCCCTGGTTATATAATTTTTTCGGTTGCAATGGTCGCATGGGGAACAGTCCGCGGTGCTGGCGATGCAATCTCTCCGTTGTGGGCATCGATAATAAATACCGTTTTTATACGAGTTCCAACGGCGTATCTTTTTGTATATTTAATGGGAACTCCGCACGCATTGATGTATTCGCTATTAGCAGGCTGGGTTGGAAATACGTTGCTTTCGCTAATTGTTTACCGCATAGGAAAATGGCGTAGCAAAGGATTGGTGCAGCAAGCATAATGATAAATGTCAAGGTTGTGATGTTTGTTTTGCACATGGTATAAAATCAAAATAAAATAAAATGTTGGCTGAAGATAACGGGCGGATAATATCCGCTCGTTATTTTTATTAAGCTAATTTGATAAAATTTGCAAAAACAACATATTTTTGCTAAAATATAATCACTCCATTAACTCTCAAAAAACAAAAAAAGTTACGGGGTCAAGGGGCGAAGTCCCTTGCGGGGTGTGGGGCAGCGCCCCACGGTTTTAGGGTTTATGTTTTAGGTTTTGATTATTTTCAAAAGAAAGAGGTGTTTGTTTGAAAAATCATTTTGTAGGAGCGGCGGTTTTGGTGGTTGTTGGCATTGTAGTTAGGCTGTTAGTTTTTATGATAGATATGCCGTTTACTTGGGATGTACATACTTTTCAGGCTTGGGCAAATATGTTGTACGTTGACGGTTTTGCACAATTTTATTATTCGGATGCTTTTACCGATTATCCGCCAGCTTATATGTACGTTTTGTTTGTGATTGGAGCAATTCGTTCCGCATTAGATTGGGGATTTTTAAGTCCGCAACTTAATTTATTGACATTTTCGCCCGCTATCATAAGCGATATTATTACAGGATTAGCAATTTATTTCATCTCAAAAGATTTGTTCCACGAGGAATATATTTTTGGCAAGGCATTTTTTGTTTCGATGGCTTATTTGCTAAATCCAGCGGTTCTTATTAACTCGTCTTTGTGGGGACAAGTGGATGCGGTTTATACATTGTTGCTATTTTTGGCTCTTTATGCGGTTTACAAAAAGCAAATTTTGCCAGTTTATATGCTTTATGGCTTGGCTGTGCTTACTAAACCGCAATCGTTAATGCTTGCACCAATTTTTTTGTACTCGGTATTTCACTATTCCAAAGCACGTAATTTTACCGCAAAATCCATTTTGACTGTTTTCGGTTACGGAGTCGGCACTTTTGCATTTATGGCACTTATCTCGTTGCCGTTTGGCATAGATTTAGTAATAGAGCAGTTTTTTACAACTATCGGCTCGCGACCGTTTAACTCGATTAGTGCTTACAACTTTCCTGCTATGACGGGCGGAACTTGGCAAGGTATAACGCCATTTTACACGCTTATCACGAGCATAACTATTGTCGGCGTTACATTGTTCACGTTTTGGATTTTGTACAAACGTTGGGCAGTTTCCACAATATTTGCAACAGCTAGCTTGCTGTTTGGAGCTGTTTTTGTATTTTCAACCAATATGAACGAGAGATATATGTTTCCTGCGGTGCTGTTTTTGCTTGTAGCCGCCATTTTTGATAAATCCGAAGATTTTCAACAAACTCCGCAAGTACAAGAAACTCCCGCAGAATTAGCAACCGTTTCGCAGGGAATTTCCAAGCCTAGCAAATGGTATATACTCTATTTTGCGTTCTCGTTCACAATTTTTATAAATTGCTTTGATATTCTTTTGGCAAATAACGGCTATAACCTAACTGTGCCGTTTGTTATTCGCGAAGCTCCGCCTGGCTTGTTTAGACCAATCGATGAATTTGTCGCACTTATTGGCTTTATAAATGTTTGTTTGGCAATATTTTTAATTAGAACAAGCTATTTTACAGCAATTAAAGTTGAAACGGGGGCAAAAAAATGACCAAAAAAGAATTTATACCGCTGTTGGTGCTTATGATATTTTACTCGATATTCACGTTTTACAATTTGGGAAACATGGAAAGTCCGCAAACCGTTTGGAATCAAGAAGGAGCAGCCCTTTTCGATTTTGGCGAAGTACGACATATTTCTCGGTTTCAATTTATGATGAGCAACCGCAACGATGTTGATTTTATGCTATTTACCTCGGTTGACGGCAACGATTGGAACGTTGCAATGCACATTAGCGATGTTCGCGTTTTTGCTTGGGACGAACGCACGGTAAACGAAGAGGCATTTTTTGCCCAAATTGTGCCATTTAACGAGGGTTTGCGTATTCAAGAAATAGCTTTCCGAGACGAAAATAATCAAATTATCCCAATAAATGTAATTACGCCAGGCGCGGAAGTGCTTGTTGACGAGCCGCACACCGTTCCAGAGCGTTCCAATATAATGAACAGCACATATTTTGACGAGATTTTTCATGCACGTTCTGGCTACGAACTTTTGCACGGATTAACCGTATTTGAGACAACGCATCCGCCAATGGGCAAAAATTTTATTGCAATGGGTGCCGCAATATTTGGGATGACTCCGTTCGGTTGGCGGTTTCCTGGTGCATTGATGGGCGTTTTGATGATTCCGCTAATGTACGCTTTTGGTCGCATGATGTTCAAATCGCCGTTTTGGGGAATTTTCACAGCGTTTATATTTTCCTTTGATTTTATGCTGTTTGTGCAAACGCGCATTGCAACTATTGATAGCTATGTTACGATATTTATAATTGCATCGTATTTATGTATGTACGGTTACACGCAGTACAAATTAAACGACAAACAGTTATGGAAACCGCTGTTATTTTTGGCGGGATCGGGGCTATTTATTGGGCTTGCGGTTGCATCCAAATGGCAAGGAATTTACGCACTTATCGGATTACCGATAATTTTCTTTCCACATTGGTACAGCGTTTTGCAGAAAAACAAAAAATTGGCGTGGACAACATTCGCCTCGTGTTTTGCTTTCTTTTTGGCGATTCCGATAACAATATATTTGCTGGCGTATATTCCGTTTGTGTATTCAATGGACAGGGGCGGCGGATTTTTTCAAACGGTAATTGACAACCAAATATCAATGTTTTCGTATCATTCGGGCTTGCTCGAGTGGCATCCGTTTGCGTCGCGTTGGTGGGAATGGGCAATAATGACTCGCCCAATGTTTTATTATTCCAACACATTATCCAGTTATCCCGACGTACGCCAAGGAATAAGTTCGTTTGGAAACCCTGCAATATGGTGGGTTGGAATTGCGGCAACCGCCTATGCAATAGTAAATTTAGTAACAATTTTGAAAACCTCTTCTCAATCCAATCAAAGCCAACTCGACAGCACACTCGAAACCAGAAACAATTTATTATTTTTGCTAGTTGCATACGGCGTGCAATTTGTCCCTTGGATATTTGTGCCACGTTCTACATTTATATATCATTATTTTCCAAGCGTGCCTTTTGTAGTGCTTTTGATAACTTTTATGTTTCAAAATTACAAGTTATTTGAGAAATATCCACGCCTAGTTTTAGGATACGCCGTTGCAGTTTTTGCGTTATTTCTGTTATTCTTCCCAGTTTTATCGGCATCGCCTGTAGCATTCGCCTTTGTTGAAACATTTTTAAGGTGGTTTACTGGGTGGATATTGGTTTAAGTTCAAAACCCATTGGCACTCAAAACCGTGGGCACTGCCCACACCCGCAAGACTGAATTTTGTCCAGTGGACAAAAGAACAGCGCCCTTGACCCGCATTTTTTGCTAATTTGTATAAAAAAACAGGGCGGAATGGTTCGCCCTGTTTTTTAATATCTAAATGTGTCCTTTGAGCAAATCCAACAGCTGCGACAATTTCGGTGATTTTCCGATGGACATATTGTAAAAATCGTCAGCCATTGCCCAACCAAAGGCTTGTGTAACTCCAACAGCGGTTACAGCAGCAGCACCCCAACCCCAACCAGGAATAAGTTTTACGAGTTGTCTAAAAGCAAACTGCCCTCCCTGCTTAACTAGACCCACAGATAAAATAGATTTTGCTAAATCCGTACTAATACGAATCCCAAACACAGCTGCCAATCCTGCAACCATTGTAACTTGTGCAGCAGTTATAGGTATATGATCTGCCATTGGAATTGGAATAAGTGCCGCAGCACCTGCAGCCGCCGAAGCGGTGTGTATTATGGCGTGGCATTTTCCTACATATTCTTGCGGTATTTTTGATTTTTTTGCCAACTTGTCATTATCTTTTTCCCAATTTTCTGCCATTATAAATTCTCTCCTTTTCATAGTTCGGTTATACCAAACTTATACATATAAAAATTTTTATATTACGTTATGAAATTTGCAAATTATTTGTGTATTGCTCCACAACTATTGCATTTACCGTTGAAAACTGTGTATTTGCCACAATTCATACATTTAGTGCCTTTGCCTGGTCCTGGCGGATGTTTCATTTCGTAGCCACAATTAGTACATTTTCCACCAGTAGGAGTTGTAAAAAAGTTCGGTTTTTTGCATTTTGGGCAATTTTTACCCATAAAATTTTCCCCCTTTCGCTACCTTTTTACTTTTTGAAATTTTAACTGCCAATAAACATTGTAAAACATAGATTGTGAAATGTCCAGTGCTGACAGCACTATTTTGAAAAAATTTTTTGTTGATTTAATTTTATAAAAAATTTCAAATTTATAAAATTGTGGGCGGATATTATCCGCCCGTTTGTTCCAAATTTGCTGTTTGTTGCAAATTTACTGTTTGTTCCAAGTTTGCTGTTTATTGCAATTTGCTATTTATTCCAAATTTTGCCGTTTGTTGCAAATTTACTGTTTGTTCCAAATTTGCTGTTTGTTGCAAATTTGCTGTTTGTGCCAAATTTTGCCGTTTGTTGCAAATTTGCTGTTTATTCCAAATTTGCTGTTTATTTCAAATTTGCTGTTTGTTTCAAATTTGCTGTTTGTTTCAAATTTACCGTTTGTTTCAAATTTGCTGTTTATTCCAAATTTGCTGTTTGTTCCAAATTTGTCATTTATTTCAAATTTTGCCCGTTTGTTGTAAATTCCCCATTCATTCCAAATCTCCAACATCTAATAATTTTACAAAATATTTCCAAAAAAATTTTTTAACCCCTCTTGACATCAACCGTACTATCACATATAATACACACATAACACAAAAAGGAGGTGAATCATGTTTCAAATTGAACTAAAAAGCCGAAAGGCAATATACGAGCAGGTTATTGACAACTTCAAGCGGCTAATAATAACTGGCGTTATTGCACAGGACGAAAAAGTGCCGTCCGTGCGAGATTTAGCACAGCTATTGACCGTAAACCCAAACACCGTGCAGAAAGCCTACCGTATTTTGGAAACTCAAGGATATTTTTACACCGTTCCTGGCAAAGGCAATTTTATAGCCGTTCCGCCAGCCGCCGAAAATCAAAAAGATATATCCAAAATTTACAGCCAACTTACAAGCCACGTTCAAGAACTGCTTTATCGTGGCGAAACCGCCGACAATATTGTCAACTTTGTAGAAAACTTAACAAAAAACCAAATCACAAAAGGAGAAGATTAACTTGATTCAATTAAAAAATGTATGCAAACAATTTGACAACCATTTAGCATTAAATAATCTAAATTTGCACGTCAAAAAAGGCTCAATTTATGGGCTTGTTGGCGTTAATGGTTCGGGCAAAACCACCGCAATAAAGCACATTGCAGGCATCTTCCGCCAAACATCGGGGCAGGTAGAAATCGGCGGTTTGCCCGTTTACGATAACATCGCAATAAAAGCCGCAATGGGCTATATCCCAGACGATTTGTACACTTTTCCCAATTATAATTTGCGCGGCTTGCGAAACTTTTACGCAAATTTATACGCAAACTGGAACGAAAATCGTTACCAAAAGTTGCTTAAACTTTTTCGCTTGGATGAAAAACGCCGTGTCCAAAAATTCTCAAAAGGAATGAAAAAACAGGTTGCCTTTATTTTAACAATGTCAACCATGCCAGAAGTCCTTTTGCTGGACGAGCCGATTGACGGGCTTGATCCCATCGTTCGCCAGCAGGTTATAAAGGAGATTATCGCCGATGTTGCCGAACGTCAAATGACCGTGCTAATTTCTTCCCACAATCTAAAGGAACTGGACGGCATTTGCGATTCTATCGGAATCATCAAAAATGGCACAATGCTTGTCGAAAGCGAGCTGGACGAGCTGAAATCCAATTTGCACAAGGTTCAAATTGCGTTTTCTAATAGCGAAAATTTTGAGGATTATTTTCAGCAACTTAAAAAATCCGAAAACAATTTCGCAAACATTCAAATTTTGCATCACGAACGCCGAGGACAAGTTTTTTTGCTAATCATCCGCGGAAAAGAGGAGCAAATTGACGAAATAATGCAATTTTCGCCGCTTGAAAATTCCGAAAATTCCAAAACGCAAAAATTGCCAATAATTTTGTACGATAAATTATCCTTAACTTTGGAGGAAATTTTTACGTACGAATATGAATCTGTAGCTGTGCAATTAAACAATAAATACGAAGAAAACGAACAATCGGAGGAGAAAAATGATAAATAAAGCACTATTAAAAGAGCAATTAAAACGATTTTGGATATTTTCGGCGTTTTTCATGCTAATGTACATTTTATCGGGAATTTTGCCGCTGCACATTAACAACTGGCAAGATGCACAATTTCAACAGCTAAATCAACTGCGAATGCTAATCGGCATTTTCGAAATGCGGCATCCGTTGCTTGTGATATTTACGGTGTTTACGCCGTTTGTCGCAATAAACGCACTTTATCCGCATTATGCGTCAACACGGGCGGCGACGGCGTTTTACAGCTTTCCCATAAGCAAGCGCGGGCTTTTTTGCACAAATTTTGTGGCGGCGCTAATTTTAACGTTGACTCCGCTGTTGGCGTTTTGCGTGATTCTGCTGTTGCCGCCGATAAGCTACAGCGGCCCAATCGTCATGTCCGAAAATTGGACGGAAACAATTCTTTTTAATCCGCAAATTTTCCCACATTTTGCACAGGGAAATTTTGGCGTAATAAACTCGGTTTCGGCGGTAGCGGCGTTTTTCGCACGCACCGCAATCGGAATCATCTTTTATTTAGGATTATTTTTAATGGCGATTTCGCTTTCTGGGAACGGTTACGTGAGAATCCTGTTTTGTGGGGCTTTGCCGCTTGTTCCGTTGGGCGTTCACACTTTTGTCAACCTAATCGGAGACGCTTTCGTATTCGGCTTTGACAGCGGAACAGCCGCGCTGCGAGTGCTTACAGTTGGAACGTTTACAAATCCCGTGCTATTGTCGGAATATCTCAATCCTACAATGATAATAAGCGAAAATATCCAATTATGGCAGATTTATCTTGTGTATACTGTGATAATCGTGATAACACTTGCGTTTTCGTACATTTTTGGGAATTTACGCAAAATCGAAAATGTTGGCGAATCGGTAATATCCAGTAAATTCAAGAAAGTTTGCGTGTTTCTCTTCAGTTTTGGCGGAGCGATTTTGCTTGCGATAATTTTGGGCGAATCGTTCAGCAGCATGACAATGCTCTATTTTGGGGCAATTTTGGGATTTTTGCTAGCGTACGTTGTCGCGCAAATGATAGCGGAGCAGCAATTTAGCATAGCCGAAAAACTAAAGTTTTTGCCGCATTACGCGGAGCAATGTTGGCGATTGCGGCGTTTATTTGGGCGTTTGTAACGTTGGGAATGTCAACCTATGTAAATCGAGTGCCAACCGCCGAGAGCGTTCGCGGCGTGATTATTGGGCATTTTGTCGGTTTCGGATTCGTCTTCGCTGGAGAGCGGTTTATCGTTGAGGATGCGGCGATAATTTCGCAGACAATCGGCGTTCACAACGAGATATTATCCAGTCGGCACGAGTTGCAATCGTTGCAATCGTCCAGATTTGCGGGCTTTAGCGAGGCGAACAATAATTCGCTAATAATCACGTACATTTTGCAAAATGGCAACCAGATAATCAGACATTATCGATTTGGCGACAATTTCGCCGCCGAATCGGGAGTTGACGATTTGGCAAATGCACCGCCAATTTTATTTGCCAACCGTTGGTCGCAAGTGAGCGAGCCAAGCGAAATAGAAGTGCTACTTTTCAGCATAGACGATTTTATGGATTTTGGCGATTTTCGCAGACGAGAAACGGTTCAAATGTTTTCGATAACGGATTCTTCGCACATAGAGCAAATCTTCGATATAGTAAAACAAGATTGGCTGCTAACTAACGCACAAGAGCGGCAAAATCAGCTAGACAGAATGGCGGAAATCCCAGTAGAATCGCCGCAAAGGGTAATAAATATCAGCGCAGGTTTGAGCAATAGCCAAATGGTGGATTTTCCGTTGTTGCATTTTGAGTTGTCAGCAGCGACTTTGCAGTGGTTGCGAGAGTTTGGGTATTTGGGGGAATCGGTTAGTTTGAATTAAACTAGCGGGCTAATATGCGGGCGGATAATATCCGCCCCTACGGTTGTGGGTTTGTAGGGGCGGATATTATCCGCCCG
>WRKG01000286.1 GCA_009778185.1 Bacillota bacterium
GTCCATGCCGCGCAACTCGGTAAATTCAACT
Organism: Bacillota bacterium; assembly: GCA_009778185.1. Lineage (GTDB taxonomy): Bacteria > Bacillota > Clostridia > Lachnospirales > WQUN01 > WRKG01. The sequence goes on from WRKG01000286.1 coordinate 32, forward strand.
TTGTCGGGCGTTTTTTCGCCTTTCCAAGCTACTACCGTCCGCACAACCGCTTCGATAACTCCGCCTGTTGTGCCGAAAATTGTACCCGCTCCGCTAGATTCTCCCATGAATTGGTCGAAGTTTGTATCTGGCAAAAGTTTGAAGTTTATGCCAGCTTCGCGAATCATTCTCGCTAACTCGCGCGTGGAAATTACGTAGTCAACATCTTGACCGCCTTCGGTGGAAAGTTCGCCACGGTTCGCCTCGTACTTTTTCGCTAAACATGGCATTACCGAAACAACTACCATTTTTTTCGGGTCAACATTCAGCTTTTTCGCCAAATAGGTTTTCGCAATCGCACCAAACATCTCGTGCGGAGATTTGCACGAAGACGGAATATCCAACAATTCTGGGAATTGATGTTCGATAAATTTTACCCATGCCGGACAGCAACTGGTCAAAATGGGCAAAGTTCCCTTGTGTTCAAGACGATGCAAAAATTCGCTTGCCTCTTCCATTACGGTAAGGTCAGCGCCGAAATTTGTATCGAAAACTTTGTCAAAACCAAGCCGTTGCAACGCAGTTACCATTTTTCCTGTAACTTGGCTGCCGACAGGCATTCCAAAGGATTCGCCCAGCGCAACACGAATCGCAGGCGCAGTTTGCACGATAACGTATTTTTCGGGATCGTTGATTGCGCTCCAAACTTCCGAAACGTTGTCAATCTCGGTTAAAGCACCCGTTGGACAAACTGCAACGCATTGTCCGCAGAATGTGCAAGTTGTTTCCAACATTGGCGAATCAAACGCTGTTCCGATAACGGTTTCAAAGCCACGATGAACGGTCGAATAAACGCCGACAGATTGCACTTCGTTACACATTGTCTCGCAACGGCGGCACAATACGCATTTTTCGGCGTTGCGAACCAGCGAATAGCTTGTGTCGTCCTTTTCGGCACGCAAGCGTTCGCCTTTGTAGCGGTTCTCTTTTATGCCCAATTCTGCCGAAAGATGTTGCAGTTCGCAAGTAAGATTGCGTTCGCAAACCAAGCAATCGGGCGGATGGTTAGAAAGCAACAACTCGGCGTTGGTGCGGCGCGCGTTAATCGAGCGCGCGGTGTTTGTGTGAACTTCCATTCCGTCATAAACGGCGGTAGCACAGGCAGGCGCAAGATTATGACGGCCTTCAACTTCTACCATACAAACGCGGCAAGTTCCAACTTGATTAAGCATTTTAATATCGTGCATATCAAGGTGGCAAAGCGTGGGAATATGCACACCCACTTTTTTGGCGGCTTCCAGAATAGTTGCGTCATCAGGAACAGTTACCGCAATATTATTTATTTTTACTTCAGCCATTTTCGTCCTCCTAGCCCTTAATAATTGCGTTAAATGGGCATTTATCGACACAAGCGCCGCATTTAATACAAGCGTCTTGATCTATTATGTGAACCTCTTTGCGTTCGCCAGAAATACAGTTGACTGGGCAAACAGGTTTACAAAGCGTACAGCCCTTACATTTCTCTGCTACAACTTCATAATTGAGTAAATCTGTGCAAGTGCCAGATGGACACTTTTTATCCACAACGTGAGCAAGATATTCATCTCGGTAAAATTTTAGAGTAGAAAGGATAGGATTTGGCGATGATTGACCAAGCCCGCAAAGCGAAGTATCACAAACCGTGCGGCTTAAATTCTCCAGTTCAGCGAGATCGGATTCTTTGCCAGTGCCTTCGGTAATGCGAGTTAGGATTTCGAGCAACCGCATATTTCCAACACGACAAGGAGTGCATTTTCCGCAACTTTCTTCCGCAGTAAATTCGAGGAAGAATTTGGAAATGCCGACCATGCAATCGTCTTCATCCATAACAATCATACCGCCCGATCCCATGATAGAGCCAAGCGCGCCGAGCGATTTGAAATCGACAGGCGTATCGAGATGCTCCGCTGGGATACAGCCGCCAGATGGGCCGCCAGTTTGTATAGCTTTGAACTTTTTGCCGTCTGCAACGCCGCCGCCGATTTTGTCGACAACATCACGCAAAGGCAATCCCATTGGGATTTCGATAAGTCCAACATTGTTGACTTTGCCAGCGAGCGCGAAAACTTTCGTACCAGGGCTATCTTCGTTGCCGAAACTGCGGAACCAGTCGGATCCTTTAAGGATAATTTGAGTGATATTTGCAAAAGTTTCAACATTATTGATATTAGTGGGAGCGTCCCAAAGTCCACGTTGGGCAGGGAACGGCGGTTTAAGGCGAGGTTCGCCACGTCCGCCTTGCACAGAGTTCATAAGAGCGGTTTCTTCGCCACAAACGAACGCGCCAGCACCGAGATAAAGGCTAATTTTGAACGAGAAGTTACTTCCCATGATATTATCGCCTAATAATCCCATGCTTTCGGCTTGGTCGATGGCTTGATAAAGGCGTTCAACGGCACGAGGATATTCCGCGCGAATGTAAATAACGCCTTCTTGTGCACCGATTGCATAGCCGCAAATAGCCATAGCCTCAAGAACGCCGTGCGGATCGCCTTCGAGAATGGAACGATCCATAAAAGCACCAGGATCGCCTTCGTCGGCGTTGCACATAACAAATTTTTTGTCAGCTTTAGCAGCGGCGGTAAATTGCCATTTTGTGCCAGTGGAGAATCCGCCACCGCCACGACCGCGCAAGCCGCTTGCTTTAACCACATCGACAACTTCGTTGGGTTGCATTTCGAAGATAGCTTTAGCGAGGGCATCGTAGCCAGATCTAGCAATGTATTCCATAATGTTGCTAGGATCGATTATGCCGCAGTTTCGCATAGCAATGCGAACTTGGCGAATTTCGGTATTTTGGTTGCTCATGGTATATACACCTCCTGATCAAGACCAACAACAGCTTCTTTAAGAACCTCGCCAAATTTGAGGTGGCGGGTAACAATTTCTTTGGCGCGAACAGCGTCAACGTAGCCGTAACGAGTACCTTCGCCCATAGCTTGGTCGCCGCGCCGCACTTCGACGACAGGTTCGGCGTAACAGTTGCCATAGCAACCAGTTTGGATAATTTTCACATTATTGAGACCTTCTGATTTAACGCCATCTTCGATAGTTTTCAAGACAACGTCAGCGCCGGCGGCGGTACAACAAGTAGCCATTCCGACGACAACAACCCAATCTTCGGGTTTGCCTGCAAGCTCGGTGAGAGCGGTTTTGCGCAGGGCTTTAAGGTCGTCCCACGAATTTACTTTATTTGCCACAAAAAAACCTCCTTATTCTGCATGATCCGCTGCTAAGTATTCTTCAACAATGCCTCTAACATCGGCGGTTGCGACACGCCCAAAAACTTTATCGTTGACCATAACAACAGGAGCAAGCCCGCAAGCACCAACACAGCGAACGCCATCGACGGTAAAAAGCCCGTCATCGGTGGTTGCTTTAATGTCAACCTTTAACTCTTTTGCAAATTCTTTCAGCACAACTTCAGCGGAACGCACATAGCAAGCGGTTCCCATACATACGTTAATGCGATATTTGCCCTTTTTTTCTAGCGAGAACAGCGAATAGAAGGTAGCAACGCCGTAAACTTTAGCGGCAGGAATTTGTAGACGTTTTGCGATGTGCAGTTGCACCTCTTTGGGCAGGTAGCCATAGGCTTCTTGGGCTTTATGCAAAGCCGGGATAAGAGCGCCGTTTTTGTCGGGTAAACCGTCAATAAACGTGTCTATTTCAGTAAAATTTGTAATAGAATCACTCATGCAAAGTCCTCCTCGATACTTAATGTTTTACTATGGTATTGTATCATGGTTTTTTGGGGATTGCAAGGAAAATTTTTTTGGCTTAAGAAATCAAAAGAAGTTCGTATTTTCGCCAATAAATAGACAAAATATCCAATATTAAGAAATGTCCACCTAAAAATTTTGCAATATACCACAAATTTATTTTTTTATTTTGATTAAAGTAGGCGAATTTTCCCAAAAAATGTGTTATAATATAAATATGGGAAATACTACATAAAACGAGGTTTACCATATTCTAAATTTTTGAAATGTTCCCAAAGAATAGCTTATAATTAAAGATTTTACTAGGAGGTAAAAAAATGGCATCAGTAACAGCAACAGCACCAGCAAGCACGCCGTTCAGCCGTTATTTGGCAAAAAAGAAAGTTCAGCGTGCATACACCTGGAACGAGATGAAAAAGCACAAAACGCTCTACCTGTTTTTAGCACCGTATGCAATTTTGTTTACGGTTTTTGTTGTCGCACCTGTGGGCGTGTCAATTTTCTTTAGTTTTACCTATTTTAACGTCCTCGAGCCGCCACGATTTATCGGCTTTCAAAATTATCTCAACCTATTTTTGGCGGACGATGTATTTTTAATTGCAATCCGAAACACGCTAATTTTGGCGTTGATAACTGGACCAGTTGGCTATATTTTCGCCTTTCTGTTTGCGTGGTTTATCAACGAATTGCCACGATATTTGCGAGCGTTCGTTACGCTTGTATTTTACGCCCCAACCATTGCAGGAGCGGCATTTCTTATTTGGTCGCTGATTTTTTCTGGCGATGCGTTCGGCTATCTTAACGCATTTCTCATGCAATTTGGCATTATCAACGAGCCTGTTTTGTGGCTTTCTAATCCGCAATTTATGATGCCTGTTATTATCGTGGTTGTGCTTTGGATGAGCCTTGGTGCTGGCTTTCTTGCCTTTATTGCAGGACTTTCCACCATTGACGAATCGCTGTACGAGGCTGGGCTTATGGACGGCGTGAAAAATCGCTGGCAAGAACTTTGGTTTATCACTTTGCCAAATATGCAGGGAATGCTCATGTTTGGTGCAGTTATGGCAATTATGGCGAGTTTCGCTGTCGGCGAAGTTACGCAAGGCTTGGCAGGATTTCCGTCCACCGATTATGCTGTGCATACGGTTGTCAACCATTTAGTTGATTATGGTGCAATCCGCTTTGAAATGGGATATGCGTCTGCGATTGCTACAATTTTGTTTTTGGCTATGATTTATACTAAATCTTTGGTTGGCAAATTTATTATGAAAATTGGACGATAGGAGAAAATTATGCTAAAACTCGCAATTTTCGGATTTTTAACCGCAACAAAATTGCTTACAACAGCTTGAGAAATCACGCAAGCCGAGCAATCTCAACAAGAAAATTTGGCAGAACCTACGGAAATCGTGCAAATCGTGGAACTTTCAGCTTACGAACAAGCAATGCAAGATTTCACAGATGTGCAGATTTCCAACATTACCGAAACAACCATCGAAACAATAATATACAATAATACCGATTTTCAAATTATGTTTGGACAACCTTTTACAATAGAACGCTACAGCAACGGTTCGTGGGAACGAGTGCCTATTATTGAAACGTACCCAATCCGTGTTTTTACCGCCGAGGGAATGATAGCCAACCCAAACGGAACTTTCACAATGGTTGACGATATATCCTATCACGAAATGTCGGCAGGTTTGCACAGAATTAACCGAGAAATAGTTACATTAACAGGAAATCACAGGCATATTTTGTCGGCAGAATTTGAATGGCAATAAAAAATCTTAATAAAAAAAGCGGGTCAAGGGCACTGTTCTTTTGTCCACTGGACAAAATTCAGCCTTGCGGGGTTTGGGGCAACGCCCAGGGTTTTAGGTTTTAATGTTTTGACTTTAGGAGGGCTAAAAAATGGCAATAGCAACAAGAAAAGGCAATTTTGGAGTACAAAAAACACGCAAAAAGCGGAACATGGCAGTTTTACGTCCAAACCGCTCTCGCAGTGGCGACGTGTTTATTTGGTTTATGTTGGCGGTTTTCGGCTTTTTTTTCGCATTTCCGTTGATTTTCGCAATCAACAACGCTTTTAAGCCGCTTAACGAACTCTTCCTGTTTCCGCCGCGGCTGTTCGTTATCAACCCAACTCTCAACAACTTGCAAGATTTATTCATTATAATGTCTCGTTCGTGGGTTACGTTTTCACGATACGTGTTTAATACCGTGTTTATCACGGCGGCTGGCACAATCGGACATTTGCTGGTCGCAAGCATGGGCGCTTACGCCGTCAGCAAATACGAGTTTCCTGGCAGCAAATTTTTCTTCAATCTCGTTATCATAACGCTGATGTTTTCAGGCTTTGTAACGGCTATTCCCAACTTTCTTGTGCTGGCTGGGCTTGGCTGGATTGATACTTACTGGGCGGTAATTATCCCACATTTCGCCTTTCCTATGGGATTCTTCCTTATGAAACAGTTCATCGATACAGTGCCGCAATCGCTCATAGAATCCGCCAAAATTGACGGTGCTAAAGAATGGCTTATTTACTCACGAATCGTGCTGCCGCTAATCAAGCCAGCAATGCTCACTGGCATGATTTTCTCGGTGCAAGCGTTGTGGAACAATCCGCAAGCCAATCTCATTTACACCGAACAGCTGAAAACGCTACCGTTCGCACTTTCGCAAATTGTGGGAAGTCCGCACACGCCGAACATCGCGCGCGCTGGCGTTGGAGCGGCTGTTACGCTTGTTATGATGGTTGTGCCAATCACGCTATTTATCGTGGCACAGAGCAACATTCTAAAAACAATGGCAAACTCTGGAATTAAAGAGTAGGAGGTCAAATTATGAAGAAAAAGTTAATTTTCGTAGCATTTTTTGCCTTTTTTGCAGGATTTTTCGGTTTTATAAATTCAACCGCCGTTTTTGCAGGCGGATTAACAAATTACACGTACACATACAACGAATGGGGAATCCCTGTTCCGTCGCCAGATGCGTATCGTGTGAGTTCCTTTATTTTGGGGGATTCTTTTGGCATAGGACATTTTGACCGTCCGCAAGATTTGCAGGTTTTCGGCAACTTGCTATATGTGGTTGACACGTACAACAACCGCATAGTTACGCTACAAATCAACGATGACGGCACGCACGAGTTGGCGGAAGTTATCACAAGCGTAACAATGCCAGACGGTCAGCAGTCCACTTTTGACCGTCCTTATGGGATTTTCGTGAGCGACTGGGATTTAACGCGCGGCGAACGCTGGATTGCGGACACTTTCAATCAGCGGATTTTGCACACGGACGAAAATTGGAACGTTATCACGATAATCGACCGCAGCAAGCTAGAATTAAGCCTTTTGCCAGATCAACTGGATTTTTTGCCACGCAAAATTGCATCTGATTTTTCTGGACGGCTTTTTGTGCAAGCATCTCATGTCAACCGTGGTTTAATGGAGTTTGACCTAACAGGCTATTTTGTGGGATATATGGGTGCGCCAGATGTTAGCATTTCACCAGTTGACCAATTTTGGCGGATGATTGCCACGCGCGAGCAACGTGAGCGAATGGCTCTGTTTGTGCCTGTCGAGTACAACAACGTCCGCATTGATGACGAGGGATTTTTGTTTGTAACAACGTCCAGCGCCGATGTTGACCCAATTCGGCGGCTTAACGCAATGGGTAGCGATGTTATGATTCGCAACGGCTTGGACGACCCAATCGGCGATTTGTGGATTGGCTCTGCGGCTGGAATTTCGGGCGCAAGCACGTTTATCGATGCGGCGGCTCTTCCTAATAATACGTTCGTTGCGTTTGATTCGAACCGTGGGCGAATGTTCGCATACGATTCGCAAGGGCAACTGCTGTACGTTTGGGGCGGCGTGGGCAATCGAGAGGGCAATTTCATTTTGCCGACCGCTCTTGTCAACATGGATTTCACGCTGTTCGCACTGGATTCCACGGCGGCGGCAATCACACGGTTCGATCTCACGGAATATGGGCAGTTTATCAACAGCGCGCTAGAAATGTATCAGCGCGGCTTGTACGAAGAAAGCGTATTTTACTGGCAGGAAGTGCTGCGCATGAACGGCAATTTTGGGCTTGCGTATATCGGAATGGCGCGTGCGTATTTGCGGCAGGGCTATTATCGCAACGCAATGGAGATGTTTCGCATACAAAACGATGCAAGCGGCTTTGGACGAGCGTTTAGCTTTTATCGGCGAGTTTGGATGGAAGATTATTTTTGGATTTTTGCGGCTGTGATTGGCGTTTTAATGATAGTTCCGCCAGTTGTGCGGCAAACGCTAAAAATCCGAAAGGAGATTAGAAACTCATGAGTCCGACAAATGTAGAAAAAAGGATAAAACTTCCCGCATCATTAAGAAATTTTGACGTTGACCATTATCTAAAAAGCCTAAAATTCAGCCTGTACACAATGCGGCGACCGCTCGACGGCTTTTGGGATTTGATTCACGAGGGACGAGGCAGTTTAGCGGCGGCGCATACGCTTGTCGCAATTATGATTATTGTTGAGATTTTGCGGCTTGTGCTGACAAATTTCCAATTTATAAATATCAACATGGAAACGTTTAGTGCGTGGCTGATTATGGGGCAAATTTTGTTGCCAATGTTGCTGTGGTCGCTCGCAAACTGGAGCTTGACCACGCTATTTGAGGGCAAAGGCAAAATATCCCATATATACATGGGAACGGCGTACGCATTAACGCCGATGATTATTATAAATGCGGTGCTTATCCCAATTAGCCACATTATCACGTTCGAGGAAGGTGCATTATACTGGGTTTTCACAGGATTAGCGGTGATTTGGTTTGTGCTGTTGCTGCTTTGCGCCATGAAAGAAATCCACGATTATACGTTCGGAAAGGCGATAATTACAAGCCTTGCAAGCATTTTGGCGATTGGCATAATGATATTTATATTTATCATGTTTTTTGCGGTTGTCAGCGGCGGAATTGCTTATTTTTACTCTATTGGGCAGGAATTGGCTTTTCGGTTTTTAGGTTGACGAGGTTAATATTATGGTAAAATTTGATTTTAGCGACCTCTCGCAATTTGACGATTTAATCGATTTGCGGTTTGATTATGCTTTTAAGATGTTTTTTACTTTGGGAGATAAAATTTTGTTGATTTCCTTACTAAACGCAATTTTTGCAAACAAGGGAATCGCTCGCAAAATTGAAAATTTCAAGATAATAACGCCAAATTTAGAAAAGATGTCCGATGACGACAAATACTCGGTAATCGACATAGTCGCAGAACTTGACAACGGCGAAACCGTTTTAATTGAGATGCATATGTACGAATTGCTCAATATAAAGGCGAAAACAATCCGTTCGTGGGCGAAATCTTATGCCGAAAAATTGCTTGCAGGACAAGATTATGTGATTCAGCCAGCTGTAATTGCAATCACATTCACGGACGGACAAGTGCAATCGTTGCCAACTAGCAGTTCTGCTCCGCAGCTTCACAGGTTGTGCAAAATTGCCGATGTTGAAACAGGCGAAGTTTTCAGCAACGCAATGGAACTGCATTTTATTGATATGAAATTATTTTTGGCGGCAATAAATCACAGCAAAAAAGGAGGTAAAAAAATGCAAAATAATCAACAAATGATAGAGGAAAACAGGATTTTATTGGAAAATGCAAATCCAAATTTGGTGAGATGGCTCTCGCTATTAACGCAAAAAGGAATAGCCAACAAAAGAACTCTTGAAGATATTTGCAAAGATGACGACACAATGCAAATGGCTTTTGCCTACCTAGTTTGGCACAGCCAAGATGCCGCTACCAGAAAAGCCTACACCGATCTCCGTGAAAAAGAAGACCACGAAAGGGCGGAAAAATTGCGAATGCAGAAAGAAATCGAAGACGAACGGCGTAAAAGTGAGCAAATTGAACTAGAAAAAGATAAAATTGCAAAAGAATTTGCCTTATTCCGCCAAAAAGTCGCAGAACAAGGAATAACCCTTTAGGAGGTGCTATTATGAACCAAAAACTAAAACTAACAATAACCCTACTATCCGCAATATTCCTATTATCCGCTTGCGTTGTCCGCGAGCGAGATGGCGGCACAATTCAAATGTTCGGCTATGGCTACGATGACGATATTTCCGAGGTTGTTTCGTTGCAAAACGACTTCCTGCGGCTGGATTTTTTGACGGAAACCGCCGAAATTATAGTAACCGAACTTGCAACAGGCACAGAATGGCGATCCACGCCGTACGGCACGGTTGACAACGAAGATGCAACCGCAATCGAATTTTTCCGCAAGCAAAGCCTGTTCTTGCTAGAATTTGAGAACAGCCAAGGCTCTAACTGGATTTACGATACTTATCGGTTCGCTGTCCAAACTGGACATTTTGAACACGCATTTTTGGAAAGCGAAAACGCTCTCGAACTGTACTTCACGATTGGCGACATTCCGCCAACTTTCCAAGTGCCGAACGCAATTTACGAAGAGCGGTTCAATTTCTTCCTAGATCAAATGCCGCGTGCCGAAATGATGCAAGTAATGAACGTTTATCGTCCTTTCCACATTGACCGCTTGCGTGCTGGCGATGACCGCGCCGCGCTAATTGCCCAATTTCCCACGCTAGAGGACGGCGAAACGATTTACGTTTTGCAGGACAACGTGCAGGGCTTTTTACTAGAACGCATACAAGACAGCCTCGAAGCGGTCGGCTACACAGCCGAAGAATGGCAAGCCGACCAAGAATATTTTGGGCTTGCGACAGGCGGCGATCGCCCAGAATTTAACCTAACAATGCGGTTCGAACTTGACCGCAACAACATGGTTGTGTCAATCCCATTTAACAGCATAACTTATCGTACCGATTTTATTCCCACACGGCTAACGATTATGCCCTATTTTGGGGCGGCGCGCGCCGACGAGGACGGATATATTTTCGTGCCAGACGGCTCTGGTGCGTTGATAAATTTTGACAGCGGCCGCTACAATCAGGCGCTGTACTGGAACAACGTTTTTGGTTGGGACGAGGCGATTATCCGAGATGCCCTAATTCACGACAACCGTGCGGCTTTTCCAGTTTTTGGCGTGTACAAAAATGGTGCAACTTTTGCAGGAATAATTGACGAGGGAGCATCATACGCCGCTATTCGTGCGGAAGTTGCAGGAATGGGTTCGCCGTACAATCGTGTGCATCCAACATTTCGGCTGATTCACGGTGCGTTACTGGACGTTGCTGGCCGCGCTGATGCACAGCTGTTGCTCCATGAGTGGCAACTTCCGCAGGACGAGTACATCACAATCCGCTATACTTTCACGGAAACGCCTGGTTATGTGGGAATGGCGGTTGCTTTCCGAGAATTTTTGCAGGAGCGGCATCCGCAATTAAACGACCGAGTGCAAGCGCCAATGACCGCAATGGTGGAAATTCTCGGTTCGGCGTTGACAAATCAGCATTTTTTGGGATTTCCTGTTGAGCGTCCATTTGCGTTGACAACTTTCTCGCAAGCTGGCGAAATGCTTGAAACGCTTGCGGATTTCGGTTGGCAGGGCGTTCCTGTGATGATGCGCGGAATGCACAACGATTCCATTGATCACGTGATTCCGACTAGCTTGGATATGGTTTCGCAGTTGGGCAGCCGTGCCGCAATGACGAACTTGCTAAACACCGCCGATCGCTTGGGATTTGACTTTTTCATAGAGGGCGATTTTGTGAATATGCGAGGAAACCGCCTATTTAACGGCTTTTCGCTGAATCGAGATGCCGCACGGCAAGCCAACCGCCGTCGAGTGGAGCATAACGGCTTTAGCCATATTTTCTTCGGCGAAAACGGCTCGGAGAGCGTTTTGGCAGATCCAACGATTCTCGCAACGCCAGAATTTACCACAAGAATCATCCACAATTTCGTGGACGAGGCGGCTGGGCATGGAATCAACAACATTGCGTTCCGCTCAATGGCGGCGCAACTTGCAGGGGATTTCAACGAAGACAGGCACGTAACGCGCGAGAAATCCATGAATATGCGACAAGAAACGCTCGCAACGCTGCAAAACAGCGGAACTGGCGTTTGGCTAAATTACGGCTTTTCGTACGCCGTTCCGTTTGCGGACATCATAACAGGAATGCCAGTCAGCGATCAAGCATTTGGGATAACGTCCGCAACAGTGCCGTTTTATCAGATTGCTTTGCATGGGATTGTTCCGTTTGCTGGTCGTCCGTTAAATTTGGCGGAAGATCATTCGTATCATTTACTACGCTCGGTGGAGGGCGGAGCATCGCTATTTTTCAGCTTTATGCACGTTCCAACCGCCGAACTGAACGTTACACGATATCGCCGTTATTTCGCCAACGAATTTGACCGCTGGCAGCACGTCGCCGACGAAGTCTACCAACGCCACGCCGAAAGTTTCAGCCACCTTTACAATCAGCTAATCGTCGACCATCAACTGCTCAACATTGACGGTGTTTCGCTAACCGTTTACGAGGACGGAACGCAAGTTTTCGTAAACACGTCCAACCACGATTTCACAACAGCGGATGGACGGCAAATCCCAACAATGCGCTATTTGGTGGTTCGCAACATCAACGGTGCAGAAGTGCTAACAGGCACGGCTATAGAATAAAATCAAGACCTTGGGGCTCTGCCCCAAACCCCGCAAGGAGCTTCGCCCCTTGACCCGTTAGAATTTTATAATGCTAGGGGAAAAGATTGCGAAAATTTACGAAATTTTACGAAATATTCACAAAAAATTAAATATTCACAAAAAAATCCCATAAAAAAATTAACGGGTCAAGGGGCGAAGCTCCTTGCGGGTGTGGGCAGCCTGCCCGCCGGCAGGCGGGCGCCCACGGTTTTAATCTTTTGATTTTGACTTTGAAGGAGGTTACAAAATGGTAAAAGCGAAAGGTGGCAAAAGCGGCAAAAAGGGGATGACGATGTCAACCAAAAATGCGATTTCTGGATATTTGTTTATTTTGCCGTTTATTATTGGATTTGTGGCGTTTATGGCGTATCCGCTTTATCAGACGGTGCGGTTTGCGTTTTCGTTTGTTACGATGGATGCCGTAAATAACACGTTTTTTATTGAATGGACTGGGCTTGAGAATTTGCGCCGTGCGTTGACGATTGACCCAGATTTTGTGCGGTTTTTGACCGAGGAAATTGTGCAAATGGCGTTTGTTGTTCCTGCGATAGTGATATTTAGCCTGTTTGTGGCTATTATGTTGAATCGCAAGTTTCCTGGACGTGCATTTGTGCGGGCAATATTTTTTCTGCCAGTAATTTTGGCAAGCGGCGTGCTGATTGGCATTGAAACCAACAACTCACTGCTGGATATGGTTGCAACGCAAATTCAAGACCAAAACGCAATGCGTGCGAACGTTACAGGGTTCATCGAAGATTTGCTGATAAGTGCGACTGGCGCGGGCGTTATGGGCGATTTCGTTTTCTATATTTTGGACATCACAAACGAGATTTACACAATCGCAATGGCGAGCGGCATTCAAATTTTGATATTTTTGGCAGGTTTGCAAACGATAAGCCCAAGCATTTTCGAGGCGGCGAGCATCGAGGGCGCAACCGCTTGGGAGAACTTTTGGAAGATAACGTTCCCAATGGTTTCGCCGATGATTTTGGTTGTTGTTGTGTACTCGATAGTTGATTTCATGGTACGCACGGACAGCGAAGTAATGAACATGGTAGAAATTCAGATAATGCGGCTAATGAATTTTGGATTTGGCTCGGCGTTGGCGCTGGTTTTCTTTTTGGCGATTGCCGCAATTTTGGGCGTTGTCGGATTTATAATTTCAAGGTTGGTGTATTATTATGACTAAATTTGGGGCTACAAAAGTAGCAAAAACGGGAAAAACAGGCAAAAGTGGCGACAAAAAGCCAAGCAATTTTGCGAAATACCGCGAACGCAACCGTGCATCGGACGGCTATTTATTGCGAACCGATATTAGGCGAGTTTTGGGCAATTTTCTAATGGTTGTGTTGCTGTTTGGGCTGTGTTTTTTGATATTACAGCCGTTGTTTCACCAGTTTTCGAATGCGATAATGTCGCGCGACGATTTGTTCGATCCAACGGTTATAACGATTCCGCGGCAGCCAAGCTGGGCAAATTTCCGCCAAGCCGCCGAACTTATGAATTATTGGAGTTCGCTGTTTAGCACGATTGTGATAACGTTTTCGGTTGCAGTTTTGCAAATTGCGGCGTGTACGCTGGTTGCGTACGGATTTTCACGATTTAACTTTCCATTAAAGCGGTTTTGGTTCGCTTGCGTGATAGTAACAATAATTGTGCCGCCGCACACAATTATGGCTTCGATGTTCTTGAATTTCCGCTTTTTTGACCTGTTCGGATTTGTTTCGCTAATCAACGGCGAGCCGATTAACCTATTGCAGACAGTTCAGGGATATTTGATATTATCGGCAGGAGCAATGGGCTTGCGAAACGGCTTGTATATTTTCATGTTGCGGCAATATTTTAGAAATATGCCAAAAGAACTGGAAGAATCCGCCTGGGTTGACGGTTGCGGCAAGCTGCGAACGTTCGCACAAATTATGTTGCCAGATGCTGTGCCGATGTTGGTTTCGTGCTTTTTGTTTGCGTTCGTTTGGCAATGGACGGACGGCTTTTATACGGGAATGTTTTTGCAAGGGCAAGGCGTTATGGCGCACCAGATGAGCTCGCTTGGCGAGGCTTTTCGGGTTGCTTATGCTAATATGAATGATGCGGTTCCGCCATCGATTGCCCAAATTGAGGCGATGATTTCAACGGGAGTGCTTATGGGAATTACCCCGATAATTGCAATTTATCTTGTTGCACAGCGGTTTTTTGTTGAAAGTATCGGACAAAGCGGCATTAAAATGTAAATTGCGTAAAATGGGATGTTTATCGGCAAATATATCATAAAAAATTTTTTAATTTGTTGGATAAATATCCCATTTTATATTGTGATAGTTTTGTTAAATTTTTATGAAAAGGTTTGACAAATAGACTTATGTAGGACAAAACGGGCGGATAATATCCGCCCGCATTTTTTGTTGAGTTGATTTAATATAATTAGCAGAGCAGTAGCCTAAAATCCACCTTTTTGTCGACCTTAAAAAATAATAACACATCCAAATGAAAACCAAATTATTCACATTGTTTTCGCATTGCGAAATGTCAATAAACAAAAATGTTATCCAAAATAAGCAACTTCCAAGCCGTCAACCGTTGCTCCGCTTAATGGATTTCGCATAACTAGCCGCAAAACTGGCTCGTCCAAATCGGTGTACAGCTCAAACACGATGAAATTGTCGGTTAAGCCAAAACCTGCCATTTCGTCTGCGAATGCCAAAATGTCAAACGCCAAAAATTCCTCTTCCGAAACCGCCCAGCCATGCTCGCCGTAGGAAGTGTCGTTCATCAGCAATGGAATGTCTCCGTCCCCGTATGTATCCCAAATTTCGTGCAAATCGCCCAAAAATACGGGATTTAGCGCGGTTACGTCGGTTTGCCTAATCGTGCTTGGCAACCGCAAAAATTCTTCTACTCCTGTGATGCCTGTTGCATCCACAAATTGTACGCCAACTGGCAACGATACTTCTCGCAACATTTCGGCGGTTAGCATCCACTCGCCAACTGGTGCAAATTCTGGAACGTCAATCCACTGGGGGACTCTGCCAGTTTCGGGATCGATTGTTGCGGTCGCTCGCCACAGGTTCAATCTGTCCTCGTTTGTTACTCGAGTGGAAACGGCGGCTTGCTCAGCGGCTTGTTCGGTGGCGGTTTCTGCTGTGCCACACGCCGCTAATCCCATCGAAATTGCCAAAACACTTGCTATTGTTGCGGTTTTAGCGATTGTTGAAAATCTTGATTTTGCCATGATATTCCTCCTAGATAATTAAAAATTTGTATATCAATACATCTTTATTATAGAACATTACAGCGAATTTGTCAAACTTTTTGAAAAAAATTTTTTGTATAATTTTGCAAAATATCCTATAAATGGGATAAAAAAGCCGCTCCGAAAGTTCCGAAACGGCGCAAAATTATCTAACAAACAGGATTATTACTGCTATTGTCAACAGCAAAGTCCAAACATCATTTACCAACAAGCCTACAAACATACTTCGGTTGCGTTTTTTTAATTTGTCAACCTCTTGTTTTAGCATTTCTAATTCGTTCATTTTTGTCTCCTTTCTGCAGAAATCCCCAAATTATCAGGGAAATTCCGACTATATACATTGCCAATCCGATGTAAAAAAACGGATTTTCTAGTACAGCGGTTGCCACGTTGTTTGGCGATGCGGTCAAAATTGCGTTGACGATAACTGCCGTGTTTATCTCGATTGTTGCACAGATTATCAAGCCAACGCCCACGATTATTTTTTTCATGGTTGATTTCCTTTCTAGTCCTCCGAAACTTTGCGAAACTTTTTTAGTTTTCGTACTAACGGACATCTTTCTACCGAGAAAATCGGCTCTTGGCGTAATTTTATGTTGTAGAGAATCCGCCTAATTTCCTCTAAATCGGAGATTTTTTGCTCAACTTGAACAATTTTCTGTTCCGCTAAACTTTGCACATCTTCCCAGCTAGATTGCCCGCTGTCGAGAAGTGCTAAAAAATCCCGTATTTCTGCCAACGAAAAGCCCAACGATTGCACTTGCCTAATAAATCGCATTCTTTCAATATCGGCGGCAAAGTACAGTTTACGCCCATTTTTCCGCAACGGCTCTGGAATCAAGCCCTCGCGCTCGTAGTAGCGTATCGTTTCTATGTTGACACCAGCCAATTTGGCTAGTTTTCCGCTGCTTATGCCCTGCATAGCTTTCAACTCCTATCTTCTGTTATTTTTCTATTGTAAAACCTGTAGTGTGGTACGTGTCAAGCAATTTGAAAAAATTTTTTTGCGAATTGGTTTCCAATTTTTTTGAAAAATCGCAAATTTTTTGTTATAATATTTCACAAGACGAAATAAATTTTGGAGGTGGTCAAATGCTATATAATTTTTTCATGCACGAGGATTTTGTTTGGGTAATTGCCCGTTTTGTCGTTACATTGCTAATCACGTTGATTATTGCCAAAACTATTCGCTTGCGGTGGGGAAAATTTGAAAAGGACACAATTCACAGGAAATTTACTAAAAACGTGTTAAGCGTTGCGGTTGCTTTTGCAGGAGCAATTTTGGCGTTTAGTTGGTTTCCGCAATTTACCGATTTTGCTATGGCTTTGTTGGCTGGCTCTGGATTTGTTGCCCTTGCAATCGGACTTGCCGCTCAAGAATCTCTTAGTAATGCGTTTAATGGATTATTTATATCAATATCTAAACCGTTTGAAGTTGGCGATCGTATTCATTTGGTAAACGCCAATATTACTGGCTTTGTAGAGGATATTACTATTCGCCACACAGTAATTAGAACTTTTGTCAACAGTCGAATAATTATCCCAAACACAATCATTAGCAAAGATTTAATCGAAAATTCTAATTTTGTCAACCCACAGGCTTCGGGCTTTATCGATGTCATAATTTCGTATGGTAACGATGTAGAAAAGGCTTGTCAAATTGTCGCAGATGTTATCGGTAATCATGCAGAATTTGTCGATACACGAACGCCAGAGCAACAATTAACCGATCCCAAAGTGCCTGTATTTGTGCGAATGCTAGGAATATACGGCATCGAATTGCGTTCCAATATGTGGACAGAGGAAATTAGTACAAATTTTCGTGCCTGTAGCGAGGTTCGTAAGGGCATTTTGCGAGATTTCGCAAAGCACAACATACAAATATCTTCAGTAAAAATTATCGATGTTTTGCAAAATAATCCCATAAAATCGGACTTTTCAATGGATTTTCAAACAAATTTTCAAAGTAAAACTGATATGGAATAAAATTTGCCGTATGGGCGAGCAGGTACTGTAGGGGCGGATATTATCCGCCCGCAAGCTGGCATATAAAAATTTGCCAACCACGATTCACATTAGAAAGGAAATCAAAATGAACAAAAATTACATTAACGAACATTTTACAAAGGTGTTTGACAATCCCGCTGAAAAATTCTTTTTTTCGCCTGGACGTGTCAACCTAATCGGCGAACATACCGATTATAACGGTGGTCATGCGTTTCCGTGTGCGTTAAGTTTCGGCACGTACAGCGGTGTTCGCAAACGAGATGACAATAAAATTCGCTTAATATCGGGCAATTTTAGCATTACTTGCGAAATAAACGTTGACGAAAATATTCAGTACAAAGAATCCCATAATTGGGCGAATTATCCCAAAGGCGTTATTTTGGAAATGCTAAAATTGGGTTGTAAAATCGGCGGTTTTGACCTTTACATTTGGGGAGATATTCCCAGCGGTGCAGGGCTTTCTTCGTCCGCTAGCGTGGAAATGTTGACCGCAACCACAATAAACGAACTTTTTGACTGCAAAATCTCCACAAAGGAGCTTGTTTTGCTAAGCCGCCGTGCCGAAAATAATTTTGTCGGCGTTAATTGCGGAGTTATGGATCAATATGCAGTGGGTTTTGGCAAGCCAGAACACGCTATTTTACTGGACTGTCAAGCGATTTCTCATGAAAACGTGCCGCTAATTTTGGGCGATTATATTATTATTATAACAAATACCAACAACAGCCGAAGTTTGGCGACTTCCGAGTATAATCAGCGGCACAGCGAATGCGAATCGGCATTGAAAATCTTGCAAGCCGCCTGTAACGTTGAGTTTTTGTGCGCATTAGATGTTCCCACATTTGAACAGCACAAACATCTCATAAAGGACGAAATTTTGCTAAATCGTGCAACTCACGTTGTATACGAAAACGCTCGCACAATAAAAGCGGTTGACCTTCTCAATGCGGGAGATTTGGCTAGTTTTGGAAAACTAATGACCGAATCGCATATTTCTCTGCGTGATTTGTACGAAGTTACGGGCAATCATTTAGATACTTTGGCAGAGGCGGCTTGGCAAGTTTCGGGCGTTTTAGGCTCGCGCATGACAGGAGCAGGTTTTGGCGGTTGCACAGTTAGTCTTGTTCACAAAAATAACGTTGACAATTTTCAAAATACGGTTGCGAAAATCTATCAAAAAGCAACAGGACTTGAACCAAGTTTTTATGTCGCAAAAGTTGGCTCTGGAGCGGTAGAAATATAAAAATTTATTTTACATTTAATTTTGCGTATGTTATAATCAAATAAAAGCGAAAAATAATCGTCAAAGTACAGCGGTATCAGCATCACAAGTTTTAGGAGGTTACCATGAATAAAATTATACGGCACAAAAAGGAAAAATGTGTGGCTTGTAACCGTTGTATCAAACATTGCCCCATAAAAGAGGCCAACGTAAGTTCTCTCGAAGACGACAAAATGAGCGTTATTGTTGATGATGACAAATGTATTTCTTGCGGAGCTTGCATAGACGCTTGCCATCACGGCGCAAGAAATTTTTTGGACGACACAAAGCAATTTTTTGAAGATTTAGCCAATGGCGAACCTATTTCCATTATGATTGCCCCCGCGATAAGAACAAATTTTAAGGAGGGCGAATGGCGACGTTTTATAACTTGGTTTCGCGAACTTGGCATTCAAAAAGTTTTTGACGTTTCGCTAGGTGCAGATATTTGTACTTGGGTTCATGTTCGCTATCTGCAACGCCACCGTTCTCCGCATTTTATAACTCAACCTTGTCCTGCTATCGTAAATTATGTGCTACTTCACAAAAATGAACTTCTCAAACACCTTTCGCCAGTTCATTCTCCAATGCTTTGTACAGCCATTTATATGCGTAAACACGAACATATAAACACCAAAATAGCGGCGTTATCGCCCTGCATTGCAAAGGCATCCGAATTTTCGCAAACAGGCGAAATTCAATATAACGTTACTTTTCGTGAACTTCGCAAATACATAGAACGAAATAATATAACTTTGCCAACCGCCGAAGGAGATTTTGACAGCCAACAATCTGGTTTGGGCAGTGTTTTTCCTATGCCTGGCGGACTTAAGGAAAACGTTTCCCATTACTTGGGACATTCTATTAGAATAGACGAATCGGAGGGCGAAAGCGTAGTTTACAAGGCTTTAGACGAATACGCAAAACAACTTCCGTCAACTGCAAAATTGCCTAACGTTTTTGATGTTTTAAGTTGTCCAGACGGCTGCAATATGGGAACGGGCTGTGATATTGGCAAAGTTAATATTTTTGATGTAAACACAGATATGTACGCACGCAAACATGATTCCACCGAATTTGCCAAAAATAAGGCTTATTTAGATCAACTTTTTGAAATGTTCGACAAAACGCTCCGTCAAGAGGATTTTATTAGACAATATAAACCAATGCCAATACGCCCAATTCCCGTAACGGATGCGGAAATAGAAAAAGCAATGACAGCTTTAGGCAAATTTACAGACGAAGAGCGTAATTTTGATTGCGGTGCTTGCGGATATGATTCTTGCTTGGAAATGGCAACCGCTATTGCAAAAAATATAAATACTCCGTATAATTGCTTGGAGAAATCCCACAAAGATACAAAAGAAAAACATACCGAAATTCGAGAAAATGTCCAAAATTTCAACAAAACTTTAACCGACATAACATACGTAAAAGAGTTGACACAAAAAATCAATGAAGATATGCACGATATAACTTCTGCAATAAACGCATATAATCACATGGTTTCGGATGCGGAATCAATCGCATTGCAGGTTAATTTAATTTCGCTGAATGCATCCATCGAGGCGGCAAGAGTCGGCTCGCGGGGCAATGCGTTTGGCATTGTCGCAGAAGAAATTCGCCGTTTGGCAAAAGTTTCAAAAGATTCTGCCAAAAAAACGCGCGAGGCGGCATCCAAAGCAAACAGCGCAATAGATTCCGTAAACAGCACAGTAGTAGAAATAAGCGACGGCGTTAAAGAGGCATACGAAAATATCGAAAATGTTTACAATAAAATAAAAGAGGATTAGTTTACAAAGGAGTGGTAGAATGTTTTCTTTTGACGGCGAACATGAAATTTTAGAACGTGATGTTATAGTCGAAGATATGGAAGAAAAATATCACGATAAATATATGATTGTTATAAATGGGTACGGTAAAGATTGTAGACTGCGTGGCGATATTGTTGCAATATTAACGCCACATGAGTATTGTAATTTGGAGCTACCAAAACCAATGTTGCCAAAATATAGAGTTTGGGTAGGTTTTACGGTGCAATCACAAAGGCTAGGCTTTTTATGATTACAAAATACAGTAAATTCTTGTAAAGGAGTGGTAGAATGTTTTCTTTTGACGGCGAACATGAAATTTTGGAACGTGATGTTATACTCGAAGATATGGAAGAAAAATATCACGATAAATATATGATTGTTATAAATGGGTACAGCAAAGATTGTAGATTGCGTGGCGATATTGTTGCAATATTAACGCCACATGAATATTGTTATTTGAAAGTACCAAAACCCTGGCCTAAAGAGTATGTTGTTTGGGTAGGTTTTACAGTGCAATTACAAAGGCGGGGTTTTTTATGACTTCTATTTGTAAAGTTGACATTCGTAAAGTTTTATCGCTATTTGCTAACTTAAAACTTGAATGTTCGGGAAAAACTCATGATATAATTTCTCTTTGTGATACAGGTGCAGGTATTTGCTCTATGTCATATGGTTTGTGGCAACACATGGGATTGGATGAGGTTATTTTTAATGACAATCCACCGCTAATGAAACTTTTGGGAATAAAATCAAAAAACGAGTTGACTTTTGACAATTTGCCAATGACAGCGGTTGACACTAAACTTGGAAATGGTGTTGTAGTAAAAACTTATGAATTTTATTTAGATACGCTTACGCTCGGCATTCGTTCACTTTCAAATGTTCCTGTTGTGTTGGAAAAAATTACCGTTAGGTTAATAGATTCGAATGAAGTTCAGTTTTTGATAGGCTGGAACGTCCTAAAATACCTAGAAGTAACCTACAAACCTAGCGAAAACGAGGCAATTTACACATTTAAGTTTACCGCCAAAGGCAAAAATTGGCTTGAAACTGACCGAAAAAACAAAATTTCCAATTACATGACTAGCAGATTCAGCTATTTGTCGCAAGATAATTCTTGACATTCCCCAACAGAACCGTTAAAATTAACAAGATAGCTAAAAAATTAAACGGAGGTAATTTCATGAATATTTTAATAATTAACGGAACGCCCAAAACTACTGGGCTGTGTTATTCTTTTGTAACGGCTGCAGAAGATGCCGCTAAACAGGCAGGTTCGACTTTCGAAACCATTAGCTTAAGCAAATTGAACCTTAACAAATGCAAAATGTGCGGCGATGGTTGGGGTCCTTGTTTTGAGGAACATTATTGCGTTTTTGGCGAAAAAGACGGCTTTACCCAATTACAAGCGAAAGTCGAAAAATCCGATGCGTTTATTTATATAACGCCAGTTTATTGGGGCGAAATTAGCGAAGAATTCAAAATATTTTTGGATAAGTTGCGCCGCTGCGAAGCCACTAAACAATGGGATTCTCGTGAGGGAAAAGTTTCTTTCTTGAAAGATAAACCTAGCATAATTGTGGCATCTGCGGGTGGCGGCGGTGGCGGAATCGTTACCACTTTTGCCGATATTGAAAGAGCCATCTCGCAAATGGGCGGCGATGCTTGGCCTCGCGAAACTCACGGTATTTTTGATTTTATTGCTGTCAACCGCTGGAATAAATCCTATAAGCTAGATACCTTAAAATTAGCGGTAAAAGCCATGATTGCACATCTCGAAAATCCCAAAGCTGTATCGGTAACGGCACAGCCCAATTTTACCGTGCTGTGCAAATTTGACAACGGCGAAGAATCTACTTTCGACATTAAACCGTATCTCGATAAAAAACCGTTCGACGAGCTAAAACAAAACAATCTCTTCGAAAACGTTAGCATTACAGGCGTTCACATTGAATGGCGATCTGGAATCAGCATAGAAATTTCCGAACTTCTTCAAAACAATGCAAACAGCTAATAATAAGGAGTTTCTCAAAACGTTGCTAATATTGGCGATTCCTATGATTTTGCAAAATACGCTTTCGGTGAGCGTTGGTTTTGCCGATAATATCATGGTTGGCACGTTGGGAGAAAGAGCCGTTGCTGGCGTTATGGTTGCAAATCAAATTCAAAATATTCTCATTATGCTAGTTGTGGGAATTTCTGCCTCGTTGGTTTTGCTTGCCGCCCAATATTGGGGCAAAAATGACACCGAAAGCGTTAAAGCGGTTGTTGCTATTGGCATAAAAATTGCCTTGCTAATCGGCGCTGTGATTACTTTAGTTGTGCTGGCGGCTCCCGAAATGGTGCTTGGCATTTTCACGGACGACCCAAACGTTATTGCGGAAGGCGTTTTGTATATACGTATAATTGCGTTATCATATATATTTTTTTGCTTAACAAACTCACTTATGGCGGCAATGCGTTGTGTCGAAGTTGTTAAAATTGCAGTTGTAATATCGTTGACAACCTTAATTATTTGCGTTGCTCTAAATTGGTTGCTAATTTTTGGTAATTTGGGATTTCCTGCCTTGGGCGTGCGTGGCGCGGCGATTTCAACCTTGATTGCTCGCATTGTGGAAGCCGTTATAATGGTAGTTTACGTACGTTTCATAGATAAACGCCTTAAAATACGCTTTTTGGAACTTATCAAAACGAACAAACAGCTTTTATCGGACTTTTTTAGATACGGATTGCCCGTAATGTTGGGCGATGTTTTGTGGGGAATTGCCGGCACGGCACAAATAGCTATAATTGGGCGTTTGGGAGAATCCGCAATGGCGGCAAACAGCGTTGCAATGGTAATGTTTCAAGTAACAACCGTGGTTGTTTGGGGCGTTTCGGGAGCAAGTGCTGTAATAATCGGCAAAACCGTTGGCAGCGGAGATTACAATCAAGTAAAAATATACGCTCGCAAAATGCAAATTACTTTCTTGTGCGTGGGATTAGCCACCAGTGCGTTAATTTTGCTAATGCGCGATCCGTTTATCTCGCTGTACTATTTTTCGGAAGAAACGCAACTTATTGCGTGGCAATTTATGACAATAATCGGCATTTCCATAATTGGAACGGCGTATCATGCACCGTGCTTTGTCGGAATTATCCGTGCTGGCGGCGATACAAAATTTGTGCTTATTGTTGATGCAATTTGTGCTTGGCTTATCGTGTTGCCATCGGCATTTTTGGCGGCTTTCGTCTTTAATATGCCGCCCTGGTTCGTGTTCTTGTGCTTGCGTAGCGACCAATTTTTTAAGTGGATTATTGCGCTTATCAAAACCAACCGCTTTAAGTGGATTATGAACCTTACACGAGATAACGCATAAAAAACCTTGGGCGCCTGTCTGCCGACAGGCAGGCTGCCCAAACCCGCAAGGAGCATCTTTAGTCCACTGGACTAAATTCAACCCTTGACCCGCATTTTGGTTAGGTTAAAAAATAAAAAAGGTTGATGGCTCAACCTTTTTTATTTTTTATTCTACAATACTAAATTCCAAACTTCCCAAACTGAAATCACTATTATTTTGCAAATTTTCATATAATTGTTCGCATAAAGATAAATTTTCGGTGGCTTTTTTGTAAATTTGACACAAATTGGCTACTTCTTGCGGTGGCAAATGTGCGGCTTCGATTGTTATGTTACGTAGCCCAATATTGTACAAATCTTGCAAAATTGGCAATAGACATAAATCTTTGTACAAAGTCATGTGATTTCGCCCGTTTTTGTCCTTGAAAATGGGATGCGAAAAGCCTGAATCGTCAACCAACAAAATTTTTCCGTTGTAAGTGGAATCGTCCAAATTTTCGTAAAAATCGTGTTCAAAATACATGACGATTGGCGAACCTTGCACAATTAGGCTGGCTTGCTCGCCCAAATGAGTTATAATGTCCGCAACGTCTTCTAGCTGTGCCTCGGGAGATATTGTAAATTCTTGTAAAATTCGCCGAGTTGTCGCCCTTTTTAGGAAGAACTCTGCGGATTGCCTGTTGTAAATATTCAGAGGATAATCTCCCATGACTGTGTAGTGCGAAAACCTTGATGTTTCCGCTGACGATCGCACTTTTTGCCTTGAAAACGTTGAAAATTTTGAAAAAAATTCCAATGCACCAATGTTGGTGCATAAGATGTTGGAAAATTGCGGATTTTTCCTCATAAATTGGGAATATTCTTCAAAATCGATGTCAAACATCATTCTGGGCGTTGCAAGATACATTTCTTGTGAAGTATCTTCGATTATTTGCTGTAGTTGGCTTAATTGCTGGCTTGTAACTGGTTTTGCTGGCAAAAATGTTTCTCCAGAGACAAAAATTCGGTCAACGCCATTTTGCAGGGCAATTTGGGCGGATTCAAAATCATTTACTCGGATGCTTAATTTTAGCTTGCAATCGGCGGATTTTTGCGGTTGAGATAACAAATATTCTTTTATTTGAGAAATTCGCTCGGTTGTAATGCTGCGTTCTTCGGTTGCCAAGCTAAAGGGCTTTCCTGTGCTGTAAAATTTGCCTGTGCCTTCCCAACGGCTGTTTATATTGGAAAGTCCAGGGTTGCCAAAAGCGTACGCTTGCGAAAAATCCCGTTTGCGATTTTCAAACAGGGATGAACTGTCTTTTTGGCGGTTAAAAGCTAACGGTTCGGCGATGTAGCTGTCGATTGCATTGCCGTATGCGTTAATTATAGTTGACAAATATTCTGCATCACGCATTCTGCCTTCGATTTTGAATGCGGCGATTCCGTTATGTATCATTTCTGGTATAAATTCGTACATATACATATCTTTTACCGCAAGAGGATATGATGTATCGTAAGTTTTGCCGTTTGCCTGAATTTTGTAATTCCAGCGGCAAGGTTTCATGCAACGCCCACGATTGGCACTTTTGCCGAACAAAACGCCAGAATACAAGCATTGTCCACCGTGAGCTATGCACATATCTCCGTGTACAAAATATTCAAATTGCATTTTTGTTAAGTGCTGCAAACTTTTCACGTAACTAATGGGCAATTCTCGCGGCAGAACAATCCGCGAAACGCCCAACTGGTACAGTCTGCTTATACTTTGAAAATTATGTACGTTCGCCATAACCGAAGCGTGAACCTCCAAATCCAACTTGCGAGCCTGTTCCAAAATGCCAAAATCTTGTATAATTATTGCATTTGGATGCACTTTTTCCGCCAAAAAATCGAGATATTTTTCGGCTTGTGCTATTTCGTTTTTGTCGTGCAAGCTGTTGACGGTAACGAAAACTTTTTTGTCAACATCGTTTGCCATTTTTACGGCTTCAATAAGTTCGTCGTTGTCAAAATTGAAATCTTTTCTGTGCAAACGCATATTTAATCCTTTGCCACCCAAATAAAAAGCATCGCAATTTGTGTGCAAAATTTGCTTAAAAATCTGCATATTTCCCGCAGGTGCTAAAAGTTCTATTGGTGATTTGTTGAAAAATTTCATAAAAATAATCCCTTTCATCGAAAAATAGTTTCCCCGAAAATATTATAACATTTATTTTCCATTATGAAAATTTTTTGTTTTTTGCTATAATAAACGCGAGGAAGTGATAAAAATGGTAAACATTTTCGCAATAGCCGACATAAAAAATCAAGAGCAATACTACAAAAAACAAGCCGCAAACGGCAAAATTCTAACAAAATTTGGAGTAATCACAAAATTTAAGCCCTGCGAACCTTGCGAAAAACAGTTTTTCGTGGATATTCTACCAAAATCAGATTTTTTCGGCTTTTTTAGCAAACGAGAAAAGCCTGCTGCAACGGTTTATCGTGAACGCTGGCTTGCGGCTGGCTGGGATTGCGCCGCCAAAAATGGTAGATTTTACGTATTTTCCGCCGATAAAGATGTTCCGTTGCCGAGTTATATTAGCGTTGCCGACCAACTTGAAACGTTGATTGATTGCTCATTGAAACATGAAATTGTGCCGATAGTTTTTTCTATGTTAGCTATGATTATTTCGTTTAACGGGCTTTTTGGCTTGAGAGAGCGTATTTTTATTGACAACAATTTGATTTTGGCTTTTTTCAACACATTTATAATGTTTTTGCTTGCATTTTGGCAACTTTGTTTTTCGCTAATTTGGTACATAAAAGCTAAAATTGCAATAAAAAAAGAATCGCCACCGCCAAAAGTTTCGGCAATCGCAAGCAAAATAAGATATACCGTGCTTGCAATATGGCTTTTACTGGGAGTACCTTTTATTTTAGGACAAGCAATTTTAACGCCGTCAAATATAATTTTTGACGATAACGTGCATCAAGCCGTTAGATTAGCCGATTTTGGTGCAATGAACGCAACGCAAATTTCACAGTTGACAACTTTCCAAAGTAATGTGTTTGTTCCAACCGTATTTCGGCATCTCGAGGGAAATTTTAGCGGTTCAAATGTTACAACCGACATTTACCAGGCAAATTTTACCTTTGTCGCAGATTTTTTATACAAAAACGCTGTTCAAAATTTGCTGTTATTTAGCCAACGTTCTGGCACAACAATATTGCATTTGGAGCAATCTGCCGCAAGTTTGTGGGCAGCCGATACGGGAATATTGGCATATTCAGATAATGATTTTTGGGTAATTTTGCGGAAGAATAACACAATAATATCCGTTAGCACGGTTATTGTCAACCGTGAAAATGTTGAAACCTTTGAACTTGCGGATTTTCAAGATGTTGTTGCGGGGTTTTTTCGGCGATTATTGTACTCGAACGGCTGAAAAAGTCGATTGTAAAAAACGGGCGGATAATATCCGCCCGTTCATTCCCAATTCGACATTTTCTCCAAAATTCAATTGTTTTCTTCCAAAATTGCACATTTCTTCAAAATTCAATCGTTTTCTTTCAAAAATTGTAATTTTCTTCAAAATTCAATCGTTTTCTTCCAAAATTTACTATTTTCTTACAAATTTGCGATATTTCATCATTTTGCAACATTCCCCGCAAAATCACGATTCACAATTATCAACCATCAACCACCGAACAGCCGCCCATTCTACCAACAAATCAACTTTACCATTTTTCGGCTTAATCAACTGCATGGGAAAAATTTCGGGCAAAAACTCCCCTTGCGTAACTTTTTGCAAAGTCGCCGATTTATTTTCCCCTGCTATCAAAAAGAAAACATTTTCGGCATTGTTAATCACGGTTTTT
>WRKG01000287.1 GCA_009778185.1 Bacillota bacterium
GGCGCAAATATCGCAATAAACACGAACGTTAGCAGGATTACAAATCCTATTACTACTTGGGGATTTTTAAGTAATTTTTTCATTTTAGAGTTCCTCCTAGTTGATAAAAATAGTACACGGTATATTATAGCGTATAAATATGCGGAAGTCAAGAATATTTATAAATCGGCATATGTTGTAGTAGATTATAGTTGATAATTGAGAAGTTTGAAAAATTTTTGTGAGAATTTTACAAAAATTAAAATAATTTTCTATAATATTAGTAAAATTATACAGTGGTTTTACATTGGATTAGTAAATGTTGAAATTTTGCTGAAGTTTTATACTAAATCAATTTAACAAAAAATGGGCAGATATTATCCGCCCACTTTAATATTTGCCTAATTTACATATTCAACGCCAATAGCATAATCTTCGGCGTTCCATGCAGATTCTTCTTTTTGCTCTTGGTTTTGATTGGCGAGTTTATTTTCGTACCACCTGTACGCATCGCAGGTATAATCAATATCTTCAAGTGTTTTTTTTACGTATGTAGCCATGTTTCGGGATTCGAGAGTGCTGTATAAAGCCATTTCGTGTATGTACTTTTCGATAACAGTTATTGTTTTGAGTGCTTCAATGTCCCAAAAATTATTTTCTCGTGGATATATTTCGCAGCCCATATTTATTCGGTGCATAATTCCTGTGTAACTTTTTTGCTTGGCAATGCGATAATATTGAATTTCTTCGCCAATAATATATTTTAAGCTGTTTACATAACCTTCTTCTGACATTACAAAAAACCTCCTAAAAACTGCTTGTAAAATACGCTTGCTTTTCTATTGTAACATAGTTTTTTGTTATTGTCAGACATTTTTTTGAGATTTCAAATGCAATAAAATTATCTCCGCAATTCTTCCCAAAACCAGTGGAATGTGCCGTCCCAAAACGAAAAAATGTAATCGGCATTAACGGGCAAAACCGCTGGCAAAATGTCGTCTTCGCGAACTGCCGCAAAATTTAGACTGCTATTATCATTATAAATAAAAAATAAGTTGTCATTAACCGAAACTAGCCAATCGTGAAAAATAAACGGTGGACGTTGCGGCTGTCTAGTTGCTTGCGGTTGCGGCGTTTCAATATTTCCGTCTGTTTCGTGTAAATATGTAATGTTTTGCTGTATTGCTTGCGATACTGGAATCGGCGTTGGCAAAATTGGCGGATTTGGCAACGGGCTTGCTGTTGGTAACGGGCTTATTGTAGGAATTGGGCTTGTTGTTGGCGTTGGGCTTGCTGTTGGAGTTGGCGTTGGATTCGGATTTGCTCCATCGATTGGCGGAATTTCCACATTTGGCGGTAAAGTTAAAATGGGATGTTCTCCGTCAACGGTATAATCTACTTCGGGCAGTTGCGGATGCATTGGCGGCATTATATCCACTGGTGGCGGATTTCCCTCAATTTGGGGCAATTCAGCATTGAGAGATATTTCTACTTCTACCATAACTTGATTAGACTGCACATTTCTTGTTATTTCTGTAAGATATGAGGGCAATGTTAAATCAAAATTATTTTCGTCAAACCTAAAAAATTCGCTGTCTGTGCCAGTTTTTTGAATATTCAAAAATAGCCGATTTTGAAGGTTGTCAAATTGCAAAAAAGTGTTGACTTCTGCATTTGGCGTAAATTGCCCGTGAGCAGTGTTTTCAAAAACAGGTTGACCATTTTGGTTGGTAAAATTTTCGGTAACGTTTACTGTGATTATTGGCTCTATGTAGCGTGCGGTGGTGCGTGCGATTCCCGTTGTTTGTTCGGAAAATGTACCTTGCCAAACCCACCATTCTGGTAAATTTAAGGTTTGCAGTTGATTTATCCAAACATTACTTGACCAAACAGGCGTAATCATAGGAATAATTTCGATGTTTCTAAAAACGCCTTGCCCTGTTATATTAGTATTGACAAAAACATGAGGAATATTAGTTGACACATTTTGCATATTTGAAGAGAAAAAGTTTGCAGTTGACAAATCTGCTAAAGCGGGAGCAAGCAATTCGCTCATTCTAAAAGTAAAACTTTGCACAATAGTACCGTTTGGAAGTCCGTGTTGCAGTTCTCCCCACCAAATTCCTCCAGTGCCATAAGTAGGTTGCCAATTTGGAGCATATACGCCATCGCCAGTTTCTCCAATTTCAAAATAAAATCCTGGAGGAGCGTGTAATGTCATTTCAAAGGCTCGGTTTCCTAAATGAACAACATCAGCAGATAGCAAAAGATTTGGTCCCCAAGGGTCTACTAAAACAGTAACAGTATTTTCGCCAACATCAGGAAATCTCTCATATAAAAAAATGGAAGATATTCTAACATCATTTCGCATTTGCGGAAAATCCCCAAAAATAGCACTCGGAGTAGTAAAATCCCCAACCGAAACCGTGTTAAAATCGGCGGCATAAAAAGTAAAACGTGGCATAAAAGCAACCAACAGCACAAAACACATATAAAAGCTAATTTTTTTCATAAAAACACCTCTCTAACTTGCTAAAATTTACTGTAAATAATATCACAAAATATTTTATCTGTCAACTAATAAAAATTATTACTATCTGCTTGACAACAACATTTTTTTGTTGTAAAATAATTTCAAAGATTATGCTAATTTGTAAATTATGTATATTAAAGAAAGGAGTGCCGATTTTTCCCACCGCAGAGGAAAAATATTGGCGTGAATTTTATGATAAATCTTAAAGAGAAAAAAACTGAAATACTGCTAGAAAGTGGCACAAATGAATTAGAAATTATGGAGTTTACTGTTGCAGATCAACATTTTGGTATAAATGTTGCAAAAGTATTGGAAATTATTAAGTATAACGCATTCCCAATTACTCCAATGCCAAACTCTAACCCTTTTGTTGAGGGCGTTTTTAGACCCCGCGACGAAATTATGACGGTTATTAACCTAGCCTCCTATATGGGCTTGCCGCCGTCCGATAACGATGCACATGATATTTTAATCGTTACAACGTTTAACAATATTCATACCGCTTTTCATGTGCATAATGTGGATGCCATTCAGCGTATTTCCTGGACCGCCATCGAGCGACCAGATGCCACAATTTACGGCGGCGAAGAGGGTTTAGCCACTGGTATTGCCAATGTTGATAGCCGTCTTATTACTATGGTTGACTTCGAAAAAATTATTGTTGATATAAGCCCAGCCGCTGGCATTCAAATAAGCGACATCGACCACATGGGAACTCGTGCCAATATTCACAAGCCTGTACTTATCGCCGAGGATTCTCCTATGTTGGAAAGAATTTTGCTTGAAGCCCTCGAAAAAGCTGGCTACGTAAACATTACATCTTGCCACAACGGAAAAGAGGCTTGGGAGGCACTAATGCGAGCCAAACAATCGGGCATGGAACTAGAGCAGCAAGTTTGCTTACTTATCACCGACATCGAAATGCCGCAAATGGACGGGCATCGCTTGCTAAAACAAGTGCGCGACGATCCTTATTTGCGCCGCTTGCCTGTTATCGTATTCTCATCCCTTATAAATGAAGAAATGCAAATAAAAGGCGAATCTTTAGGCGCAACCGCTCAAATTGCCAAACCCGATATTGCCGATTTAGTACACCTTATCGATGTTCACATACTGTAAAATTGGCAAAAAAATTGATAAACCAAACCCCACAAAGTGAAAAAATAGCGGGTCTGGGGGCGCGTCCCCAGCGGGGTTTGCCTGCCCGCCGGCAGACGGGAGACAGCGCCCCAAGGTTTTATGAATATTTATAGTTAGGAGATACATTTTTTATGAGATACGCTGTATCCCAAAGTAAGATTTTGGGTGTAAGTGCAAATAAAGATACCTATTTGCGTGGCGAAATTTATTATCGTGAGGGGAAAATTGTTTCTTTTACTACTAAGCAACAAAAAAATTCTACCCTGGTAAAAGCAGCGGTTAAAGGCAATTACCGAAACTACGAAGTTTCGTTGACGTTTACTATGCAGGGCGAGTTAGTCGGCTATAAGTGTACTTGTGCCAGCCAAAGTATATGGCAGGGCGGTTGCAAACACGTAATAGCCGTTCTTTTTGCTATATCGGATGGACGTGCCGATACCGAAAATATCAGCAATCCAAAAGATACCGAATTTTTAACTAATACCCTGGAAAAGCTGATTTTACAGGAAATTGACGACAACCTAAATATGCCCACAATTACCGAAAATAGCCGTCTTGCCCAGTTAAGCCCACATTTTCATCTTAGTATACAAGGCAAAGCGTACCTTACTTTTTATGTGGGATTTACCCGTATGTACACCATAAAAAACCTTAATAAATTTTTGACCGCCGTTAGCCGCAACGAAGTTGTTCGTTACGGCAACGGTTTAGAGTTTAACCACTCGCCAGCATCTTTTAGCTCCGCGTCGCGGCAGTGGATAGACTTTCTAATTCAGGAAGAAGGCGTATACAACGAAATAGCATCCCAAATTAGCAACTCGTTCTCTGTTAGAGAAGACACTCGCCGCATTCCGCTTTCGTACCGCAATATCGACGCTTTTTTTGACCTATGCAAAAACTCCCCAATCGAAGGCGATGTGCAGTTTTTTTTCGAAAATGAAGAAAGCGGCTTAATTAACGTTACTTCGCAAATTCCGCAAATCCGCTTTGATATAACCGATAAAGCTGGCGAAATTACTTTAAGTGGTCCAAAAATAAAATATCATTTGTTAAAAGGGCATAAATATTCCTACTTTTTAGCGTTAAACTCCATACATAGAATGCACAAGGCAGAAGCACAATTATTGCTACAAATGCTAAATGCTTGTGCTACTGGGAACGTCTCGTTTGTGGGTTATGTACGCAAGCGGTTTATATCGGCTATTTTGCCAAAGTTGCTCGAAATGGGACTTTTGGATAACTTCAAAAATCACTTTTCGCCCAAATTAACCGCCAAAATGTACTTTGACGAAGTTGATTCAACCGTTACTTGCAACACAACTTTCTCGTATATAGAAGATAAAGAGGGCGGCGAATACGATGCCTTTGATACTCACGAAAATGACGGTCCACGCGATATTGCTGGCGAATACACCATAAAAAAAATGCTCGAAGGTTTGGGATTTATGCCCGATTTTGAACAAAAATTATATCGGCTTTCTGGCGTGGATCAAATTTTTTATTTTATTGGAGATACGCCGTCTGGCTTGGATTTGTTACAGGAATATCCCAAAGCGGAAATTTACATTACCGATAAATTGCGTAGTAAAGCCGTAAAAGCGGGAATCGGCAGCTTGGGCGTACGTTTGCGCGGGCAAATTTTGGACGTTTATGTTCAAGATACAGGATTTTCGTTGACCGATTTAGTCGAATCGCTAGAATCCTACAAGGCAAAAAAGAAGTTCCATCAGCTGAAAGATGGGCGAATGTTGGCTTTAACCGATCAATCAACATCCGAAATGGCGGACTCGCTTATTGCAATGGATATTGAAAAAAAGGACGTAAGCAAAGACGGGCTTTCGCTGTCGTTGTATCGCGCGCCGTATATCGAAAATCTTATATCGCGGCAAAATCCAACTTTCAAAAAACTTATGCGGCAATTTCACGCAAAAAAAAGTTTCGAGTTGCCCGAAGATTTGCAGGCAACTTTGCGCCCTTACCAAAATATGGGCTATCAATGGCTAAAAAATTTGGTAGCTTGCGGATTTGGCGGAATTTTAGCCGACGATATGGGTTTAGGAAAAACCCTGCAAGTTTTGGCTTTACTGGGTAGCGATTCCTTGGAAAAGCCCGCTTTGGTGGTTGCGCCAACTTCGTTAATTTACAACTGGGCATCCGAAATTAAAAAATTTGTGCCAAAATTGCCGTTTGTAGTGGTAACTGGCTCGCCAGAAGCTCGTGCAAGTTTGCTGAAAAACGAGAAAGCCAAAATTTTTATTACAACTTACGATGCCATGAAACGAGATATTGAAATTTACGAAAATCTGCATTTTAAGTACATTGTAGCTGACGAGGCACAAAATATCAAAAACCCAACCACTAAAAATGCCCGCATAATAAAAGCGATTCGTGCCGATCATCGCATTGCTTTAACGGGAACGCCAATCGAAAACACGCTTGTCGAACTGTGGTCGCTGTTTGATTTTGTAATGCCTGGCTATTTGTACAGTGCTAGCAAATTTGCTAAATTGTACGAGATTCCTATCGTAAAGGATAACGATCGCACAAAAATTACACGATTGCGTGAGCAAATTGCACCGTTTGTTTTGCGGCGGCTTAAAAACACCGTTTTAAGCGAATTACCGCCAAAAACAGAAACAACTCTTGTAGCGGAAATGTTGCCCGAACAGCAAAAAATATATATGGCGCATCTGCTAAAAGCAAAAGGCGAGTTAAAAACCTTGCTAACAACTGGCTCGTTAAAGGGCGGAAAATTGCAAATTTTGGCACAGCTTACACGGTTGCGGCAAATATGCTGTCATCCAAGCCTTTGCATAGAAAATTATACGGCTGGCAGCGGCAAATTGAATTTGGCTTTGGAAACTTTGGAAATTGCAATAGAATCGGGACATCGCATTTTGTTATTTTCGCAATTTACCGAAATGTTGGCGATTCTAAAAAATGCCCTTGACAAAGCCAAAATTTCGTACTTTTATTTGGACGGCGCAACCAAAGCCGCCGATCGCATAAATCAAGTTGACCGCTTTAACAACGGCGAAAAAGATGTGTTTCTTATATCGTTAAAAGCTGGCGGAACTGGGCTAAATTTAACGGGCGCGGATATTGTTATTCATTACGATCCCTGGTGGAATCCGTCTGTAATGGATCAAGCATCCGACAGAGTTCACAGAATAGGGCAAAGTAAAGCTGTGCAAATTTTTAACCTAATTTCAATGCAAACCCTGGAAGAGCGGATTATGGAATTGCAAGCAAAAAAACGCAAGCTAATTGATTCTGTGCTAACAGACGGCAATCAAGCCACTTTGCAAGCCTTAACTTACGAAGAAATTGAAAGTTTGTTGGAAGATTGAGAATGCCAATCAATGTTGAATTTATATAGCGTTTCGATGTTTATCGTAGGGGCGGACAATATCCGCCCGCAAGCAACAACGGTCGGATATTATCCGCCCCTACATTTTAATAAATGCAATTTGTCAACTGTTAATTTGCACATTTAGGAGGAATTTAATTTTATGGGATTTAATATAATTAGAAAATTACCCGATTTATCGGAAATTTTGGCAAAAGCACCGCTTACAGCCGATTTACAAAAAATAAAACAAGCACGCGATGCAGAACTTGCCGAAATTATTCAAAACAAAAGCGACCGCTTTTTGGTAATCGTGGGTCCGTGTTCTGCTGATGACGAGGACACAGTTACCGAGTACGTTACAAAATTAGCCAAATTGTACGAAAAGCTAAAGCACAAATTATTTATTGTGCCGCGCATTTACACAAACAAACCGCGCACAACTGGCGAGGGCTACAAAGGCATGATGCACCAGCCAGATCCAACATCTGCGCCAAATATGGCAGATGGAATTACCGCAATTCGCAATATTCACTTGCGTTGCATTAAAGAAACGGGATTTACCGCCGCCGACGAAATGCTTTATCCCGATAATTTAGTTTATTGCGAGGATTTGTTAGGATACATCGCAATCGGCGCGCGTTCGGTGGAAAATCAGCATCATCGGTTGACTTCTAGCGGAATTTCTGTGCCTGTTGGCTTAAAAAATCCCACTAGCGGAGATTTAAGCGTTATGTTTAATGCAATAAAAGCCGCACAAACCGCTCATACATTCATTTTTCGGGATGCCGAAGTGGAAACAACAGGAAATCCGCTTGCTCATGCAATTATGCGCGGCTCTGTGAATAGGCAGGGCGTGGATATTCCCAACTATCATTATGAAGATTTGCAAAACGCTGTTGACATTTACGAAAAACGTGGCTTGCAATTTCCCATGATTGTGGTTGACGCAAATCACAGTAACAGCGGCAAGCAATATCACGAGCAACCTCGCATTGCAAAGGATATTTTGCATACTCGCCAAAACAACGCAAAAATTAAACAGGTTGTTCGCGGTTTAATGATTGAAAGCTATCTAAAAGAAGGTAGACAAGATTTACAGGGAAATTCGTACGAACGTGGTCGCTCGATAACCGATCCGTGTTTGGGCTGGCAAGCAACCGAAGAATTGCTTTGTTATATTGCGGAGAATGTATAATGTCAACCTATGTTATTTTGGCTAATCCTGGGCATAATAGGGTTTATTTTAAGGCATCGCAAAATTTGGCATTAACGGAGTTTTCGTATTTGAAAATTGCCAACCTTGAAAATATCCAAAATGTCAACATTGGAGGATTGCCGTATGTTCAATTTGACACGCAAAACCCATTGACAACCGAGGAATTACAGGCAATTTCACGGTTGTCATTTGCGTACGCAATTTTTGAAAAGTTGCCAACTTCTTTGTTGCCGCTAGAAAAGCAACCGAATTATCTTTTTGACGAGGATATTTCTACCATATTAAAATATAACGGCAAAACCAACGAAATTTTTACTCGAATGTTGCTAAATATCGGCGTTTCGCTTTCGCCAAAAAATAATCTCAATATATTAGATCCGCTTTGTGGCAAGGGAACAACCATTTTTGAGGGCTTGCTTTGCGGCTACAATATGCACGGGATAGATGTTGACCAAAAATCCGTTGACGAAGCGTATACTTTTCTCAAAAAATATTTAGAACTCGGCAAATACAAGCATTCCAGCCACAAAGAGCGGCAAGGCTTGCAAAATTACACCGCAACTCGCCAAACGATAACCTTAAAAAATCCACAAAATCCGCCACAAAAACTGACCGCCGAGTTTGTAACAGCCGAAACAAAAGATACATCTCAACTTTACCGCAAAAATTATTTTGACATTATAATCGCCGATTTGCCCTACGGCGTTCAGCACAAAAAAACCAACAATAAAGCCAAACATTCGCAAAATCAAAATACGGAATCACGGTTGCCTTTGGTAACGCAATCGTTGCCAGCTTGGCACAAAGTTTTGTCTCCAAAAGGCGTAATAATTTTGGCGTACAACTTATTTTTAATAGCACGAGAAGAACTGGAACAAGAGTTGACAAACAACGGCTTTAGCTTGGTCATGCCGAAAGGAGATAAATCCTGTATACATCGGGTAGATCAGGCAATCAACAGAGATATAATTATAGGTATAAAGTTATGAATACTCCAAAAAATCATTATTTTTCCACGAAAGAGCCTGAAAAATCGAAAATAAAATCGTTCCAATATATTTTTAACGAGATTGAATATTCTTTTGACACGGATATTGGCGTTTTTTCGGTTGGCAAAATTGATTACGCCACAGAAACATTGCTAAAGAAAATTCCGCCATTGCAGGGTTCGCTTTTGGATATGGGTTGCGGTTTCGGTTGCATTGGAATAATTTTAGCAAAGCAATATAATTTAGATTTGGTGCAAGCCGATATAAACCCTCGCGCGGTGCGGTTGACAGCGGAAAATGCCAAAAAAAACGGCGTTATTTCCCAGGTAATACAATCCGATAAATTTGGAAATATTTCGCAATTATTTAATACAATCGTGATAAACCCGCCGATTCACGCAGGCAAAAAAATAATTTTTGAAATGTACCATTCCGCCGTCAGGTTTTTGCTACCAAAAGGAGAACTTTATGTTGTAATTCAAAAAAAACACGGTGCAAACAGCAGTATACAAGAACTTCACAAGGTTTTTGGAAATATGACGGTTATGTCCAAAAAAAACGGAATTTATGTGATTTGTGTGCAAAAAAAGCCTTAATTTACTAAATTTTCAACTATATTTCAATATTTTGCAGTAATTTTGCAGTAATTTCATACTCAAAATTTTTCTTGACAAAAACAAAACCCTCTGATACAATCATTTCACAATCGAGAGGGAGTAGTGCAAATTGCCATATTCGTCAGTACGGTCAAACGACCCGGATTTGGCACGTAAATTTTTTATATTTTTATAAAAAATACGGCACAAGACTTTTGGCTTATTATAGCCTGTCTTGTGCCTTTTGTTATTCTAATGGGCTATAAATATTTTCCATTTTAGGAGGAACAAAAATGTTACTAAATTTAGGTTTGTTGGCGGTTGGTTTTGTGCTACTTATCAAAGGCGCAGATATTTTTGTCGAGAGCAACGTAAGCATTGCAAAAGCTCTCAAAGTGCCGAGTATTGTCATTGGCTTGACGGTTGTTGCATTCGGCACAAGTATGCCCGAGGCGGTTGTTAGCGTTTCGGCGGCTTTGGGTGGCTCAACCGATATTGCTATCGGAAACATTGTCGGATCCAATATTTTCAACCTTTTGGGCGTTTTGGGATTAAGCGCGGTAATAAAACCGCTTACAGTCCATTTTAAGGAAATTCGCACGGATGCCGCTATTTCTATTGTGGCGGCGATTGCATTGTTGGGGATGGTTGTGCTTTTCTCCGATTATATTCCGCAAGTTGCTAGTGCTGGATTTTTAACCGTGTTTTTGATATACTTATTTATAATGATTCGCCAAGCCTTAAAAGATAGGCAAAATGGCGATTCTGTTGAAAATGCCGAAAATGCAGAAACCGCCAAAAAGTCAAAATCTATCGGAATCAGCATTATTTTAAGCATTGTTGGAATTGCCTTAATTATTGGCGGTGGACAACTCACAGTAGTAAATGCCATCGAAATTGCGTACGCTCTCCAACTTTCGGAGCGTGTAATCGGGTTGACAATAGTCGCAATAGGTACATCTTTACCAGAGTTAATTACCTCGATAGTTGCCGCCACAAAAGGCGAACACGATATTGCAATCGGAAACGTTGTCGGATCGAACATTTTCAATATCTTATTCATTTTAGGGTTGACTGGCGTAATTATGCCGCTTTCAATAAATATGTCTTCGGTGGTAGATTTAGGCGTTTTAATTGTCAGTAGTCTTGTGTTTATGCTGTTTGCCTTTACTGCAAAAAGAGTTGTGCGGCTTGAAGGTGCGATAATGCTAGCTTTGTATGTAGCGTATCTTGTGTTTATAATATTTTTGCAAGCATAAAAGGATGATTTTATGGAAATTTTGTTGCAATTTATTTTGCTAATTGTGGGATTTGCCCTGCTTATCAAGGGCGCAGATATTTTCGTGGATGCAAGCGTTAATATTGCGAAAATTTTGAAAATCCCAAGTATAATAATTGGGTTGACGATTGTCGCTTTGGGAACTAGCTTACCAGAGGCGGTTGTCAGCGTTTCGGCGGCATTAAGCGGTTCAACCGATATTGCTGTGGGAAATGTAGTTGGCTCTAATTTGTTTAATTTGTTGATTGTTTTGGGTTTAAGCGCACTTGTTGCTCCGCTTGCCGTGCATTTTAACGAAATTTCCAAAGATACGTGGCTTTCCATTGTGGCGACGGTTGTTTTGCTTGTTATGACAATCTTGTTTGTGGCGGAAATTCCTCGGTGGGGCGGAATAATTTTTTTTGCAGGGTTTATAGTTTACATTTTTGTTGTGGTTCGCTCTGCCTTAAAAAATAGAATTTCTTCTTCCGAAAATGTCGAAAATGCCGAAAATCCCGAAGATTCCGCCAAAAACAAACCCATGTTAAACAGCATTATTTTCACAATAATCGGAATCGCTCTAATAATTGTTGGTGGACAACTTACTGTAATAAATGCGGTTGCCATTGCGTACGCATTTGATATTTCCGAACGCATTGTTGGGTTGACAATCGTCGCAATGGGAACTTCCCTGCCAGAGTTAGTAACTTCGATAGTTGCCTGTACCAAAGGCGAAAACGACATTGCAATTGGAAACGTTGTCGGATCGAATATTTTCAATATTTTGTTTGTTCTAGGTTTAACGGGAATGGTCATGCCGCTTGCGATAAATCCGTCGTTGGTGCTAGATTTAGGCGTACTTATTGCCAGCAGTCTGCTGTTTTTGCTGTTTGCATATACAGGCAAAAAAATTGTGCGTTTAGAAGGCGCGGCTCTTGTGCTAGTTTATGCCATTTATATGGTTGTCATAATATTCGTACAGCCATGAAGATACTAATTACAGGCAAAACGGGATATATTGCAACCGCATTTTACGATTATATTCGCCGTTTGTCAACCGAAGAAAGCGGCGTTAAATCCCAAAATACTTGCACATTGTTAAGCGTACGAGATGAATCTTGGCAAGCGGTAAATTTTGCGGAATACGATGTAATTTTGCATACAGCGGCACTTGTCCACCGCAAAGAAACCGCACAAAATAGCGAAAATTACTACAAAATCAACCAAAATTTAACCTACGAATTAGCCAAAAAAGCAAAATTAAGCGGGGTAAAATTATTTGTGTTTTTGTCAACCTTAAATGTTTACGGCTTGACAACTGGAATTATCACAAAAAACACGCCACTTTCTCCCAAAACGCATTACGGAAAAAGCAAATTAGCCGCCGAAAATCTACTCACGAGCCTTACGAGCGACAATTTTAAGGTGGCAATATTGCGTCCGCCGATGGTTTACGGGGAAAATTGCCCAGGAAATTACGCAAAATTGCGGCGGCTAGTTAAAATAATGCCATTTTTCCCAGATTATCCCAACCAGCGGAGCATTGTGCATATTAGCACCTTGTGCGAGTTTATCCACAAAATAATTAGCAACCAAAAAAGCGGCGTATTTTTCCCACAAGATAAATTTCCGTTAAGCACAAGGCAAATGGCAGAAAATATTTTGTTTTCGGAAAGCAAAAAAAACGCCGAAAAATTAACCGATTGGCAAACCGTGGCAACGCTTTTAGAAGAGCAGAAAATCCCATTAAAACGCCGATTATACAGGATAAAAATTTTTAATCCGATTATAAGGCTGTTAATGCCACTTAACTTTGTTGCGAAAATTTTCGGCAGTTTGATATTGGATGTTTCGTAAAGTTGAAAGTAAAAATATACTCAAACAACTTAACAAAACCTAAAACCTCG
This sequence comes from Bacillota bacterium, assembly GCA_009778185.1. GTDB lineage: Bacteria > Bacillota > Clostridia > Lachnospirales > WQUN01 > WRKG01. The sequence continues at coordinate 12,971 of WRKG01000287.1, forward strand.
GGCGCCCGCCTGCCGGCGGACAGGCTGCCCGAACCCGCAAGGACGCACGCACCCTTGACCCGCATTTTTTATTAAATTGATTTTGTATAACAATTTATAATTCGGGCGACCGAAACAATCGCTCGTTTGTGCCATTCAAATATTTCTAAAAACATGGGCAATGTCTTTTACAAAATAAAATTTTTCGTGTTAGAATATTTTTTGCAAACTGGCGGAATTGTGCCAGACGGGCGGAGAATACCCGCATTATTCCTATCCTAAAAATTTCTCGTAAAAATCCAATGTTATTGTATTCAGCAATTTTTCACGGTATTCTGGGCTGGCTGGCTTGGAAATAATTTCTCTTGCCCATAAAATGCCGCCTACTGCTGGCGGACTTTTCAAGGGAATCGCCCTGCAAATTTTTCCACTAAAATTTTGCACCGTTTCTAAAAATGTGCGTATCATTCCTGGATATATAACTTTGTTCCAAATTGTGCCAATCAAAATTATTTCTATTGGGTTGTCAAGTTGCTTGCCGAGGATTTCAAAGTGCATTTTTTTTATGCACCCTGCAACGCTTTTTCCAATGGAAAGTCCAATTTCGTCAAATATGGTTTGTGCTACTTTGTCGCCCTCTCTTGCGGCTTTGTCGGCAATTTTTATTAGGTTGACATTGTGTTTTTCCAAAAGTGCGTTATCGGAGATTGCGGTTTGCAAATTGTCAACCTGCAATAATTCCAAAACGGGAGTAAACATTTCGGAATTTTCGCCGCATCGATAATTAAAATCGTATAACGCCGCCATAATTTTATCTCGTATGTACGTGCCGCCAGCGAAATCGCTTGTAATAAAGCCTAATCCGCCAACCTGCAAAATTTGCCGCCGTTCGTCCGATCCGATGACCAACGTGCTTGTGCTGTTTACCGCGCAAAGTCCAACGCCAGTATTTGAGGCGGCTTTTATTCCCAAAATTCCGTTGTTTGCTACTCTAAAATTTGTCAAGCCTATTTTTTTTATACGGGTTTCCAGTTCGGTTATTTGAGACGGCAAATTTGCACCAATCAAACCAAACCCCGCGGAAACAACGCTTGCATAGGATACGCTGTTGCGTCCTAAAAGTTCTCCCAACTGCAATTTTAGAGATTGCTCCGCAGAATCAAAATCGTTTATCAAAATTTTGTCCGCTCGCAAAGCATCGACAAAATTACCTTCCATTGTGCATAGCAAATAGTCTGTTTTGTTGTTGTTGCCGTCTACTGCTAAAATGTATTCCAAAAAATTTCCTCCTTTTGATTTAATTTTAATGTCCACCAAAAATGTTAATCAAATATTGAAAAATTGCATTTATTAAAAATGTATGGGCAAACGCCAATCCAACGCATTATTCCAACAAAGCCAACCGCAAAAAATCCAATGCGGCTATTACTGTTCTTGTGCGTATTTTTGTGCGGTCGCCTGTTAATGTCAACTCTTTTACTTGGGTTGGCTTGCCAGGAAACGCTAAACCTATGTAAACTCGCCCAACTGGCTTTTCGGCTGTGCCGCCGCTTGGGCCCGCTATTCCTGTTGTGGATAATCCCACAAGATTATCGGATTTTAGCAAACCTTCAGCCATTGTCGCAGCGACTTCTGCGCTGACTGCTCCGTGTTTTTCCAATAAATTTTTGTCAACATTCAATCGTTCAATTTTAGATTCATTTGCATAAGTTACGATTCCCTCATGCAAAACCTCGGAAACGCCAGGGTAATTGACAAGCCGTGCTGTTAGCATTCCGCCCGTACAAGATTCCGCACAGGCAAGTTGTAAACCCCGCTTTTTCAAAAGGTTGACAACAACACTTTCGAGTGTTTCGGCATTTTCGCCAAAAATCGCATTGCCAAATATCTTGTGCAACTGCACCACGATGGGATTTATCAAATCGTTGGCTTGTTGCTCATTTTTGGCGGCGGCAGTTATTCGCAACCAAACCTCAAAAGTTTTGGCATACGGAGCTATTGTGGGATTAGTTTGTGCCGTTATCAAGTGTTTTATGCGTTCTTCGACCATACTTTCGCCAACTCCAACAATTTTGACAACTTTAGAAACCAGCATCCCGTCCGATAATTGCCGTAAAATGGGCAAAACTTCCTGCAAAAACATTGGTTCAAGTTCGTTTGGTGGACCTGGCAACATTATTATTTTTTTGTCATTATGATTTATGTAAACGCCAGGGGCTGTGCCGTTGTTGTTCTCTAAAACATGGCAACCTTGGGGCAACATTGCCTGTTTTTTATTGCTAGTAGCTATCGGCAAATTGGGATGAATTTTTGCGAAAAGCTGTTGCATTTTTTCCCAAGATTCCTCATGCAAAACCAGTGGCAACCCAAAAAACTCGGCGGCAACCTCTTTAGTAATATCGTCCTCCGTGGGACCAAGCCCGCCAATAGTAATAACTAAATCCGCACCTCTCTCATAAGCCAAGTCATAAGCCCGTCTCAACCGTTGCGCATTATCCCCAACAACCGTCTGCGTATAAAGCCCAATCCCCAACTTAGCCAACTCCTGCGCCAAAAAAGCCGCATTAGTATTAACAATATCCCCCAACAACAACTCCGTCCCAACTGCAATTATTTCAGCTACCATTTTGTCCTCCTAAATATTAAAACATTAAAACCTTGGGGCTCTGCCCCAAACCCCGCAAGGAGCGCAGCCCCTTGACCCGCAAAATTTTTATTGATATATTTTGAAATTATATAGGGGCTTGCCATTGCAAATTGTAAGGATTAGTCCTTGAATAACACAACAATTTAACCCTAAAAAATTAGCGGGTCAAGGGGCTGCGCTCCTTGCGGGTGTGGGCAGCGCCCACGGTTTTGCTTTTTATTTTTTCAAGTCGAATTTGTCGATTTTTTCGCTTAGTAGTAGGGCTTGAGCGTTTAGTTCGCTGGCGGCTGTGGCGTTTTCTTCGCTTGAGGCGGAGTTGTTTTGGACAACTTCGTTTATGCGATCTAGGCCGGCGGAAATGTTGGCAATGTCGGAAGATTGTTTTACTGACGAACTGTGAATTTTTGTTATTGTTTCGGCGGTTTCTTGGATGTTGTCCACAATTTGGGTAAAACTATCGTATGTTTCTTGGGCTTGGATGTTGCCCTCATTTACACGCTGCATTGTCTCTTGGATTAGCTGCGTTGTTTCGCTTACCGCTTTTGATGACCGTGCCGACAAATTGCGAACTTCTTCCGCTACAACGCTGAATCCTTTGCCCTGTTCACCTGCACGAGCCGCTTCGACCGATGCGTTTAGTGCAAGCAAGTTTGTCTGAAATGCGATTCCTTCAATCGTTTTGATTATTGCCGATATTTTATTGGAAGAATCCACTATTTCTGTCATTGTGTTCATAAAATTTTGCATTTCTTTCATGCCGTGCTGTGCACTCGTTTGCGTGGTTTGCGATAAAATTGTCGCTTTGGACGCACGCTCCGAGTTTTGCGTTGATTGATCGTCAACTATGGTTATGTTGTCCGATAAATTTTTTAAGGTTTCGGCTTGGTTGGCTGCTCCGATTGCGAGCCGCTCCGATGAGGTATTGATTATCTCGGCACTGCTTAGTACGTGGCTTGACGTTTTTGCTATCTCGTTTAATACGCTGTTCATTTCTCGTGTAATAATGTTGATTGAGTAGCGTATAGAGCAAAATTCGCCCACACATTGCCCTGTCATTTCTTTTGTCATGTCTTTTCGGGCAATATGTGCCAAAATCTCGTTAATTTGCTTTATATAGGACGATATTATGCTGCAAGTTGTGTTTACCGTATCGCGCAAAATTTGAAATTCGCCCTTAAAATTGCCTGTTGCTTGCAAGCTAAAATCGCCCTCGCTCATCGCCGCCAGTACAATTTTTATATCCTCAATGGGAAGTTGCACCGATTTTGCTATGTTGTTAAGCCCTTTTGCCGCTGTTGCCCAATCGCCTTGATAATCCGCCAAATTTAGCTGTGTGTCCAAATTGCCGTTGCTTATATTTTCGGACATATCTGTGATTCCGTTGGCAACTTTTTTTATGTTAGAACGCAATTCGTCAACCACATTGTTAATGTAGGATTCTTCGCCTTTTAACTGCCGTAATTGAGCGTCAAAATTTCCGTTGACAATGTCGATTATTGCGGTCATTAGTTCGCTGCGAACCTGCTGAAAATCGTTCATAACTTCGTTTATATTGTTGGCAACGTCGGCGTATGGACCGCTGTAATCGGAAACGGTCAACCTATATTTGTAATTTCCCAGTTGCTTTTCGTGATGTACACTAGAAATTCCGCTTAAAAGTTTGCTAATTTCGGCTAAATTTTCGCGAGAATCGGTTATAATTTTGTGAATGCCAAAGGTTTTATCGTGGTAAACATCGTTACTTCGTAGCAGTTCTTCTAGTTGTTCGGCATTTTTTGCCGATTTGAAAATTGACAACTGTTCGTTAATATTTTTTATGGCAATGCGAAAACTACGAGAAAACAAAAATGTTGTAAAGCCAACCACAACAACCATTACAAAGCCAGTTATTATAAATAATGGGATAAGATACGTATTTGCTCGGCTTTGTATGTACGATTGCGGAACAACTCCAACAATAATCCACTCCACATTTTGCATTTGGTGGAATGCAAAATAATAATCGCCGTGCAGAAAAGTTTCGTCAAAATTTACGTCGGGATAACGGGCAATTTGCGAAATATTAGTAACATTTTCAAAAGGCATATATTGTTGCTCGTGATGCCCAATAATATTGCCGTCAAGGCTAATGAGAAACATATAACCAGCGGCAAGCTCAACTTCATCAAGAGTATTTAGCACATTTTGCATACTAAAATCGACCGCAATAACGGCTTCCATTCCCAAAAATTCGGGCAAAAACCTAACCGCCGAAGTTACCAAATTTCCAGTGCTTGCCGAAATATACGGAAAAGTTATAGTCGGAGTTCCGCCAGCGGCACGACCTTCAATGTACCAATCACGAACCCGCGGATCGTAATCGGGATCGCGAGTTTCGGGCGGATGCGGCGAAAAGAACGAGCCATCTTCCATTCCAACGTAAACACTTTCTAAATAGGGCAAATCTCGAGTAAACTGCTGAGCGATTGGCTCAATTTGTGGCATACCAACGGTTTCGTAAACGATAGCCAAATGTTCTAAAATCAAATAATTTTCGTTTATCCACGAATCGAGATTGTCGCTGGTTGCAATAATATCTCTGTCGAGGCTGCCGAATACGTCTTCATAAACTATTGCCGATACATTAGTGCTAACAACATAAAAAATTGATGTAATTCCCAAAATAAAAGCCGATAAAATACCAATGATTAGCGTTGTTGATAATTTTAACTTGTTTCTCATAAAAAATCCCTCACAATTCAATAATAAACATTTTGATTATGCAGTTGCATCAAATAGCGTGTTTGGATGGTTTAGCGATTGTTTTTTGTCATCCAGATTATCCAAAATAGTAAAAGGCTTGTCGTTTACAACAAAGTTAAACGATTCCAAAATATATTGGTGATCTTTAAGGGCAGAGCTTAATTTATGAATATTTTCTCGTACTAAATTTTCAATTTTGGGCGTTTCTAATCTAAATTGTAGCTGCAAATTGTTGTTGTCCTTTTTTAGATAAGTTTCAAAATGCCCTAAAAATGCGGTATCTAGTGCAATTAAAGCGGTTTGCACGTTGTTGTTGGTTTTTTTTTGCGTTTTATCTTTGTTGGTGTACAAAGCGGTATTGTAAATTTGGTCGTTGACAACAACAGGAACTTGCACAAAAGTTTGGTTTCTAATTTGTGCGGAAAAGTCGATGTATTCCGACAAAGTTTGCAAATCTTGCAATACTCGTGTTGCAGATATTGAGTTTTGTGCGTTTGGCGAATTGTTGGTTGCGGCAGTTGCACGTTCTAAAATTTCGCGCATTTCGTTGACAAAACGTTCCAAATCGTTCACCGAGCCGTTTTGCCAATCAAACGAGAACTTTTTGCGAATATTAGAAATATCCAAATTAGTTTGCGGTTGCAACGGCAATGGTTCGGCAGTTTGCGGCGGCTGTGTTTGCGAAGTTTGCGAAGTTTGTACAGTTTCCGAAAGTTGCGAAAGTTGCGAAACTTGTGAAGAAGTTTGCGAAGTATTTACCGTAGTTTGCGGTTGCGAAAGTGGTTCAGTTTGTTGGCTATTTGCTAAATTATTCAAATTGACAACATTTATATTGGCTGGTCTGTGCAACAGCGGATTTTGCAACAAATTTTGCGGATTTGCCACGGGTTGCGTTGTTTCGGGAATATGCGCGGCTTTATCAGCGATAGTTGCCGATATTACGCTAATCGGCTGTCTATTTATCACAACTGGAACAGCTGTAAATGTCGGCGGTTGTGGCGGATTGCTTGTTGCAGTTTGTGCGGTCGTTGAGTTTGTCGTATTTTGCGAAGTTGGAATGTTTTGTAAATTTGGCGTATTTTGCGAAGTTGGAACATTTGGCAAATTTTGTGTATTTTGCGAAGTTTGTACATTTTGCGGATTTGGCGGAGTTTGCACATTTGGCAAAGTTTGCGTATTTTGCGTATTTTGCAAATTTTGCGAATTATTGGGATTATTTGTCGAGTTTGTCGTATTTGTCGAGTTTGCGTTATCGGCGTTTTTCTGTTGACCAAGCGAATCAAAAATTTTCAGCAAAGTTTGTTGCAAAGTGGTATCTTTTAGTTGCGAGATACTGTTAAACAGGTTATCTAGTTGAGTGCTAATTTTTGCAGTACCTTCTGATAAATTGGTTATCATGTGGGCATTTTTGGGAGAAACGGGCAAATTATTTTGTAGCAAAAAAGCGGCACGTTCCAAGCTAGAAGTCATTTTTAGAGCTTGGTGCATAGCGGCGATATTTTCCTTTGTAAGAGGCAAGCCTTTATCGAGCATATGCAGTAGCATTTGCACATTTTCGGGATTAGTTTTATAGCCGTAAAGTTGCAAAGTATCCGCAAGCAAAGCAATTTGCGAAAGCGGAACAGTTGCGGTTGGAGCGTTTTCGGCGGATTGCGTAGCATTCGCCATATTTTCGGCAGTTTCAGCACCTTGCACGGCGGTTTGCAAATCTTGTAAAACCTGCAAAGTTGGGTAAGGAGAAATATCCATAAAAGTACCTCATAGTGATAAAGTTAGACCAACAGGACAATGATCGGAGCCCATAATTTGGTCATAAATAATGACATCTTGTATAAAATTTTGCAGCGAGTTTGTTACTAAAAAGTAGTCGATTCGCCAGCCTGTATTATTTGCACGTGCATTAGAAATATACGACCACCAAGTATAAGCATCCGTTGCATTAGGGTTTTTATAGCGAAAAGTATCGGTAAACCCAGCATTTAGCAGTTCGGTCATTTTGCCGCGTTCTTCTGGCGAAAAGCCTGGCGTTTTGTGGTTATTTTTGGGATTTTTTAGGTCAATTTCGTTGTGAGCAACGTTCAAATCGCCGCAAACGACAACAGGCTTTTTTAAGGCAATTAGATATTCTCTAAAAGCGTTTTCCCATTCCATTCGATAGGGCAATCGCAAAAGGTTTTGCTTGGCGTTTGGCGTGTACACAGTTACAAAATAGAAGTTGTCAAATTCCAAAGTGATAACTCTGCCTTCGGTATCGTGTTCGGCGATTCCTATTCCGTAGGTTGCCGAAAGTGGCTGTTGCTTGCAAAATATCGCCGTTCCAGAATAGCCTTTCTTTTGTGCCGAGTTCCAAAATTGATGATAGCCATCAAAAACAAAATTGGCTTGTTCTCGGTACATTTTGGTTTCTTGTAGTCCAATAATATCAAAATTGCAGTTGTTAAAAAAGTCCATAAAGCCCTTTTTCATGCAAGCGCGTAAACCATTAACATTCCATGAACCCATTTTAATTTTTGTCATATAAAATACCTACTTATTTTCTATTCTGACATAATTTTTCAAAAATGTCAATATTTTTTTGTTTGAAATTATACATATAATTTGGAAATAAATTTTCGCAATATTGGGAATGAATTTCGTAGGGGCGGATATTATCCGCCCGTGATGGCTTGCGGGCGGATAATATCCGCCCCTACGAAACGCCAAAATCATTTCGAAAAATGATTTATCAAGCAGCCATCAAGCAAAATTCGGCTTTCTTCTTTTGTCAAGGGCAAATTTAGAGCAATCGGTTTTTTATCGCCGCCATTTTTGGGAAAAACAAAGCCGTTTATTTGATTTTGCTGATTTTCAACAGCTTTTTTTATATTTGAGATATAGATAAAATCGCCGTCTTCAAAATTGGTTTCGTTTGGCAAAATGAATGGTAAAAGTCCCCAATTTATGAGGTTTGAGCGGTATCTTTTGGTGGCGTATTCCTGGGCAATGTTAGCAAAACCGCCCAAAACTCGTTGACAACTTGCCGCTTGTTCTCTTGCAGAGCCATCGCCTGGTTTTTTGGCGTAAATTACCGTTCCGATTGAAAATTGCTCATTTTGCGGGATTTCTTGTAAGGCGCGTTGTAGCGTATTATCTGGGATTTCTGCTAGCGAATCGCCTGTTTTATGCGTTTCTTCCCAAGTCGCCACTTTTTTTGCAAAATTAACATAACTCGGCACTTTGCGCGAAAGCGTGTATTCTGCCAATAAATACGGGTTCGACCTAAATGTCGAGGTTTCGCCCGATGGAATCAACTCGTCCGTTGTAGTTACCGCATCCGTTATAAAAGCGGCAACCGCAAGCAAAATGTTGTCCGCCAATGGAGCAAACTTTGGCCAATCTCTAATTCCTGGGCTGTAAATTAGTTCGGTTGCGGGCTGCGGTGCGTTTGTGCCGTTGTAAACCCGTTTTTTGTAGATTTCCGAGTTAAAATAATATTTTGGCACATGAGATTTTTCCGCCAAAAGTTCGTCCGCTGAGGTTAAAACTCCTTGGTTAGTTGCGGTTGCCGCCACAGAAAGCGCATCCATTAAAGCGACTGCCGCCGTTTGCCCTAAATTGGGCTTTGCTCCTTCGCGGCTTGGAAAATTGCGAGTTGCGTGGCGAATGCTAAATCCGTTATGTTTTGGCACATCTCCTGCACCAAAACATGGACCACAAAAGGCAGTTTTCAGCACCGCGCCAGCTTTTAGCAATTTTGTGGCGATTCCATTTTCGACCGTTGCCAAATAAATCGGTTGACTTGCAGGATACACGGACAAAGAAAATGCGTCTGTCATTGTGGTTGCGTGATTTTCCAAAATTTCGGCGGCTTCGGCGACAAATTCGTACATTCCGCCAGAGCAGCCTGCAATTATGGCTTGGTCAACTTTTATGTTTCCGTTAGGCAAGCACAAATTTTGCAAATGAGATAAATTTTCCTGTTGATTTGATTCTAAAGAACGCAAAATATCGGCGGCGTTTTTTTGGACGGTCGCAATAGGAAAAACGTTGCTTGGGTGAAACGGCATAGCAATCATTGGGCAAATCAACGAAAGGTCAATTTTGATAAGAGAATCGTAACGAGCCAAAAAATCGGGTTGCAGGGATGAATAATCGGACAAACGCCCGTGATTTGCGTAAAATTCTTCCACTTTGCTGTCGGTTGCCCAAATGCTGGAAAGGCAAGCAGTTTCGGTGGTCATAACGTCGATTCCCAAGCGGTAATCGATGCTAAGATTGGCGATTCCAGGTCCAATAAATTCTAAAATTTTATTTTTGGTTAAATTTTGGGCAAAAACCTTGCCAATCAACGAAAGAGCGACATCTTGCGCGCCAACTCCTGGGCGAAGATTTCCCGTTAAATAAACGGCGACAACTTCGGGCTTGTTTATATCGTAAGTTTTGCCGAGAAGTTGTTTTACCAATTCGCCGCCGCCTTCGCCAAAGCCCATTGTTCCGAGCGCGCCGTAACGTGTGTGGCTGTCCGATCCGAGAATCATCCTTCCGCAAGCGGTCATCGTTTCGCGGATATATTGGTGGATAACGGCGATATGCGGCGGTACAAAAACTCCGCCGTATTTTTTTGCGGCAGAAAGCCCAAAAACGTGGTCATCTTCGTTGGTAGTTCCGCCGACTGCACAAAGGCTGTTGTGGCAATTTGTAAGCACATAAGGCAACGGAAACCTTTCAAAATCGGCATTTGCCGCTCGCACTGTTTGGATGATTCCCACGTATGTAATATCGTGCGATGCAAGCGAATCAAATTTAATGTGAAGCTGTTCGGAATCTTGTTTTACGTTGTGAGCCGCTAAAATTTTATAGGCAATAGAGCCGTTTGTTGGGGCATTTTTGGGCGGTTCAAAAAAAATTTTGTTGGCGTTTTCTATGTAGACAGGTTGATTATAATATTCTATCATTTTGTTCCCTTTCTTGGCTATTTTATTAGGGTTTCCCATTCTGGTAACTTAAAGCCCACTAAAACGGCATTTTCCGCCACCAAAATTGGACGTTTTACGAGCATTCCGTCCGTGGCGAGCAGTTGCAAACATTCTTCTTCCGTCATTGTGGGCAATTTTTGGGATAATTCTAATTCACGGTACAAAATTCCGCTTGTATTAAAAAATCGTTTTATTGGCAATTTGCTCAACTTTAGCCAATCCTTCAACTCGTCATAAGTAGGATTATCCCCTTTAATATCTCGCATTTCATAAGTCATCGCCCGCTCGTCAAGCCAACTTCTAGCCTTTTTACAAGTTGTACACTTAGCATAACAAATAAACTTTAACATTTTTACCTCCTAAAACCTAAAACCTTGGGGCTCTGCCCTCCACCTGCCGGCGGACAGGCAAACCCCGCAAGGAACGCGCCTGCCTGCCGGCAGGCAGGTCCCTTGACCCGCAATTTTATTTATGTGTGGGCATGGCTAATTTGAAATTTATGATTACATGATATTACATTTTTGGAATTATGTCAATTTTATTTGAAAATGAAAAAGTTGACATTTTAAGCAAATTTATTTTATAATTTTCTATATGGTTTTGCAATAATATAGGGGCTAATCCCCTCAAAATGCTGCTTAACCGCAATTCCAAAATAAAATGCGGGTCAAGGGCGCTATTCTTTTGTCCACTGGACAAAATTCAGCCTTGCGGGTCTGGGCAGCCTGTCCGCCGGCAGGCGGGCGCCCAGGGTTTTAATGTTTAAGCCCAGGGTTTTAATGCCTAAAACGGAGGATTATTTATGAAAAATTTTGAATATATACAAAGAGTTGAAACTTTGAGCAATGGCTTTTTTGCGGAAAATTTTCGCAAGCCTACTATGTTTATACAAACGTTTGGTTGTCAAATGAACGAACGAGAATCGGAAAAACTTAACTCGCTTTTGCTTGCAATGGGCTATTTGGAATCGCCCAGCGAAGAATCCGCCGATTTGGTGCTGTATAATACTTGTTGCGTTCGCGAAAAAGCCGAAACGAAAATTTTTGGCAAACTTGGCTCGCTAAAATCTCAAAAGAGAACGCAGCCGAACAAAATAGTTGCTCTTTGTGGCTGTATGCCGCAACGTCCCGAAGTGATAGAAGAAATAAATGCACATTATAAACATATCGATATAATTTTTGGGACATTTAATAAAAATAGTTTTCCAAAATTGTTGTACCAACGATTGACAACTGGAAAACGTGCCGTTGAAATTTTGACCGAACACGAAGAAGAATCCGAATTATTGGAAAATGATACAACTCGGTTTTTACCGCACAAAGCGGGAATCACGATAATGCACGGTTGCAATAATTTTTGTGCCTATTGCATTGTGCCGTACGTTCGCGGACGAGAAAAAAGTCGCAAAATAGCCGATATTTTGGCGGAAATTACCGCTCTGGCAAACGATGGCGTAAAAGAAGTTATGCTACTTGGACAAAATGTCAACTCTTATGAATATGGATTTGCCGAACTTATACAGCAGGTCAACGAAATTGAAAATATTCAGCGAATCCGCTTTATGACTTCGCATCCCAAGGATTTATCCGACGATTTAATAGCAACCATAAAAAATTGCGAAAAAGTTTGCAAACATTTGCATTTGCCCGTGCAATCAGGCTCGAGTCGCATTTTGCAAGCTATGAATCGTGGCTATACACAAGAACATTATTTAGAGTTGACAAACAAATTAAAATCCGCCATTCCTAATATAACGTTGACAACCGATATTATCGTGGGATTTCCTGGAGAAACCGAAGAGGATTTTTTGCAAACCTTGGAAACCGTGCGTTTAGCGAATTTTGCAGGGGCTTTTACGTTTTTGTACTCCAAACGCTCGGGAACGCCAGCCGCCGATTTAACCGAAATTATCCCAAAATCCACCGCAAAAGAGCGTTTTGACAGGCTTGTCGAGTTGGTAAACAGCTTGCAGTTGAAACATAATCAAAATTACATAGGAAAAAATGTCGCTGTAATGGCGGATTCCGCAACTTCTGGCAGAACGGACGGCAATGTTTTAGTGCATTTTGATATTGACAAATTGGAAACTTCCCAAGTAAAACCTGGAGATATTTTGTCGGTAAAAATTATTGGTTGTCAAACTTTCTATTTGAAAGGCACGGTGGAATAAATGCCCAAAAATCACGTTATAACAATGGTTTCGCCGAACAGCATCGCCGAAGAATTAGAAATTTTTGCAGGCGATAAACTTATCTCAATCAACAACAAAAAAATAGTTGACGTTTTGGATTATCGTTTTATGATAAACACAGATTTTTTAACGCTAGAAATTGAAAAATCAAACGGCGAAATTTGGCAACTAGAAATCGAAAAGGACGATGACGAAGATTTAGGGTTGACTTTCAAAAGCGGGCTTATGGATACGGTCAAACGCTGTGCAAATAATTGTCCATTTTGCTTTGTAGAGCAGTTGCCAAAAGGAATGCGCCAAGCGTTGTATTTCAAAGATGACGATATTAGGTTGTCATTTTTGCATGGGAATTATGTAACGTTGAGCAATCTTTCGCAAGCGGAAGTAAAGCGAATTGCAAAATATCATTTATCGCCGCTGCATATATCGGTACACGCGGCGGCGGCAAATTTGCGTTGTCAAATTTTGGGCAATAAAAAGGCAAGCTATTTGTTCGATTATTTGGAGATATTTCGCCGCGCAGGAATAACAATGCACTTTCAAATTGTGCTGTGCAAAGGGCTAAACGACGGCAAAATTTTAGATGAAACAATTCAATCTTTGTTACAGTTGCAACCAAACGCGGCAAGTTTGTCGGTTGTTCCAGTTGGGTTGACAAAATTTAGGCAAAATTTGCCGTTTTTGCAACCATTTTCACGTGAGGAATCGCAAGCCGTTATAAAGCAAGTGCAAAAGTGGCAATCGCACGCAATGGAGAAATACGGCACGGCGTTTGTATTTTGTGCTGACGAATGGTATATAAAAGCAGGGTTTGAGAAATTTCCAATGCCAAAATATGAGCATTACGAGGGTTTTCCGCAACTGGAAAATGGCGTTGGAATGTGGGCAATGTTCGATTGCGAGTTTAATTTGCAAAATTTGGAGGGTTCTGTCGATTTTGCGAATTTATCCAATCTTGAAGATGTCAAAAAATTTGGCGTAGTTACAGGCGAGGCGGCGGCTTTGCTTATCAAAAAAAAGTTTCCTAACAATAAAATTTATGTGGTAAAAAATCAGTTTTTTGGCGAAACAATTACGGTTAGCGGCTTGCTGACTGCAACCGATGTTATCTCGCAAGTAAAAGAAAAAGTCCACAAAGATAATTGCAAAGGGCTTTTTTTGCCAACAAATATGTTTCGTGAAAATGTTACTTTGGACGATGTTACAAAATCGGAATTAGAGGAAAAATTAGGGTTGCCAATATGTTTTTTGTGGTAGGTTTTGTAGTGTAAAAGACTGTTAAATCCTGCAAAAATGGGGTTGCACCTGCTTTTGTGTTGTGTTATAATGAACTCATAAATAAATTTTTATGGAAAGAGGTGTGCAAATTATGGCACAAAAAACCTTGCAATCCGCCAAAAAAGCCAAAGCGGACGAGTTTTACACGCAACTTAGTGATATTGAAATGGAATTAAAGTATTACAAGCACGAATTTAAGGGAAAAACAGTTTTTTGCAACTGCGATGACCCTTACGAAAGCAACTTTTTTAAGTATTTTGCGAATAATTTCAATGTTTTTGGCTTGAAAAAGCTAATTGCCACTTGTTATGCAGGTTCGCCGATTGCAAACACTCAACTTTCGCTGTTTGCGGACGAACCCCTAGAAGACCGAACAACCAAAGCACCGCACAAAATAGTAATTACTGAAATTGAAGACTATAACAACGATACAGCAATCAATTTACTTGATGTTGAGTGGCTTTTGGAGAACAAAAAAAACGCCTTGACACGATTAAAAGGGGACGGCGATTTTCGTTCGGAAGAGTGCATTGAATTATTGAAAGAAGCGGATATTGTGGTTACAAATCCGCCATTTTCGCTGTTTCGTGAATATGTTGCACAACTTATGGAGTATGATAAAAAATTTATTATACTCGGCAACAAAAACGCATTAAGCTACAAAGAAATATTTGACTACATGGCAAAAGACAAAATGCGAACAGGCTACCGTGATATAAACAAGGATATTTGGTTTGTTGTTCCCGAACATTACGACTACGAAAAAATTGTGGACGGACAGCCAGTTAAACACATCATGGGAACTTGGTTTACTAATTTAGATGTCAAAAAGCACCAACAAAATTTGACATTATACAAACGCTATAATCCCAAAGAATTTCCGCATTATGACAACTACAATGCAATAAACGTTGACAAAGTTGTCAATATTCCCTACGATTGGGACGGCGAAATGGGCGTACCTATCACATTTTTGGATAAATATAATCCAAAACAATTTGAAATTTTGGGACTTGATAGATATATCGAAGGCAACAAAACGCCAAACAAACGTTTCAAAATAAATGATAAAGAAATATACGCTAGAATAATAGTCAGAAGAATAGGGGATATAATATGAAAGTAGATGAAAGAAAAATAACTATAGCCGAGGTTGTCGAGGGCTACAACAACAGCGCTGAGGAGGGCGTTTTTGCATACGGCGGAAAATTAAACGTGCGTCCTCCTTATCAAAGGGAATACATCTATACTGAAAAAGACCGAGATGCCGTTATTGACAGTATTCTTCGTGGACTTCCTCTAAGCACTATTCATTGGGCAAAAAACGATGACGGCACTCTCGAAGTTTTGGACGGACAACAGCGTACAATCAGTTTTTGCGAATACGTAAACGAAAATTTTGGCGTAATGGTAGATGGACATTATATGCAGTTTAGCAATCTAACCAAAACCGACCAAGATACAATTCTAAATCATAAACTTTCGATATACATTTGCGAGGGCAACGACAAGGAAAAACTGGATTGGTTCAGAATTATCAACATAGCGGGCATAAAATTAACCGAGCAGGAACTGCGAAACGCCGTTTATACAGGTGCTTGGCTTGCACACGCAAAAACGATGTTCAGCAAATCCAATGGTGCAGCGGTTTTACTAGGAGATAACTATGTAAACGGTTCGGCAATCCGCCAAGAAGTTTTGGAAACCGCCCTAAAATGGATAAGCAAAAACAACATAGAAAGCTATATGTCCGCGCACCAGCACGACCCAAACG